>FONU01000046.1 GCA_900112995.1 [Lactobacillus] rogosae | reverse complement strand
CTATCTGATTATTAGCTTCAAGAAACAGATAGTTTTCCTCGCTCTCATAACCAGCATCTGCAGTTATGTTCTTATAATTGTTAATACACAGGCAAATAAAAAATTATTCAGTAATGCTCCACACTTCCCTATTACAGATGATTTGTCGGTAATGTATTACTTACAGATTGAACGTGGTGCTCCTGCAACTATTACTAATCAGATGTTAGACATATGGGGAATAGATAAAAATGATGCCGTAAATAAATTGTGGGATTATGCTTATAAGAATACTATGGAACAAAATACACCAGAATTTTTTAATATAGCAGAAAAGTTATACCCTTATATGGATAAAGATGATTTTGATACAAGCCTTTATGTGCTATCTAATAAAGACAGAACATTCGGGGTATCTTTATTGCTTTACGATAACACAGACATTTTAAAGGATTGTTTAAATAAGGTGAAGGATTAAACTGGTAATAATTGTAAAGGGCTATATGTTTTACCAAGCAGCATACACGAACTTATATTAGTTCCTGATAATGGTGATATGAATAAAAATTATATGATGCAGATGGTGCGTGAAGTTAATTCAACAGAAGTCAGACCAGATGAAATATAATGGTAAGAAATAATTGACGTTTAGCACTATGTGAGTTAGTCTAGTGGTAGACAATTACTTCTTTGTATCACGCAAATCTAATTTCCGAAATTCTTCATAAAAAAGGAAATATAATTTTTCAAAAAGAAGCAAGGTGAAAAGAAGAAAATGAATTTATTTAATGCAAAACTGTGGAAAAGAAAGTGAAAAAATAAATTCCATTTTGGGGGCTAAAAAATGGAAAAATAGTTTTCTCTGATACAAAAGCCTGTTTAGAACATATATCAATTAAGAACCTTAAATATATCGTCCTGTTTTGGATATTGTAAAACTATGAGTGATTTATATGACAGAAAGAAGGTTAAATATGATAATTGAAAAGGAATATTTTGATTCAGAAGAAGTCAGGAAAGCGAATGCCATGAATGATAAGACGATGGCACCACTAAGAAGAATACGTCTTGCGACAACGGACAGTAACAAATATTATGCCAAAGCCGTATTTGTAGCCAATAAAGAAAATATAATTACCGGTGAGCTTCTTTACAGACCAGATTTTCAGGAGTCAGAAGAGGAAGTGGCATTCAGTGAGGTTGTTGTTAAGCAGACAGCAGATGTGGAAGAATATTTCAAGAATCTTATAAGGTTTGAAGGCTATAAAGTGATTCCGGAAGAATATGAAGAGAGTGATATGCTTATGCATTATGATGAGCTGAGCATACAGGCTAATAAGCTTTTGTTTCTTGAGAGCAGGGGGGAGTAGATATGACAGATACGCAGAATGAGGTGTTTAAGTCACCAGTAAACAAGATAAGGCTGTTTGAGCATGGGGCTCCGGGTTCGCAGAACCTTAAGCTTACAAGAAAATATTACACTGAAGATATGCCTGATGGAAGAGTAAAGCATATAGTGCAGAACATTACAGATCCGGATATTGTTCCTTATATACCTGATGGTATTGGTAACAGTACAGACAGACAAAGGATTCCGGCAGTATTGATTATTCCAGGAGGTGCGTTCAGACGCCTTGTATACAACTTTGAAGGTGAAGATGTTGCAAAGTGGCTTAATAGTATGGGAATAGCTGCATTTGTTCTTGAATGCAGACTTCCATCAGATGAACATGATAATGCAGAGGATGTCCCACTTATAGATGCTATGCGCGCAATGAGAGTTATAAGAGGAAGGGCACAGGAATTCGGTATAGATGAAGCTAAGATAGGCGTTATGGGCTTTTCAGCAGGAGGCTTTATGGCAGCGTTATTATCAACAGCGTATGAAAGTGATGTGTATGCGGATTATAAGTATAAGGATGAATATGATAAACTATCAGCAAGACCAGATTTTGCTGTTTGTTCATATCCGGTTATAAGTATTGACGATTGTATTGAAGCAGGCAAAAGATATATGTCTGAGGAACAGGTGCTTGAGAGAATCAGTGACAGTAAGGCAAAGATACTGCATAAGTATAATCCGGATAAGCTTGTAAGACCGGATATGCCGCCAGTATTTATATGTGAAACGGATGATGACAGAACAACATTGTCTGAGAACAGTGTGGGCTTTTATATGGCAGCAAGAAAAGCCGGTGTAAGTGCTGAACTTCATATATTCAGAACAGGTGGCCATGGTTATGGCTGTGGTGATGATTTTGCACAGACTGGTGAGTGGAAAGTACTTTTTACAAAGTGGATTAAGAGTATTGGAATTATTAGTTGAGATGGATCTTGTAAGTGAAGTTCTTACATATAGAAAAAGCAAGGGTGAAGAAGCTTACGCAGCTATAATAAACAGACTTGACCGTCCTGTATCAGGGCTTGTGCTTATGGCTAAGAATAAAAAGGAAGCAGCAAGATTGTCTTTACTTATTCAAAAAGGAACACTATGTAAACATTACCAGGTGCTTGTATGTGGAAAACCAGATTCTGATGAGGGCGAACTTGTGGATAATCTTATAAAAGATGCAAAGAATAATGAATCATCGGTAGTTTCAAAAGGAACGGCGGGTTCTAAGGAAGCAATACTTAAGTACAGGCTTCTTTCTTATGATGAAGAAGCAGACATATCAAGGCTGGATATTCATCTTATAACAGGCAGACATCATCAGATACGTGTCCAGCTTGCTTCAAGAAACATGCCGGTTGCTGGTGATGGAAAGTATGGTGGAAATATGGCAGTCCAGGTAGCTGAAAGGATAAAAGGCATACGTATTAAGCGTGGCTGCATAGCGTTATGTGCGGTTAGTCTTAAGGTTGATGGCAAGTTATACGAAGTGAAACCAGGATTTTAGATATAGGTATAAGATGGGGCTGTCGCACTAAGAAATTAGTGCGGTGCCCCTTCTTTTATGTTAAGGCGGTATATAACCTAAAAAAATAAATCCCAGGCTTCGAAAAACCTGGGATTTATGGTAAAATATTAGTATGCTATTACATAATAAATTACAAAAAGATTATACGTTAAATCAGAGTGGATATCAACTAAAACTTCCACTCAAATTAGAAACAATTATTCCTAAGAATGATTCTGTGCGGTTACTTAGTCAGTTTGTAGAGGAGATGGATTTGACTGATCTATATTCTACTTATGATAGAATAAATTCTTTATCGCCAAGAACACTTTTGAAGATTGTTTTATACTCTTACATGAATGGCGATTATTCATTCCGTTCTATGGAATTAAACTGCAAAAGAGATATCAATTTCATGTTTCTTTTAGAAGGGCATTCTGCACCTGACCATGCAACACTTGCACGATTCAGAAGCATTCATTTTGCCCCTTGTT
>FONU01000043.1 GCA_900112995.1 [Lactobacillus] rogosae | reverse complement strand
TAGCCGAGAATGAATATGGCTGGTGGAAGATAGAAGGCGGTAAAGTTAATTTTGATTATACTGGTTTAGCTGATAGTGATAACGGAAGAATGTATGTATCAAATGGTGGCGTGGATTTTGGTTATACAAATGTTATTCAGGATGGAGATGTCTGGGTATATGTAGAGAACGGCAAAGTAAGATATGATTATACAGGTATTAGAGAGAATGCTAATGGCTGGTGGAAAATAGAGTCAGGTATTGTTAATTTTAAGTTTACAGGTATTGCTTCCAATGAGAATGGTGAATTTTACATAAAGGATGGAAAAGTCGATTTTGATTATTCTGGAACAATTAATCAGTCAGATTGCATATATACAGTAAAATCAGGCTGGGTTGTATCTAAAGAAGGTATATCTGGTATAATTAAAGGGGTAGATGTATCACACCATAATAATGACAATGGAGAAGGCGTACTTAACTGGGCGGAAGTAGCAAATGCAGGTTACAAATTCGCAATGGTAAAAGTTGCTGGAAGATCTATAGGTGATGATGGAAGTCTTTATATAGATAAGTATTATGAAGAGAATATAAAAGGTGCACTTTCCAATGGTTTACAGGTAGGAGTATATTTCTTCTCTCAGGCAATGTCTGTAGATGAAGCTATTGAAGAAGCTAATTATATTTGTGATTTAATTGCTGGTTATAATATCTCATATCCAGTTGTATTTGATTGGGAAACAACAAGCGGTTATAGAACTCAGGATTTGCGCAGTAATAGTGAATTACGTACAGCAATGAGTGTAGCATTTTGTGATACAGTAAAAAATAGGGGATATGACCCTATGATATATATCAACAAATATGATTATCTTAATTATGTTGATACAGAAAAATTATCTTCAAGTTATGATATATGGCTTGCCTGGTATTGGAATGATTATGATGAAACAGGTAGAGTATGGCAGGAAGGTGATGCTGTTCCTGATAAAGAAAAATATAATTACAGAATGTGGCAGTACTCAAGTACAGCAGGAGTTCCTGGAATAGCAGGCGGCTGTGACGTTAATATTGCATATGGAACAAGATAAAATAAATTAATTGATTTAATCCAGCATAGCATTTAGTATGTATATGCTGGATTTTGATATAAAATCCCATTTTATAGGGTTACTACCTGGAAAGGAAATACAACATGGATAATAAAAGATTGGATATAGAACTTATAAGGATTATAGCTGTATTTTTTGTGATTTTTAATCATACAGGTACTATGGGATATTTTTTGTTTGCATCTTATGAGCCACGAAGTATTCAATATTGGATATATCTGTTTATTTCGGTATTTTGTAAAATATCAGTTCCACTTTTTTTTATGATAACAGGGGCACTTATGTTAAACCGTAAAGAGGAATCGCTTAGATATTTATGGAAACACAGGGTGTTACACATATGTTGTATTTTGATAATATGGTCATTTTTTTATTATATGGTTTTAGTAAAAGAAGGGGTTGAAGCTTTTAATATTGTGCGATTTTTCAGACAGCTTTATGTTTATAACTGGAATTTTTCATTCTGGTATTTATATGTATATATTGCATTATTAATATGTCTGCCTTTATTACAGAAGATTGCACAGAGTCTTAGCAATAAAGATTATATATATATGACTATTTTATATATCACTTTTAAAATGATTATTCCAAGCTTACAGTATATTTTATGGCGGGGAAGATACACATTAAATAATAATATTGATTTAGGATGGATAACATCTAATATAGTAATATTTCCATTAATGGGTTATTTTCTTAGTTATAGAGTGAAGGAATTTTGGAACAAAAAAAGAATTTTAATTCTCTGGGGTATTAATATATGTACTATTTTTATGTCATGTTATTTGACATATTATAGGGCATCAGTTATGGGGGTATGTAATGAAGAGAGTTCTCAGGCATTTCACGATACGTTTGTATTGATTAACTGTATAACGGTATTTGTTACATGTCAGTATTTAAATGATAAATCGCAGCTCCTTTCTAAAATTAGTAAACAGATTATTTCATTGGGGGGATGTACCTTTGGAATTTATCTTACACACATATATATTAAGGATCATACAGCTATAACAAGATATATTAGTAAGTTGTTTCAAGATATAATACCAATACCACGAATGTTGTATGCATTTATTTACTGTATCATTATTTTTATATGTGGATATATAATTACATTGTTATTAAAGAAAATACCATTCATAAAAAGAATAGTATCCTGATTTATAATGTACTTACAAAAAAATACATATACTATAAAAATATGTTGGATCGTGTTTATGGATACATAGCTTTGTATGAGGGTAATTGAGAATAGTTATGCTCATAATTATGCAATAAATAATAATATACATTGGACAATTTTGAAAAAATAGATTATAAACTGGTTTATGTTAACTTATTTTTAATAATCAGCATTTTTACTGAATATTTAGTGAAAATGCTGGTTATTAAAAGTCAGAACATAGACCATTTTTTGTTTACTTATAATCTCATATATAATATAATATATATAAAATTAGACTTACTTGTAGACGTGAATAATAGCATAAGAATTTTATATAAAGATATTGGTTTGATAAAATTAGGTAAAAATTAATATTGTTACATAAGACAAGTATATGAAAATTAAAAAATAGAAACGGAGGAATTATATGGCTGATAGCAATATTAAAAGAATTGTTTCAACAGTGTTAAGCATTATGCTTATATTTGGGACAGTAAGCATTATACCGGCACAACAGGTGTCGGGCAGTGGAGTACAGGAGTTAGCTGTGTCAACACGTTATTATGCTAATTATGTAAGGGTTGATAAGTGGAATGGCAGAATATACACTATTCAGCCGATGATTCTTATGACATAGCATTAACAACAGATAATAATGGCTCATATGTATACAATGGTGTAAGATATAACATAGTAAATGGACGGGCATACAGAGTATAAAAGAAAAGAGGTACAATATGAACAAGAAATATGTAAGTAAAATATTAGCGGGTATTCTTGCGGTTAATATGATTGTCACATCATCAGCATTAACATTTGCTGCTGATAATGACAGCAAAGATGCGTATCTGAATTATCAGAATGAAACAGCATATATTAATGAGAATTATCACGCAACAGGTTATAGGGAATTAGATGAAGAATATCAGATAATACCAGATGTCCTTAATGATAATTATTCTTATATAGATGGAACAGAGATTACAAAGGCAGCTGCATATCCAAGCACATATAAAACTGCAAATCTTCCTGATGTAAGAGATCAGGGGAGTTATGGCGTATGTTGGGCTTTTTCTACGATATCATTGATAGAAACTAATCTTATAAAGAAAAATCTTGTATCTAATGATATAGATTTATCGGAATTACATCTTGTAAATTATACATATAATTGCGTTAATGACCCATTGGGTGGACTTGAAGGTGATATTAACAAGTTTGATACATCATATGGTTCAGTTATGCAATATGGTGGTAATGTAGAGATGGCAGCTAATTCACTTCTTGATTGGGAAGGTGCTGTTAACGAGGATGTTGTTCCTTATACAACAGAGTATGTAAGACAGGTTGAAAATAATCAATTGGATGATTCACTTGCATATGGAAAGGATGTTGCACACGTCCAGAATTTTTACAGAGTGAACACGACAAGTAAGGAAGATGTTAAGAAAGCAGTTATGGATTATGGTGCTGTATCCATATCGTACTGGTCAGATCAGAGTAGTGATTGGAGTACGCAGTATTATAATAGTTTAACAGCAGCATATTATTGTCCAGAAGGCCACATAACCAATCATGCGGTGAATATTGTAGGCTGGGATGATGATTATTCATCAGATAATTTTGCAACTAAACCGGAAGGTAATGGTGCGTGGATAGTAAGAAATAGCTGGGGCAGTGAATATGGTAAAGATGGATATTTTTACTTATCTTACTATGATAAATCTATATATTCAGTAGGGTATACACTTGAGGCAGAGCTTTCAGATAATTATAATAATAATTATCAGTATGATGGTGCGATGCTTTATGGATATATGGGATACACAGGTTCTAATAAATATTCTAATATATTTGAAGCCAAAGCCAATCTGGGTGGAAGCGAGAATATTAAGGCTGTTTCATTTATGACAGGAAGTTCTACTAATCTTAATTATACAGTTAGTGTATATACTAATCTGTCAGATGATACTAATCCAGAAAGTGGAACGCTTGCGGCACAGAAAAGCGGTGTTACAACATATGACGGAATGTATACAGTTGTGCTTGACAGTTCTGTGAATATTAATGAAGGGAAAAAGTTCTCAGTTGTTGTAGAAGTTAATAGTAATTCAGGTAAGACAGCATATTTAGCATATGAACGCAGTATGCAGTCTGGTAAGGCAGGATATTGGTGTACAGCATCAGTCAAGGCTAATCAGAGCTTTATAAATAGTCCTTATAATGGTTGGAATGATTTTAGTAATAAATCATATGGTGGTAACTTTATTATTAAGGCATTTACAGACAATGAAACAACAACTGTGGATGTTGAAAAAGTAAGCCTTAATAAGAGTGCAACAACATTGACAGAAGGTGAGAGCGAGACATTAACAGCTACAATAACACCATCAAATGCAACTGGTGATAAGACAGTAAAGTGGAGCAGTAGTAACGAGGC
>FONU01000007.1 GCA_900112995.1 [Lactobacillus] rogosae | reverse complement strand
GATGATTTTTTGGCTGGTATGTTGTTGACTGGGGTTTTGAAGATTTTGGATAGTAGTGACGCTCGCCCAGACTTATGTCTGGGCATTGCTGGTTGCTGGGGGAGTTTATACTGGTTGTTGAGAGGGGTGTGTTGTTTGGTTGTGAGGGAATGTTTTTGCTGGAGTTGGGGGATTAGATGGGAAAGTTTAAAAAAGGGTTAGGAAACATATATTAAGTGTGCTATACTGTATCTACTTAGTAAATATATTTGATTACAGGAGGACAAAAGATATGCTTTCTAATGATGCTAATATACTGAAAATTAAACATGAAATATTATATCAGGTTGCAAAGCTTGCTTATGCTGGACAGCTTGAAGAGAAGAAGGAGGAGCTTCCATATGAGCTGCTTCCGGGACCTCAGGCGAAGTACAGATGTTGCGTATACAAAGAGCGTGAAGTTGTAAGACAACGTATAAGACTTGCAGAAGGAAAGTGTCCATCAGAAACACCTAAGACAGGTAAGGATAATGTGGTTCAGGTTATAGAAGCGGCATGTGCTGACTGTCCACTTTCACATTATATAGTTACAGATAATTGTAGAAAATGTATGGCTAAAGCCTGCCAGCAGGCGTGTAAGTTCGGGGCTGTATCTATGGGGCGCGACAGAGCTTATATTGACCCTGACAAATGTAAAGAATGTGGTCAGTGTGCTAAAGCCTGTCCATATAATGCTATTGCAGATTTGATTAGACCTTGTAAGAAAATCTGTCCGGTAGGTGCAATTACTATGGACGAAAATGGTATATGTGAGATAGATGACAGTAAATGTATTAAATGTGGACATTGTATACACGCCTGTCCATTCGGTGCTATTGGTTCTAAGACAGATATAGTTGATGTTATTAAGGCAATTACATCAGGTAAAAAGGTTGTCGCTATGGTAGCACCGGCAATTGAAGGTTCATTTGGTGCAGATATTACAATGGACAGTATAAGAACAGCCTGCAAGAAAGTTGGATTTTCTGATATGGTAGAGGTTGCCCTTGGTGGTGATATGACAGCCGGTGCAGAAGCAAAGGAATGGCTTGAAGCTAATAAAGAGGGCAAAAAGATGACAACATCGTGCTGTCCTGCATTTGTTAATATGATAAAGAAACACTATCCTGAATTAACAGACAATATATCGACAACTGTATCACCTATGTGTGCGGTTTCAAGAATGTTAAAGTCTAAGGATAAGGACACAGTAACGGTATTTATCGGACCTTGTATTGCAAAGAAAGATGAAAGACGTAACAAGGACTTAGAAGGAAATGCTGATTATGTTCTTACAGTAGGTGAGTACAGAGCAATGCTTAGAGCTAAGGACGTTAAGATTGAGGCTGAAGCTAACAGCAGCCAGCAGGCAAGTGTATATGGCAAGAGATTTGGTAATGGTGGTGGAGTTGCTGCCGCTGTAGTAGAATGTATGAAGGAGTTAGGTGAAGACCCATCTAAGTTCACTATAGAAAAATGTTCAGGTGGAGCAGAATGTAAGAAAGCACTTACGCTATTAAAAATGGACAGACTTCAAGCTGACTTTGTTGAAGGAATGGCGTGCGAAGGAGGCTGTGTAGGCGGACCTAGCCATCATCGTTCAAGCAAGAATGAAATGCTTGTAGCCAAAGACAGGGATAAGCTCTTATCAGAAGCCGATGACAGAAAGATATATGATAACCTTAAGAGCTACGATATGGAAGCATTTTCTATGCATGCAGAATAAGAAGTGAGGAATAAAATGAGATTTGAAGGTATCAAGAAGGTTTTAGACGGACATTTTATTAACAGATATGATATTACATATACAACAGAGGATAACAGAACCAAGGTATATGAAATAATAAGCCGTAATGATAATGTGAGTTCATTGGCTGACCTTCATAATGACAGACCTGACGGGGTTGTTATAGTTGCGACAGATATTGATGGCGGGAAAATACTTATCAATAAGGAATACAGAATGTCCGTAGGAGATTATGTATACAATTTCCCGGCGGGACTTATTGATGAGGGCGAAACGGCGGAGGTTGCGGCTAAGAGAGAGCTGAAGGAAGAAACAGGACTTAATCTTATAAGGATTGATGATAAGCTTTATGACAGCTACAGTGCAATAGGTTTTTCAAATGAAACTAATCAGGTAGTCATTGGAAAGGCAGAAGGAACATTTTCTAAAAGTACATCAACTATGGAAGAAATAACAGCTTCGTGGTACACTAAAGAAGAAGTGAAAGAACTTCTTAAGAATTGCAGATTTGCGGCAAGAACACAGGCATTCTGCTATATGTGGGCTAAGGGAGGCTGTTAATGAAGATACATAAGAAAATGTTGGTGGCAGGCTTGATACTTATTATGTTATTAGCAATATCAGGCTGTGGTAGAAAGAATATTAAAATTGCTCTTTACCAGTATACAGAGAATGAAGACGGAACGCTTACAATTACTGCTCTTACAGATAAGGGCAGGTCGGAAGATGAACTTGTTGTTCCAGCAGTTCTTGACGGTAAAAGTGTATCCACAATAGGCGATGGTGCATTCAGGGACGATACGATGATTAAAAAAGTAACTATAGAGCAGGGTATAACATACATATCTTCAAATGCTTTTTTATCTTGTTATAACCTTGAAGAAATAGTCATACCAGAGTCAGTTGAAGATATAGGCACACACGCATTTACTGAAACCAGATGGAGGGCAGAAAAATTAAAAGATTCTAATGATATAATTGTTAATAATATTCTTTATGAAGCTGACCAGAATAAAGAGAATTACTCTATTAAAGATGGAGTTGTAACAATTGCCTCAGGTGTATTTTATAACAATACCAATCTTAAGAGTGTGACAATACCATCATCAGTTAAGAACATTGGTACATATGCTTTTTCAGGCTGTACTAATCTTACAGAGGTGATACTTCCAGATGGTTTGGAAAATATAGGCTATGCGGCATTTATGTCAAGTGGAATTAAAGAGATAACAGTGCCAAAGAGCGTAAAGAATATCGGACAGGATGCATTTCTTAATATAACGGTTAATAGGTAATTGTCTGTTACAGATATCAGTGGTGGTAGGCAGTTTAATTGATACTAAGAATATTGTTAAATTATTGCGATAATATTTTAAGAACATAAAAACTGCGGGATATATTATATAGATGATATTTGAGTATCATTTATGTATGTCCCGCAGTTTTTATTTAATTATATGGTATATTACATAAAAGACACTATGTGCCGATTATGCGCACCCGCACGAAAAGGGTCTAAAATCCAATACATTAATTGTAATGCGGTTAAGCAAGAAAATCTTTTCGCATAGGATTGAACACATCGACAAGTATGCCGTCTTCAAGTGCAGTAACGCCGTGCTCAACATTAGATGGCATATACACACTGTCGCCTTGATTTACAATCTTGGTTTCGCCACCAATTGTAAATTCAAAGCTTCCCTTGGCAATATAAGTAATCTGTAAATGTTCGTGCTTATGAAAGTTCCCCTTAGAGCCTTTCTTAAAAGTAATCTCGCACATCATAAGGTCATCAGAATAACAGAGAATTTTGCGTGTGACTCCTGGTTCACAATCAGTAGGTATAACATCTTTATTATATTTAAACATAAAAACTCCTTTTCCTGCCTGACACTCACTTTTAAATATGAGGAAATCAGACATATTAATTGTATTAATTAAAGTGTATAAACCTTTAAAACCAGTGTCAATACAATTAATTATCAAAAAATAGACAAAAAGACAAAATATCTGTATGATTATAACTAATAAATTAATCAGGTATAGCTAATAAGAAATTATTGTGTTTTGACAAAGCAATTTTTATCTTATTTAGTTATACCCCGATAGTAAATAGCGAGCAGGCTTTAGAAATCAAAGATTTCTAAAACCTGCAAAGCGGTCCTCCGGATTATTTCCATTAAATACAGCCGCTATCCAGTTATGTAACTTTACTATATTGCAAGCTGGGTGCTTTTGCAGCCGTCGGCACTTAGCGGCTGTCCTTTAGCCGCTTAGTGTCCGCTACGGCTATAAGCAGCGAAAGCGTGCCCAGCGGTAATATAGTAAAGTTACCTAACGTCCGTCCGCCACCAAACATTAAATTAAGAAACAATCCACCAAACAGTAAAGGAGCACTAAGTGAAACCACATATGAGATATATATGCTTAATTTTATCCATAATATGCCTTGCCTACTATATACTATGTGTATCATATGCAGGTCGTAAATCTTCATTTATATGGATATGGCTTTTAGGTACAATTTTCTTTGCAGGCTTATACATAGCAGGAACACTAGATGCCAAAGGAATTATAGATATCCCACAGCTTGTCAAGAATATTGTAAGAGTTGTCATAATAACAGGATTTGTTATATTTGCAATACTTGAGAGCCTTATAGTTATAAGTATGAAGCAAAAGCCAGATTATAATTGTGAATATGTAATAGTGCTTGGCTGTCAGATAAGAGGCGACCGAATAACACGTTCACTTAAAAGAAGACTTGACTCTGCCTATGATTACGCATGTATTAATACAGAATGTAAGATAATAGTATCGGGTGGACAAGGACGTGGCGAGAATAAGACAGAAGCACTTGCAATGTATGAATATCTATGCGAAAGAGGTATAGATAGTGATAGAATAATTATGGAAGATAAGTCAACAGATACTAATGAGAATATGAAATATTCCGTACAATACATTTCAGATTTCAGCTCTCCGGTAGGCATTGCAACGAATAATTTCCATATATTCAGGTCTAAGCTTTTAGCTAAGGGACAAGGCTTGATACATGTAAGTGGAATAGCAAGCGGGAGCGATGATGTGTTGTTTGTTAATTATATGGTCAGGGAAGCGATAGGAATAGTGAAAGACTTTGTATGCGGGAATTATTAAGATGTTAATGTATGCACTCTATTTTCTGAAGAATAAACAGAGTGTATACATTAATAATAAGCGGATTATGTGGAATTATTTAATTCCATAGAATTCTTTGATGGTATCCAGCAGTTCATAGCACTGGTTGTAGCCGTCATTGTACATAGAAAGGATTTTGTTCTTATCCTTTTCAAGACGAGAAAAGCCCTTGCTTGTTGTAGGTTGTATAGTTATGATACGTCCCTCTTTAACATATTGGTCAAGACCTTTTAGGCTTTCATTGTAGCGGCTGGCTCTTGTAAGCATAGTTTCTGTAAGCTTAGGGTACTGGTTTCTATAAGAATATGCAATAGCCTTAGTAGAGCGTGAAGTTGTCTTAGTGTAGCCTGACTGTCTTGTAAGAACGACAATTATTCTGTCACAACCGTCCTCAATGGCTTTAAGATAAGGTATTGAGTCTGATAAGCCGCCGTCCATATAAGGAACATCGTTAATAATAATTGGCGGAAACAGCATAGGCAGTGCACAGGTAGCTTTAAGCACGGTGTTAGTCCTGTCATCACCGGTGTATTTCATATATTCAGGCTGACCGGTAAGAAGATTAGTAACTACACAGTAGAAATCGCCCTTATACTGCTTAAAAGCATCATAATCAAACAGATTAAGTTCATTAGGGATTGTTTCATAGGAGAATTCCAATCCATAGATAGACTTGTTATCTTTATCAATCATATTACTAAGACCGAGATATCTTTTGTCATTGCGGTATTTCATAAGTACATCAAGATTACGGCGGGGCTGTTTTGAAGCCATTGATACGCCATATGCCGCACCGGCAGATACACCAATCATATAATCTGGCATAATATCATTTTCAACAAGAGCGTCCATAACACCACAAGAAAATATGGTTCTGAATGCGCCGCCCTCAAATACAATTCCTGTTTTCACTTTAGTTACCATCCTTTATAGCATATATTTTCCAATTATCATTTTTATACTAAAATTATGGATTGTCAATAAAATATATGTTAAGATTAATATTAAGATTATAAAAATAAGCATATATGTCTATGATTTTATATGGATTGGTTAAATGCTTTGCAGTTTAATACAATTTTAACATAGCATATTGAATTAAGAGGAAAGGTAAGAGTATATGAAGAAAGTCAGTAATGGATTGAAGCTTATTATGGCGTTTGTTGTTATTGTTGTTGCAGCAGTGTATTACTATATCAAGCTACCGGCAATTAATATACATTCACAGGGATTTTGGGGATTTATTATATTTGTTATGATAATAATTACAATTGCCCAGTGGATAATGAATCATAAGGAGGGAAGCACCAGATATAAAGACATTAATAATAATACAATAAAAGTCCCTCATTTTGAATTTAAGACTAAGGCAGGTAGTATTATATTTAAGGTGCTTCTTAATGTTACGATTGCATTTGTTGTTGTATATGTAGTTGGCAATGTATTATCTTCGCCAATAATTAATGCGGCAAAGTACCGGAATCTCTTAACAGTGGAGAACAGAAGCTTTACAGATGATATCAGGGAAGTTTCGTATGACCAGATTCCACTGCTTGATAAGGAGTCAGCTTCAATAATAGGAACAAGAGTAATGGGAACTATGGTTGATATGGTTTCCCAGTATGAAGTTGCGGATATGTATTCCCAGATTAATTATAAAGAAAAGCCAGTCAGGGTTACACCACTTGAATATGGTAATCTTATTAAATGGTTTGCTAACTATAAGAAGGGTATTCCAGCATATATAAGAATTGATATGACAACACAGGAGGCTGAATGTGTAAGGCTTTCAGAGGGGATTAAGTATTCGGAGTCGGATCATTTTTCAAGATATATATACAGGCATTTAAGATTTGCATATCCAACATATATTTTTGATAGTATTAACTTCGAGATTGATGATGAGGGAACGCCTTACTGGGTATGCCCTGTTAAGAAGTTTAATATAGGACTGTTTGGCGGACAGACAGTAGGCAGGGTTGTGCTTTGTAATGCAGTTACAGGCGAAATGACAGATTATAAGGTGGAAGATGTTCCAACGTGGGTTGATAAAGTGTATTCAGCAGAGCTTCTTATTGATTTGTATGATTATAACGGAAGTCTTAAGCATGGATTTATTAACAGTATTTTAAGCCAGAGGGACTGCCTTAAGACAACGGATGGTTATAATTATATAGCACTTGAGGACGATGTGTGGGTATATACAGGAATCACATCAGTTGGACAGGATAATTCCAATGTAGGATTTGTGCTTATGAACCAGCGTACAATGGAGACACGTTATTATGAGGTTTCGGGAGCTGAGGAATATTCGGCTATGGATTCAGCCAAAGGACGGGTGCAGAATCTTGGATATAAAGCGACATTTCCACTTTTAATTAATGTAAGTGGACAGCCGACATATTTTATGGCATTAAAAGATGATGCAGGGCTTGTAAAATGTTATGCAATGCTTAACATAGAGAAGTACCAGAATGTGGCAATTGGTGATTCTGTTCTTCAATGTGAATCTAATTATATCCAGCTTCTTAAGGATAATGGAATTGTTGATAAATCTACGCAGGAGATTACTAACACAGAAAGTGTAACAGGTGTTATATCAAAGATTATGCCTGTTGTAGCTGATGGCAACACACATATGTATATTATGCTTGACGGACACAATGATATATATGATGTTAATGCTGCGGACAATATTGACATTATAAGATATGAGGCAGGAATGAATATTAAGCTTGAATATATCAAAGCTGGCAATGTCAATACAGTTACTTCAATTATCAGAAATACCGATGGTATGGGAGTATCATATAAAGCTGTTGTTCCTGATAATGCTGTTATCTGCTATTAATTCTTTAGAAAATATTAATCAGTTACCTTTTCTGACAGAATACGACAAGAGAGTTTAGGTATAATAAATCTATAAACAAATTGTATTTTATGACAAAAAATGTTGTAAAATTGGACGGAATTTGATACAATTATAACAAATTGAGAATGTTAAGGAGAAACGTGATGGATATTATTGTAAAGTATATTGATGAATTGCTCGAAAAGAGCACACCAGAAGCACCTATGTGGAATATTGAAAAGATAAGACAGGGTCTTAAGTCTAACTGGAATTATATTGATGGAGTTATGATTAAGGCTGTGCTTCAGATGTATGATGTGACTAAGGATGAGAAGTATCTTAAGTTCGCAGATAATTTTATCGATTACAGAGTTCACGAAGATGGAACAATAGATGGATACAACATTGGAGAGAAGAATATTGATAATGTCAATGCTGGTAAGACTTTATTTGAACTTTATGACCTTACAGGTAAAGAAAAGTATAGAAAGGCAATTGATTTAGTATATTCACAGATTGAGATTATGCCTAGATGTAACAATGAAGCAAGATCTTTCTGGCATAAGGATATATATCCTAATCAGGTATGGCTTGATGGTATGTATATGGGACAGCCATTTTACCTTGAATATGAGACTAAGTTTAATAATAGAAAGAATTATCCAGATATATTTGCACAGTTCAAGTATGTTATTGAGAATATGAAGAATCCTCTTAATGGATTATATTATCATGCTATTGATGTCAGCAGGGAAGCATTCTGGTGTGACAAGGTTACAGGACTTTCACAGCATTGCTGGCTGAGAGCAAGCGGATGGTATGCTATGGCATTACTTGACACTCTTGATAAGGTTGATAATTCAGACCACAAGTATGATGCAGAATGTAAGATGCTTGAGGACGCATTTGTTGAACTTATGGATTCAATGCTTAAGTATCAGGATGAAAGCGGAATGTGGTATCAGGTAGTTAATTATGGTGGTATGGAGAAGAACTATCTTGAGACAAGTGGAAGCTCGATTATGGCATATGCAATTCTTAAGGGTGTAAGATTAGGATATCTTCCAGAAAACTATAGAGAATATGCAGAAAAAGCTATTAATGGAATATGTGATAAATATCTTAACATTAAAGATGGTGAGATGTCACTTGGTGGCATCTGTCTTGTAGCAGGACTTGGTGGCAAGGGTAACAGACCAGGTACATATGATTATTATATGTCAGAGCCAATCGTTGAAGATGATGCTAAGGGTGTTGGACCATTTCTTCTTGCTTATACAGAGATGCTTGCATATAAGAACAGATAATAATTAATTATATAAAGTCAAGTGGGGTCGGTGTTCAGGCATTGACTCCATTTTGTTTAATAGGAGGATTAGATTATGAAGCCATATGTAACTATGGAAGAAGTTATCAGTACACAGGGAGCGGACAGCAGAACACACAGATTCCTTACAGCAGAGAATGGCTGTACTAATGGGTGTGCTTCAGGAACAACAATATATGCTTCTAATGAATTTTCAGATAAACCAGGCGTGCATAATGACCAGGAAGGCTTTTATGTGTTAGAAGGAGAGGGGTATGCCAAGCTTGATGATCTGGTATTTCCGATTAAGGCGGGTGATTCATTTGTTGCACTCGCAGGAGTGGCCCATACGATAAGAACCAAAGAGGGATGTCAGCCTGTTAAGGTGTTCTGGTTTCATAGTGCAAAGTAATTATTAGAGAGGGTTGTTTATGGATGAGAAAAAGTTTGAAACTCTTAGTGAACAACAACAGAAGAAATTTCTGTTCAAAGAGAATATAAGATTGAATGAATTAAGCCAGTCTCTTGAAGAGGACAGACAGCTTATTGATATACAGAAGGGTATGTTAAGAAGCCAGCAGAGAAAGAACCAGCTTATGAAGAAACAGCTTGAGAGCCAGCAGTCTTTATTTGATCAGAAGTGGACTATACTTGAAAAAGAGACAAGACAGCTTGCAATTGACAAGGAGAGGTTTAACAGAGAAAAGCTTATGTACAGGGATAAGGTGTATCGCGAAGCACGAAGAACTATGGCTGATGCAGAAAATGTCAAGATATTCTTTAAAGGTGTTAATGATACTGACTCTGTTAAGAAACGTTACAAAGATTTGTTGAAAATATATCATCCTGATAACACACACGGAGATAATAACATTGTGCTTGCAATTAATGAAGAATATGAAAGATTATTAAGATTTTATCTTGGGACATAGCGGTAAATGTATAGTAACGGTTATTATTATTAGGTTTATTATCCTTTATATTGTTGTTAGAATAATAGTAGTGTATAATACTTGCAAATGATTTATGTATAGGATAAGGAGAGAGAAGAATGTTTAAGATTAATGAGAATTATTTAAAGCTTCCAGGAAGTTATCTGTTTTCAACAATTGCCAAGAAGGTAAGTGCTTACAGTGCAGCTAACCCAGACAAGGAGATTATCCGCCTTGGTATCGGAGATGTTACACTTCCACTTGCACCAGTAGTTATTGATTCATTACATAATGCAGTTGATGAGATGGGTAAGGCAGAGACATTCCACGGATATGCCCCAGATCTTGGTTATGAGTTCTTAAGAAATGCTATTGTAGAGCACGACTATAAGAAGAGAGGTGCAGATATATCTGCTGATGAAATATTCGTAAGTGATGGAGCTAAGTCTGATTCAGGTAATATCGGAGACATCTTCTCGGTTGATAATAAGATTGCAGTATGTGACCCTGTATATCCGGTATATGTAGATACTAATGCTATGGCTGGCAGAACAGGTGATTATATTCCAGAACAGCAGAAGTGGAGCAATGTTATCTATATGCCTTGTACAGCAGAGACTAACTTTGCACCAGAACTTCCCAAGGAAACACCTGATATTATATATCTTTGTTTTCCTAATAACCCAACAGGTTCAACAATAACTAAAGATGAACTTCAAAGATGGGTTGACTATGCTAACAAGGTAGGTGCAGTTATTATATATGATGCAGCTTACGAAGCATATATTTCAGAAGAAAATGTACCACATACAATATATGAATGTGAAGGAGCAAGAACTTGTGCCATAGAACTTCGTTCATTCTCTAAGAATGCAGGATTTACAGGTACAAGACTTGGTTTCACAGTTATTCCTAAGGATTTAAAGAGTGGAGATGTTATGCTTCACAGCCTCTGGGCAAGAAGACATGGCACTAAGTTTAACGGTGCTCCATACATTATCCAGAGAGCAGGAGAGGCTGTATATACAGAAGAAGGACAGAAGCAGACAGGAGAACAGATTGCATATTATATGAATAATGCAAAGACTATTCTTGAAGGCTTAAAGTCAGCGGGTTATACAGTATCAGGTGGTGTTAATGCACCATATATCTGGTTAAAGACTCCGGATAAGATGACATCTTGGGAATTCTTTGATTATCTTTTAGAGAAAGCTAATGTAGTAGGTACACCAGGTTCAGGATTTGGACCAAGCGGTGAAGGATACTTCAGACTTACAGCATTTGGATCTTATGAGAATACTGTTAAGGCACTTGAGAGAATTAAGGCGTTATAATTTTTGTGAAGCTTATACAACTGTGGTGGTATAGGTTTGGGTTATATTTTATTACGGACGGCAGGGGAGCGGGCTTGCTGATGGCGGGGTGCGGTGCTGTGTAATAAGACAATTGGATATTCTTAAGCTATTCTTAATGCAGGTGGTGAGGACGGACGCATACGCTCCTATTCGCCATCGTGGCTCAGTAGTCGCTTGGCAGGACATCGTGTCCTGCCATTGCTGTTTATTGTAAGAATAGCTTGGAATATTCGCCAATTGTCTTATAAAACACAGCACCACACCCCGCCATCAGCAAGCCCCTCCCCTGCCTGTATTGCGATAAAATGCAACAGCTGTACAGCCGTAGTTGTATAGAGCTTCATAATTTAGAGGAAAGCCAGAACTATATGTAAGAGTTATGCTGTTCCGATGATAAGTCAGCGTACATAATGATACAACCAGCAAAATGGTGAGCGAATACGCAATGCGATGAGCGAGGCGGGCGGGTGACACAGCTAAAGAGGATGATTTATAAAGACAACTGAGATATTCTTAGCCTTTCTTCCCCATAAACCAGCAATGGCAGGACACGGTGTCCTGCCAAGCGACTACTGAGCCACGATGGCGAATAGGAGCGTATGCGTCCGTCCTCACCACCTAAATAAGAAAGGCTTAGAATATCCAATTGTCTTCATACAATACCGTAGCTGTGTCACCCGTTCGTCCGCTCATCACAGCGTGTATTCACCCACCATTTTACGTCCGTCCGCCACCCAATAAAGGTAGAAATCAATCATCAAATGACACATTATTTATATTTGAAGCCCTCCTAATTAAGCCTCAAATCTATCAAACTTAGGCATAAGTGCAACCCCAAGTGCAGTAGGACCTGTATGGCACGAAGTAACAACACCGATACGTGTCTTGAATTCAACTCCTGACTCTAGAAGCTTAGTGCTTATAGCTTCCTCAACTTCTTTTCTGTATTCACTTGCTTCTTCAGGGTTAGTACAATATCCAACTGTTATATCATAATCATTGATATTAAGTCCTGACTCCTGAAAATGCTTGCATAATAATTCGATAACCTTTGCTTTAGCTTTCTTTCTTGTTCTAAAGAAACCGCCAACGCCTATTTCCCCACCCTTCATAATAATAATAGGGCGAAGATTTAACTTGCTTGTAATCATAGTAGCTGTCTTTACAAGACGTCCACCTTTAGTTAAGTAATCAAGAGATTCTGTTGTGAATATAATTCTTCCAAAAGGACGCATAGCTTCAAGCTTCTTAACTGTATCTTCATAAGAATATCCAGCATCTCTCATACACATAGCTTCATATACGAATAAAGACATAGAAGCTGAATTCTGTAAGGAATTGATAACGGTAATCTTAGCATCCGGATAATCTTCAATAATCATATCCCTTGCAGTGCAGGCTGAGTTGTATGAACCAGAGAAATATGTTGTTATACAACAGCATATAATAGGTACACCAGCCTCAACTGATGGCATAAATGCATCAACATAATCTTGAATAGAAGGAAGAGAAGATTTAGGAAATGCGTTCTCATCTGTCATTTTTCTATAGAATTCATCATAGCTGATTTCAAATTGCTCTTTATAATAAGTCTGTCCGTCAAATGTAGTATATAACGGAACTAATGTAACATTATGTTCTTCTGCGTACTCCTTAATCCAGTCACATGAAGTATCACTTATAAGTTTAAACATATGTGCCTCCAACATTCAAATATTTATTTATATATGATAACACATAGTATTCAAAACCACAAGACATAATGATAAAAATGTTTTCAGCTTGACTAAAAAATAATCAGTTATAATTGAATTAAAGTTGTAATTAAAGTGTTATAAAGTATGGTATGAAATAACAAAAAGTGATATACTATAAAATAAATTGATTTAATTAAAATTTTATAAAAACAATACGCTAATAAATAACATTTTATAAAATATCGGTAGATTAAGACATTAAGTAGAAATGGAGATTAATAAATGAAAGTTTTAGCTTTTTTAACAGATGGATTTGAAACTGTAGAAGCACTTGCAGTTATAGATATATTAAGAAGAGCGAATATAGGTGTCGACACTGTATCAATTACTGGTAATAAATCAGTAAAAAGTGCACAGAATATTATAGTTGAAGCTGATAAGCTTATTGAAGATATTAACTGTAACGATGAAGATGTATGCTTCCTCCCAGGAGGACCGGGACACAAGACATATTATGATTGTGACAAGCTTATTGATATGCTTAAGGTGCATAATGAAGCTGGTGGCAGAATTGCCGCAATATGTGCCGCACCAAGCGTACTTGGAAAGTTAGGCTTCCTTAAAGGAAAGAGAGCAACAGCTTTCCCGGGCTTTGAAGATATGTTAGAAGGGGCTGAGGTTGCACCTAAGACAGAGAGAGTTGTTACAGATGGTAATATAACAACTTCAAGAGGAATGGGAACTTCTGTTGATTTAGGACTTGAACTTGTTACTCTTATTAAGGGTAAAGAATTAGCCGATGAACTTGCTGTCAGTACACAGTATATTAATGATTAATTGTATCTGGGGGCAGTATGAGTGAGTATTTAGATTATGATGAAGCTGTCAGAGCCAATAGAGCAAGAAAGAAGAAGGCTATGGCAATGAAGAGAAAAAGACAGGCACAGATAAGACTTATCAAGAGAAATTTATTTGCAGCTATATTACTGTTAGTAATATCGGTTGTTGTCACCAAGTCAGTTAAAGCAATAAGTTCGCGTGCAGATGATAGTAATGCACAACAGCAGGCAGTGCTTACAGATAATGTTATAGAAGATAATAATATAACAGTTATACAGCAGGAATCGGTATTTAAGTGTGCCGCAAAGTCACCAGACTATAAGGAAATGCTTGATGGTGATATACAGTCACCTTATGTGGCACTTCTTGATGTTACCAATAACCAGCTTATAGCAGGCAAGCAGGCAGATACAAGAATATATCCAGCCTCTATGACAAAGGTAATGTCACTTATAATAGCAGTTGAGAATATACAGGATTTGAATAAAACGTACCGTTTTGGTTTTGAAGAGCTTAATAATCTGTATATACAGCAGGCATCAGTTGCAGGTTTTAGTGTTGATGAAGAAGTGACAGCCAATGATTTATTATATGGACTTGCACTTCCCTCAGGAGCAGATGCGGCATACGGAATAGCACAGATAACTGCTGGTTCAGAAGAAGAATTCGTTAAGCTTATGAATGAGAAATGCGAAGAAATGGGATTGAAGAATACACATTTCTGTAATCCGTCAGGACTTCACGATGTTAATCAGTATACAACGCCGGCAGAGATGGCGATGATTATGGAATATGCTATGAGTAATGAGGTGTGTGCAAAGGTTCTTGGAACATACCAGTATACAACTGCTTCTACACCACAGCACCCTGAGGGAATACATCTTACAAGCACAATGTTCTCAAGAATGGTCGGTAATGAAGTGCCGGGAGTAACCATTAAGGCAGGAAAGACGGGCTATACAGATGAAGCACATAACTGTCTTGTTAATTTTGCAGAAAAAGACGGAAAAGAATATGTAACAGTTATGGCTGCGGCAGGCAACCGCTGGTATGTAATATTTGATGGTTTTAAGATATATGAAAGATATCTTCCATAAATTGGTATAATAAACAGACGGTATAAGCACATAATAATACCAAGATAAGCAATGAAGCTTATCTAATAAAGAATATGTCTAAGGACATAAGGACGGAGGTTTATTATGGCTAGTTCAAATTCAAGTTCAACTTCATCAAAGACTAAGAAGAATGCACAGGATGCACTCGACAGATTTAAGATGGAAGTAGCATCAGAAATCGGTGTCAACTTAAAGGAAGGCTACAATGGTGACCTTACTTCCGCTGAGGCTGGTTCTGTAGGTGGTAATATGGTTAAGAAAATGATCAGAAAGCAGGAAGAACAGATGTCACAGGGTGGCAACTAGGTAAAAGCCATATATTAGATAAATCTAATAATGACATTTTTAAACTGCTGATACGCTTAACTAAACAGTATCAACCAATTTAATAATAAAAGCCGTCTTGCAGGCAGGAATTTGATAATACAGTAATTGTTATATGATAAATAACAATTGCTGGCTCAGTTAATCAATGAACTACTTGTAAGGCGGCTTTCTTAAATATATTAATATTAATCTAAAAATTTATCTACCCAGCATTTCCAGGAAAAATGCTTATGTGCGTAAGCTCTTGCATTATCAGACAATGAATTAATATTTTCCAGAACACAATCTTTATCGGATAATGAATTAATGATTTCAGGAACACAATTATCATCAGCTGTGTTATTTAGAATATCCATAATGATATCAGGCACAGCTTCGATATTTTCAAGAGAGTATGTGTATACACCTTCATTTTCACCAATATTCAGAATATCAGTTAAATAGGTGCTTGCGTCAGTCAATGAAAGACAGCCATTCATAAGTGCAAGTGGAATTCTGTCGTGCATACCGCCTTTAAACCAGGGCATCTGGTTTAAAGACAGACGTGCATTTGAATATATGGCTGGAAGCCTGTTATAAGTAACTTCCTTTCGTATATCAAGATACTTAGTGTACTCGGGAATTAAGATATCACATTTATCGACAAATGCATCCCAGCCGTGTCCGTATATAGTTATTGGAATTCTGTTTTTAATTATTGTGCTTACAATCTCTTCACGGATAATACATTGCAGATATACATCTATTAGGAAATTATTGTGAAGATATTGTATTGTTGAAGAAGAATTGTCTAATATATTAAGGCTTCTAAGATATTGGACGGCTTTCTCCTGCGTAAATGAAGGATTATTAAGAAGTGCATTAAGCAGATAATCATTATCTATATCCTTAATTAGTGTATTTTTAGTGCTATTATCGTTGATATCTTTATCGTTAATATTATTATTTTGAATATTTAAGCCACTTTTGTTATATAAAAGTGCAACCTTTACAGGGTCAGTGTAAGTGCTTGTAAATAGCAGTTTTACCGCACGTTTACTACATTTATGGTATGATAAAGTGTTGTAGCTGCTGTCTGAATTAGTATCAGCCATATTGTCCTGACAGTATTTTTTAGAAATATTACTGATGGAATATTCATCAGCACTTAACGGAATAACCTTTACTTCCCTGATATGTGGGAAACTTTCCCTGATTAGCTTTGCGTGAAATGTATCAAGGCATATTACATTGTAATTGTTAAGCTGCACTTTAAGAGCCTTATAGTGGTAGAGTGGGTGGTCAAGAATGTAATGCCATACAGGAATATCAAAATTATTAAGAATGTATCCATTGTTATATTTAATACAGGGAATAGTCGTATTAATATCAATTATGGCATCTAAATCTGCGTTAAAATAAGGCTTAAGCAACATATATGCTGTATCAGCTAATGTGCCGCTTAAACCTTTGGCTGGCTTTGGAATATTAAGATGTGTAACTTTAATACCAGCATTGATGAGTTCTTCTGATATACGCTGTTCAAAATATGATGTTGAGTTGTAGCATATATCTTTATAACTTAAGAATAGAATATGTCTGTATTTGCAATTATCCATATTAATCCTCATTATAATTATAAAAGTCTGTGCATTATAAAGTCATATATATCCTGGCTTGAGTCTTTCCATTTGTCACACATATCTTTAGCCTGGTCTTCTAAAGGTACTCCAAGGTTAAGCTCAATAAGTGTGCTGTCCCCTTCTTTAACCAGAAGATGTGCGATATAAGTTCCATTGGTAGTACGATAGTAGTCAGAAGTAGTTCCAACCTCGGATTTTAGTTCGTATTTGTTCCTTGCAAGATATGAATCAATATCTTCACGTATTGCAGGTGAAATCTTAGTATAGAAAAACGCTACAGTATCTTCGCCTTCCTGTGTGAGTTTGTACTGTGTACTGTTTCTGTAATTCATTTGCTGGATAAAGGAATCTTCAACTAATGAATTAATTGTTTCCTGAAATGTAAAATATGAAGTATATTCATTATCGAGCATAAAAGTTGATATCTGTACATTGGAAAGCGGAAAATTGACCTTGCTTAACATATACAAAATCATCAGCTTATAAAGCGTTGTCGAATCGGTATTCATACATAGTTCCGTCCTTGATAAATATTATTATCTTTGAAGTGTTTATTGAGTGAGTTCAATACAAGCTTCTTGTTAGAACTCCATAAAGGAGCTTTAAGTATTGATTTGGGACCATCGCCCGTTATTCTATGGACAACCATATCAGGTGGCAGATGAGTTATTATCTGTCCTGCAATATCCATATATTCTTCTAGTGAAAGCACATTAAAAAGACCTTTATCATAATCCTGGCAAAGGTCAGTACCTTGTAAAATATGTAAAAGCTGTATCTTAATTCCTGATGCACCACAGTGTGCGATGTAGTCAGCAGTATTTAACATATCAGTCATATTTTCATTGGGAAGCCCTGCTATCATATGGACAATTGGACGTATTCCAATAGAACGAAGAGTGCTTACACACTCATCAAATGTCTTAAGAGGATACCCACGCCTTATATAACGGGCAGTGTTCTCGTTGGTAGTCTGTAAGCCTAATTCAACCCATACAGGTTTTATTAAGGAAAGCTCAGCTAATAAATCAAGAACTTTATCATCTATGCAGTCAGGTCTTGTAGCTATAGATAAAATGTCTATGTCATCACGCCTGATAACCGGCATATAAAGATTACGCAGATAATCTATATCAGCATAAGTATTAGTAAAGGACTGGAAATAGGCGATAAAATGACCGCCATTATATTTGTTCTTTATTAATGCTTTGGCATTATCTATCTGTGTGTTAATATCCATATCGGATTTTCTGCCGCCTGCGAAGTCGCCTGAACCTCCGGCACTACAGAATATACATCCTTTTGTATCAATTAGCCCGTCACGGTTAGGGCAAGTCATTCCACCGTTCAGGGCTAATTTGTAAAGCTTATGGCCATATTCTTTTTGAAGAAATTCGTTAAGGGAATAGTAATATGGTAACATATATTACTTAATTAAGTCCATAACGGCTTTGGCAACAACATCGGTTACCTTAGGGTCAAATGCTTCTGGTAAAATATTAGTATCTGAAAGTTCTGAATCTGGAATAAGGTTAGCAATTGCTAAAGCTGCTGCAAGCTTCATTTCCTCAGTTATCTGTGTAGCACGTCCCTGTAATGCACCTTTGAATATACCAGGGAATGCGATGACATTATTAACCTGATTAGGAAAATCTGAACGGCCTGTACCGACAACTCTTGCACCAGCGGCTTTCGCAACATCTGGCATAATCTCTGGAACAGGGTTAGCCATAGCAAATATAATAGCATCCTTATTCATAGTCTTAACCATATCAGCAGTAACGATATTAGGAGCAGATACACCTACGAATACATCAGCACCGACTAAAGCATCAGCAAGTGAACCAGTCTTACCTTCAAGGTTAGTAACGTCCATCATAGATTTCTGCATCCAGTTAAGACCTTCACTATTCTTAGAAAGAATACCAGATTTGTCGCACATAGTAACATTTTTAAAGCCGTAGGTAAGAAGAAGCTTAGTAATAGCAACACCGGCAGAACCAGCACCATTTATTACAACCTTACATTCTTCCTTGGTCTTTCCTGTAACCTTTAAACCATTGATGATACCAGCTAATACAACGATAGCTGTTCCGTGCTGGTCATCGTGGAATACAGGAATATCAAGAAGCTCTTTTAATCGGCTTTCTATTTCAAAGCATCTTGGAGCCGATATATCTTCAAGATTAATGCCGCCAAATGCAGGTGCAATATTAACAACAGTCTTAATAATCTCCTCTGTATCCTGAGTATCAAGACAGATAGGAACTGCATTAACACCACCAAATGATTTGAATAACACAGCTTTACCCTCCATAACAGGCATAGCGGCGTGTGCACCGATATTTCCAAGACCAAGAACGGCACTTCCGTCAGATACAACAGCAATAGTGTTAGACTTTATTGTATATGTATAAGCGGCTTCTTTATCTTTGGCAATAACCTTACAAGGTTCTGCTACACCAGGAGTATATGCTAAAGCAAGGTCTTCCCTTGTTGTAATACTCATCTTAGGAGTTGTTTCAAATTTACCATTCCATTCTTTATGAAGCTGTAAAGCTTTTTCTGCATTAGTCATAAGATATATGTTCCTTTCATGAATAATATTATAGAATAATCATATAGACTATATAATAACACAAGCTGAAATTATCATCAATATAAGTCTTTTATTTTTGGGAAAAATAATGTATAATAAATTACGAAATCTAAGATACATATTCGTATCGTTTCCCAGATTAATTTGTTATATATAGTTATTTTACAATTGATATTAGATTTAATCATAGTGTATATCCGGTATTTATGAGTAATAGCATTTTTTATAATCAATAAATACTGGAATAAGTTAAGGAGGTTTAAATGCGTGAGAAATTAGAAACACTTTCAGTAAGCGTATTAAGGGATTTTGCAAAAGACAAGAAGATAAAGAACATATCTGCTATGAGAAAGAGTGAGCTTATTGATGCTATTATTGCAGCAGAGGAAAATGAGAGTACTGTGGGATATACTGATAATGAGGCAACTGTTAATACTGTTACTGAACGGACAGTTAATAATTCTGAAACAGCTAATACTAATAATGAAGCAATAAATAATACTAATAATAATGAAGCGGTGAATAATAATCACAGACAGCACCAGAACGAAAGATATGAGAAACGCCCATATCAGGAGCGTCAATATCAGGAACGTACATATCAGGAGCATACAGTTAATGAAGGTAAGGCTTCTTATGATGAAGCAAAAGAGCCAGAGATGGCGGATGGAATACTTGAAGTATTACAGGAAGGCTACGGATTTATAAGATGTGAGAATTTTCTTCCTGGCGAGAATGATGTGTATGTAGCACCATCACAGATAAGAAGATTTAACTTAAAGACAGGTGATATAATAAGAGGACCTAAGAAAGCCAAGACACAGGCTGAGAAGTTCTCCGCAATAATGTATGTTGAGTCTGTAAATGGACTTAATCCGGTTGTTGCACAGAGAAGAAAGGCGTTTGAAACGCTCACACCAATCTTTCCTAATGAAAGAATTCATCTTGAGAGGAATTCCAATACAATAGCGATGAGAATGGTTGATCTTATATCACCTATAGGCAAGGGGCAGCGTGGTATGATAGTATCACAGCCTAAGTCAGGTAAGACAACACTTCTTAAGCAGATTGCCAATGCGGTTACTAAGAACAACCCGGAAATGCACCTTATGATTCTTCTTATTGATGAAAGACCAGAGGAAGTTACAGATATTAAAGAGTCAATAACAGGTGATAACGTAGAGGTAATATATTCAACATTTGATGAACTTCCGGAAAGACATAAGAGAGTATCTGAGATGGTTATAGAAAGAGCTAAAAGACTTGTAGAACAGAAGCAGGACGTAATTATTCTTCTGGATAGTATTACAAGACTTGCAAGAGCCTATAATATGACAGTTCAGGCAAGTGGACGTACATTATCAGGTGGTCTTGACCCGGCGGCACTCCATATGCCTAAGAGATTTTTTGGTGCAGCACGTAATATGAGAGAAGGCGGAAGTCTTACAATACTTGCAACAGCACTTGTTGAAACAGGAAGTAAAATGGATGACGTAGTATTTGAGGAATTCAAGGGAACAGGTAATATGGAACTTGTACTTGACAGAAAGTTATCCGAGAAGAGAGTATTCCCGGCAATAGACATAGCCAAGTCGGGTACAAGAAGAGAAGACCTTCTTCTTGATAAGGAAGAACTTGAGGCAGTAGACATAATGAGGAAGGCCCTTAACAGCCTTAAGACAGATGAAGCTGCAGAAAGAATACTTGACCTGTTCACCAAGACAAGAAATAATGATGAATTCGTAAAGACAATCATCAAGAACCGTTATGTATAAAAATATTATATATAAAATATAAAAGCTGCGTTTGTTAATTCGTATTAATATATGGAATATATGGAAGTTAAAAAATTGGTAAGTTTTTTGTAAGTTTTTAAAATTAGTACTTGCATTACATATATGTGTATGATACAATAACAAAGCTGTTTATCAAAATGATAAAAAGAAATAAGGATAAATCATATAAAGATATTGTAAAGAGGTGAAAGTAATGAGAGAAGGAATACATCCAGCATACTATCAGGCAAAGGTTGTTTGTAACTGTGGTAACGAATTCGTAACAGGTTCTACAAAGGAAGAAATTCACGTAGAAATTTGCTCAAAGTGCCATCCATTCTATACAGGACAGCAGAAGGCTACATCAGCTCGTGGACGTATTGATAAGTTCAACAGAAAGTATGGTGTTAATAACTAGTTATGAACATAAAGTTGAGGTTGTCAAGACCTCAACTTTTTTTTGCGCGAGTAACGATGAGAATAGGAATATATAATGCTGTGAATCCTGCTTGCAGGAATTCACGGTATTATATATTTCTATTCGAGGAGCACCGCGACAGTGACAGAAGCTTCAGCTTCTGGAACGGCATCGTTACGAGTTAGCCACAACGTAAACCGATCACCTACCGCTATAACAGCCCAAAGCTCTATAGCGAAGCGCTTAGAGCTTGTCCGGAGCACATCCAACAAACAGGCACTCTACAGCAAAGCACCTAGAGCTTGTCCGACAGGTCAATGAACAGGTGCTCTACAGCGAAGCGCCTAGAGCCCGTCCGTATATCTAAGCCCGTCCGGTTTACACACATTGTCCGCTAACCTCACCAATATTCCATCAAACAAATTGGAGGTCCAAACTATGAAACCATCAGGTATAGGTGGTCAGGCAGTCATCGAGGGGATTATGATGCGCAATAAAGACAAATACTCTATTGCCGTAAGAAAGCCTGACAATGAAATCGAAGTTACCGTTAGAGAAAGTAAGGTTCTTACTGAAAAACATAAATGGATGAGTTACCCTGTAATAAGAGGTGTAGTAAGTTTCATAGACTCACTCATAACAGGAATATCAACAATCAACTACTCAGCATCATTTTATGATGATCCAGATGAGCAGAAGAAGACCAAGGCTGATGAAATCGGCAAATCAATATTCAAAGACAAGTTTGAATCAGTACTTATGGCACTTACAGTTATAGTGTCAGTATTTCTTGCAGTTGGTTTATTTATGCTTCTGCCATACTATGTATCAAGACTTGTTAAAGGATACGTTGCTTCAAAGACACTTCTTAATCTTATAGAAGGCCTAGTCAGAGTTGCAATATTCATACTATATCTTGTTCTTATATCATTGATGAAAGATATTAAAAGGACATTTATGTATCATGGTGCTGAACACAAATGTATCAATTGCATTGAGAATGGTGCAAGGCTTACAGTAGAAAATGTTATGAACAGTTCAAGATACCATAAAAGATGTGGAACAAGCTTTTTATTTATAGTAATGTTTATAAGTGTTGTATTCTTCATTTTCATAAGAGTTGACAATACAGCACTACAGATTGTTATAAGACTGCTTTTAGTTCCTGTAATTGCAGGCGTATCTTATGAATTTATAAGATGGGCAGGACGTAATGATAATGGGTTTACAGTTGCTTTAAGCAGACCGGGAATGTGGCTTCAGAAGCTCACAACAAGAGAACCTGATGAGGATATGGTAGAAGTTGCCATAAAGGCAGTTGAGGAAGTATTCGACTGGGAAGCATTTTTGAAGGAATATTATCAGACTTCACTTGATATGGAAGCTGATATTAAGGCGGCAGAAGCCAAGCTTGCCCTGACAGGTGAATTAATACATAAGCCTAAGAAGACAAGAAAGATTGATGCCAGGGAAGTTGCTATGGCAGAAACTTTGAAATCTGTTGAAAGCAAGTCGCTTGCAGGTTCAGATAAAGATAGTTCTAAGTCAGATACAGAAAATGGTAATTCTGACACATTAAATTCAGATACAGATGTTGTGAAGACTGATACAACTGATACAGGCAATGTTGAAGCTGAGCCAGACACAGTAAATGCTGTTGATGACACAGACAATGGCAATTCAGATGAGGATAATGCTAAGTCAGACGGTGAGGCATTACAGGAAAATGCAGAGTCAGATGATAAAGCACAAGAAAGCACAGAAGCTGATAATGAAACGTCACAGGAAAATGCCGATGATGATTTACCTGAGGGCTTTGAGATAGAAGACCACTACGAAACTGTTGAAAAAATCAAGACAGAAACTGGAAGCAAATATGCTTTTACAACAGAAAACGTTCAGGAAGATATTGACGAGTCTGAGAATATGTCTGTTGAAGAAGTAGAAGCAGCTTTCGAGATAGAAGAGACAGAACAGGAAGAAGAAAATATCAGTGCTGACGAAGTGCCATTATTTAAGCAGAGAGATAGAGAATAAGGTAGATATATGCAGTTAGATAATGTTAAGACTTTAAGGGATGCTGTTAATTATGGAAAACAGTTTCTTGAGGATTTCGGTATAGAAAATGCCCAGTATGATGCAACCGAGCTGCTATTGCTTGTGATGGGCATTAGTAGAACACAATATCTTATTAATTCAATGGATAAGATAGATAGTGGAAAGCTTGCAGAATACGCAGAACTTATTAATAAAAGGGCAGAGCATATTCCTTTACAGCACATTACCGGAATTGTGAATTTCTATGGCAGGGAATATAAGGTTAATGCCAATGTGCTTATTCCAAGGCAGGATACAGAAATTCTTGTAGAAGAAGTTATGAAGCTGACTAACTCTGAAAGCCGTGTGCTTGATATGTGTACAGGTTCAGGCTGTATAATTATATCACTTGCTGCATCAGGGCATACTTCTGAAAATGGAGCTGTTGCCATAGATATATCAGATGATGCACTAAAAGTAGCTGACTATAATAAAAAGTATAATAATGCAGATTATATTAAGCTTATAAAGAGTGATATGTTTAGTTCTTCGGAATGTGAGCAATATAAAAATGAGGATAACAGATTTGATGTTATAGTATCTAATCCACCATATATACCTACTAAAGATATAGATGAATTATCAGAGGAAGTAAGGCTGCACGACCCTGTGCTTGCACTAGATGGTGATACGGACGGCCTTAAATTCTACAAGGCGATAACTAAACAGTCTGTAAATTATTTAAAAGAAAATGGATATTTATGTTATGAAATAGGTTATAATCAGGCAGAAGATGTCCGTAATATAATGGAACAGTGCGGCTATTCTGGCATTAAGGTTATAAAAGATCTTGCAGGACTTGACAGAGTTGTAATTGGCAGGCTTAATAATATTAATTAATACCGTTAAACGGAGAAATGGAGAAATACAGCAATGAGTATGTTTGACAGATTAGAAGATACATTACGCCGTTATGAAGATGTAACAGCGGAACTTGGCAATCCGGATATTGTAACTGATCAGGACAAGTTCAGAAAATATATGAAAGAACAGAGCAATCTTGCACCTATCGTTGAAGCTTACACAGAATATAAGGCAAGCAAGCAGAATATAGAGGACAGTCTTCAGATGATAAGTGAAGAAAGTGATGAGGAACTTTTAGAGATGGCAAGAGAAGAGCTTGCTGACTCTAAGAAGAAGGTTGAAGAATTAGAGAAGAAGCTTAAAATATTACTTCTTCCTAAAGATCCTAATGATGATAAAGATATCGTGGTTGAAATCAGAGCTGGTGCAGGTGGAGAAGAAGCAGCACTTTTTGCCGCAGAACTTTTCCGTATGTACTCACACTATGCAGATACTAAGGGCTGGAAGATAGAAGTGGTTAATGCTGATGAAACTGGTATCGGCGGTATGAAGGAAGTAGAATTTATGGTTAAGGGACAGGGTGCATACTCTGTTATGAAGTACGAAAGTGGTGTACACAGAGTACAGAGAGTTCCTGTAACAGAATCTAACGGAAGAATTCAGACTTCGACAGCTTCTGTAGCAGTTATGCCAGAGGCAGAGGAAGTTGATATCCAGATAGATGATAAGGATATCCGTATTGATGTTATGCGTGCCTCAGGTAATGGTGGACAGTGTGTCAACACAACTGACTCAGCAGTCCGTCTTACTCATTATCCTACAGGTATAGTTATCTACTCACAGACAGAAAAGTCACAGATACAGAACAAAGAAAAGGCTTTCGCACTCTTAAGGGCTAAGTTATATGACCTTGAAACACAGAAAGCACACGATGCAGAAGCAGATGCAAGAAGAAGCCAGATAGGTACTGGAGACAGAGCTGAGAAGATAAGAACTTACAACTTCCCACAGGGACGTGTAACAGACCATAGAATAGGTCTTACACTTTATAAGCTTGATAAGATTATGAATGGTGATATTCAGGAAATTATCGATGCCTGCATAGCAGCCGACCAGGCGGCTAAGCTTGCTAAGATGGGTGAGGAATAAAATATATAATAACAAGTTGTAATATATGCAGTAATTGCAGTTGTGTCTATGTGTGTAATCGTATTTGTAAAAAGACGTAAGACAGCTTAATTGAAATACAACTATTAATACATCTATAAATATATCTATGAATATATATTTATAAATGTATATCAGACCAGTAAATTCTTAGTAGTTTACTGGTCTTTTTTATATTTAATAAAAAGTAATCATTTTAAAAGGCAGACTCTATTGTAGCTAGTGGAAAGAATACATAGCATAATGTCAGACCTTTTTGCATTATTATATATTAATTATTGTATATTAAATGAGACTTATCGTACAAAGTGGCTATATTAAATAATTACAATATTAGCACAATCCATATCTTCGCCAAGATTGTATACACGACCGCTTGTTATGCCGACTACAGTAGGGCGCAGTATATAGCTGTTGTTGTTGCTTACAACCTTGGCTTTCTCGCCATTGCTTAATTCCACGATTGAGTCAACAGGGTACAGAATAATACTCTCAAGAAAGCTTTTCATAGCCTTGATGTCAAGCTCCTCTGTCATAGACATAATAAGCTCGATTGCATCTTTCTGGGAAAATGCTTTCTTGTAAGGACGTTCTGTGACAAGTGCATCATATATATCGGCAACTGCAAGTATTCTTGCATAAGGAGTTATTCTTGGAGCGTCAAATCCAAGAGGGTATCCATTGCCGTTAATCTTTTCATGGTGCTGTAGGACAGCCATACATATATCGTTATTAAATTCATTACATTCCTGTAACATATGGTATCCAAATACAGAGTGCTGTTTCATAACAGCGAATTCTTCATCTGTAAGTCTGGCAGGTTTGTTAAGTATTGAAGCTGGTACTTTAGTCTTTCCGATATCGTGTAGAAGTCCGGATACACCAAGCTCATATATCTGCTTATCAGGCAGACACTGTTGTTTGCCGATAATCATAGCCATAGTTGCCACGTCAACACTGTGCTTGAAAGTGTATTCATCACTTGTCTTGAGTGTGCTTATATCAATTGCTATTGCGTTGTTGGCATTAATAGCGTCCATCAGGTTAGAAGCGATGCTGTCAGCAGTGTCTGAGAGTTTTTCAGATTCTGTGTTAGCATATATGTATTGAATTCCTTCAGCGACACGTTTCTTGACACTGTCAGAAAGCTTTACCTTGGCAGGGTCATCTTTGTGGAGTTGTTCAATATGTTTCTTAGCCTCAGGAGTTATCATCTGCTCGATATTATCAGGTTCAGGTTCACCCTCCTGTATGTATACGTTCATAATGCCCATTCGTAAAAGAGAGTCAATTACATAATCGTCAAGAATAGAACCTCTCATAACGAGGTTTCGTCCTGTACGGTCCAGAATTGTCTGGTCAAGCTTCATTCCTGGTTTAAGCTGCCTGGTTCTCATAAAATGTCTAGTAATCATATTACTCCCCAATTCCTAATATAAATACTTAATTAAATGTCAAATCTTAGCTTAATATGAGTTTATTATACTATAGAATACCTGCTTTTTCTATAGAAGAAGTTCATTAATTTTCCACAAATATTAAAGAATTTCGCAGAAAATGCCAGAACTTTAAAGAACACAATGGCTAAGATGAATTCAGGGATTAGTGATATTTCAACTACAATAGATGAAAGTACCAAGGGTATTTAAGAAATTCTAATATATAAATTTAATATATAGCAGCTTCACACTATACTTAATCTTCCAAATGTAATATAATAGTTTAGATTAAGATAATTTAACTATATATTACGTTTGGAGGATTTTTATTTTGAAAAAGTCTAATGCAACAGCATTATTGCCGGTTTTAGTATTTCTGGTGCTATACCTTGGACTTGGCATTATATTTGAATATATATGTAAGATACCAATGGGATTTTATAACATACCTATTATTGTAGCATTTCTTGCGGCAATACTTGTAGCGTGTATACAGAACAGAGATGTATCTTTTGATGAAAAGTTACAGATTATGGCAGGCGGGCTTGCTGATAAGAATATTATAACTATGCTTCTTATATTCCTGACAGCAGGTGTGTTTGTAGGTGTTGTTGGAAGAAGCAGTGCAGAAAGTGTGGCATATTTTATGCTTAATCTTATACCAGCTAAGTTTGCAGTTGCAGTGCTTTTTATTGTTGCATGTTTTGTGTCAACAGCGATGGGTACATCAGTTGGGACGATAACGCTTATAACACCGATTGCGGCTGCGGTATCAGAGGCTTCTGGATTTAATATGGCACTATGTGTTGCATCTGTTATGGGCGGTGCGATGTTTGGTGATAACCTATCATTTATATCAGATACAACAATTGCGGCGTGCAATGGACAGGATTGTGCTATGAGAGACAAGTTCAGGGAGAACTTCTGGATTGCATTTCCGGCAGCGGTTGTCACACTTGTAATTATACTTATACTTTCATTTGGAACAGATATTTCAGGAAGAGTAACACACGAGTATAATCTTGTTCAGGTAATACCATATGTATTCGTGCTTATTGGTGGAATAGCAGGAATAAATGTATTCGTTGTGCTGCTGATAGGAATTGTAACAGGAACATTTATTATGCTTGTGACAGGTCATATTGGTGTATTTGAATTAATAACAAGTATGGGTTCGGGCGTATCTGGAATGTTTGAAACCTGTATGGTTGCCATTCTTGTGTCTGCTATGTGTGCCTTAATAAGGGAATATGGCGGATTTACGGCACTTCTAGGCTGGGTTAAAAGAACCTTTAAAGGAAAGAAAGGCGGACAGCTTGGTATGGGGCTTCTGGTCGGGGCTATGGATATTGCAACAGCGAATAATACAGTAGCGATAGTTATGGCTAATCCAATCGCTAAGGAGATGGCAGCAGATTATGGAATATCCAATAGAAAAGCAGCTTCGCTTCTTGATACATTTTCGTGTGTATTTCAGGGGATTATTCCTTATGGAGCACAGATGCTTGTTGCTATATCAGCGGTTAATGAGCTTGGTTATGAGATGTCAGCATTTCAGATACTTCCGGTTCTTTTCTATCCGATGATGCTTCTTATAAGCTCGCTTATATGGATATTTATAATTCCTGCAGACAGATAAACTTAACTGGTAACTTTTAACTTCACGCCAATTAATATGGAGGATTTTCTCATGGCTAAAGACACTAAGGATGGTAACAATTTAAACGAAAAAAGCTATGTTAATAAAAAGTTGCTGCAGTGCTACTTGATTATATCAATGGTACTTTTGGCGGCATATATAATGGAACTTGTTAAGGGAAATAGAACGGCAGGATATGTGTTTGTATTTTCGATTATTCTTATTGTGCCGGTTATTATGGCAGCATTCGCATATAAGAAAAATGCTGAGAGTAAAATAGTCAGGTCAATTACGGCAATAGGCTATGGAATATTATATGCCTTTGTATTATGGACATCAGTAAGTATTCTTTCATTTACTTATGCAATTCCTATGATAATTGCAATATCTATGTTTGCAGATAAAAAGTATACCTTAAAGGTTGGTATTGCAAGTGCACTTATTAATATTGTATATATTATTATCCAATATGTTAATGTTGGAATAACAAGCAGTGATATGGTTGATTATGAAATACAGATTGCATTTATGACACTTGTTGTAGCATTTTCTTATATTACAACAGATGTACTTGGACATATATCAGCTTATAAGCTTGAGACAATTGAAGCAGAGAAGGCTAAGACTGATGATATGCTTGATAAGATAATCAAAGCTAATGATAACCTCTGCAAAGAGATTGACAATATCAATGATGAGTCAAAGAATATGCAGGAACAGGCGGAAGGAAGCCAGCTTGCAGTATCACAGATGGTATCAGGTGCTAATGAGCTTGCAGGAACAGTGCAGAACCAGCTTGAGATGACAGAGAGTATTGGGGAGCTTACAGAGAATGCAAGAACGATTATTGAGGATATCAAGAAGCAGTTCGATACAACAACAGATATTACTAAGACAGGCAATATCAATATGGAACAGCTTGAAAATGTATCAAAGAACAGCAGTGATATTGGCAGTGATGTAAGTGGTGCTATGAATGAGCTTACAGCTAAGACAGAAGAAGCTAAAGTGATTCTTGGAATGATTAACGGAATTACAAGACAGACAGCACTCCTTGCACTTAATGCAAGCATAGAAGCTGCGAGAGCAGGTGAGGCAGGAGCAGGTTTTGCAGTAGTTGCACAGCAGATTAAGCAGCTTGCAGAGGAGACACAAAAGTCAACAGAGGAGATAGAGAATATTATCGTAGCACTGGCAGAGCAGGCTGAGAAAGCTGGGTTTAGTGTTAATAATCTTCTTTCGGCCAATGAGAACCAGATGGAATTAGTGAACCAGTCAAAGAAATCATTTGATGCGATAAGAGATGACATAAGGGATATTCAGGTAAAGATAGACGAAGAATACAATTATATGGATAATATCACAACAAGCAACAATGAGATTACACAGCAGATAGAAAGCCTTAGTGCATTCAGTGAAGAGCTTCTTGCCAACACAGAGAATACACAGGAACTCAGTAATAAGACTATTAATGGAAGCAGGAATATTAATAATCTTTTAGATGATGTAATGAAAGAAGTCAGCATTTTGCAGATGATAATAGACAGTAAAGACGAATAGAGAATAGTACTGTAACGCTGAGTTAAGTTGCAGGAAGGAACGAGGAGTAAAATGTCAAAGAACAATATTATACTTATAGGTATGCCGGGAAGCGGTAAAAGCACACTTGGAGTTGTACTTGCCAAGAAGATAGGATATTCATTTATAGACTCTGATATTGTGATTCAGGATACATATAAAAAGACGCTTGAGCAGCTTATAGAAGAAAATGGCGATACTGGCTTTATTAAGATTGAGAATGATGTGAATTGTTTAATATCTCCAGAGCATACAATTATAGCAACAGGTGGAAGTGCTGTATATGGAGATGAGGCTATGGAGCATTTTAAGCAGATAGGAACAGTTATATATTTAAAAGTTTCAGAAAAAGAGCTTGAGAGCAGATTAGGGAGCCTTAAAGAAAGAGGTGTTGTATCCAACGGCAAGTCTACAGTAGAAGAAATCTTTGAGGACAGAAAAAGGCTCTATGAGAAATATGCAGATATAACAATTGTTCAGGAGGGCCGTGATATAAGAATGATTGTTGAGGATATGTATAAGAAGCTTACAAAGCTGATATAAAAGTGAGAAATAATTGAAATAATTATAAAACTATAGAAAAATATCTCCTTTTGTGGTACTATTAAAGATAGTAACATACGGAGGAGGTATTTTTTTAATGCAGGATAAATATAAATACACAGATGTGAGTGAAAGAAACAGAAGAATGAATAGGTTCTATATAGTGGCGACTTCTCTACTTGGTTTGATGTTTCTTTTTTATCTGTGGATGAAGCAGTTTAATCACAATATTCCATCAGTAGTTGTGTATTGTAACACAGCACTTATTGCTGTATTTGTAGCTGTTAATGTCATAGTTTACAGAAAGAATACAGCGACAAGATATTTAAAGGTTATGTCAACTATTGAGATTGGAATAGAATATCTGTTAATTGGTGTGCAGACAGATGCAAGCTTTATCAGTTATGCTATTCTTGGAATATTTATACTTCAGATTCCTTATTATGAGAAGAAGTCGTTGAAAAGAACTGCGGCAGGAATGTTGATTTTATACATAATTGTAACTGCTGTGCAGGCTTCAAAGGGAATATATGGACAGGACGTTAATGCAGTATGTTCAATATTTATGATAGTGCTTATAGGTGTTGTTATATTGGAAGTTGGTAAATTAACAATTCTGTTTAATGATGATGCTGTTAATTCGGCTAAAGATGAACATAGCAGAATAAAAGAGATTTTAGATAATATAATTATGGTATCAGGTGTTGTCAGCAATGAAACTAAGAAGAGTGATAAGCTTATCAATGAACTCGTTGATACAACTAATACAGTAACTAACAGTATGAAAGAGATATCTGCGGCAACTAATATGACAGCGACAAGCATAGAAGAGCAGAGCAGTATGACAACAACTATACAGGAGGCTATTGAACATACAGGAAAGGCTTCTGATCAGATGGTTGAGCTGGCTGTTAATTCTAACGACAGTATACAGAAGAATATTGTTGTTATGGACGAATTAAGAAAGCAGTCTGAGCAGATAACAGATACTAATAAGTCTGTTACTGAGTCTATGCAGAGATTACAGGAAAAGACTAAGAACGTGGAAAATATTGCTGGAATGATACTTAATATATCAAGCCAGACTAACCTTTTAGCACTTAATGCTTCAATTGAAAGTGCAAGAGCTGGTGAAGCAGGAAGAGGCTTTGCGGTTGTTGCTGAGCAGATAAGACAGTTAGCAGAACAGACAAAGAATTTTACAGAAGATATTACTAAGATAACTAATGAACTTAATGATAATGCAGATGAAGTTGTTGTATCTGTTAATTCTTCCGTTGAGGCAACTAAAGAGCAGGGCGAGAGAATAATTGAAGCGGCACATACATTTGAACAGCTTAACAAGAATATAGAAACACTTATAGAGCATATTGATGTTGTTAATAAAGAAATAGCAGGTCTTTCAGACTCTAATAATAAGATTGTAGAGAATATTTCACAGTTATCAGCAGTTACGCAGGAAGTAACAGTCAATGCCGAGCAGGTACATAATATGAGTGAACAGAACCTTGAGTATGCAAAGCAGGTTAAAGAAGCTGTTGGCAATATTAGAATTACATCAGAGAAAATGGAAATAGAAGAATAAAAGTATTTGGATGTACAAAATGATTGTTATAAATTTATCGAAAATTATACGAAAAAACGATTAAATTGTTGAAAAAATATTAAAATGTTGTAAAATATTGATAACATATAATCAATTATTTGATCGGAGGCGTGTAATATGTTGTTTCAGATTTATGGCGAAGGTGCCATTTACCAGTTATTAGGCTGTGTTCTTGTCTTTGCAGGACTCGTTATCTGTAACGAACTTGCAAGACGTTCTAAATTTGGTGGATTGTTATTCTTTATTATAATTCCAATCGCACTTACAATCTATTTTGTGGCTATCCAGATAGGAGCTGCACAGGGTGCTTCATGGGCACTTAATAATACTACATATAGATATATGAATGGATGGTTCCATTATGCTAAGCTTTATGCCGCTACAGCAGGCTGTATCGGATTTATGATGCTTAAGTATAAGTGGAGCATAGGTAAGACAGAATGGTTTAAAGTATTCCCATTCTTAATCGTTGCCATTAATATTCTTATCGCTGTTTGTAGTGATTTTGAATCAGCAATCAAAGGTGGAATTAATGGCGGCTGGTGGTTCTCTAACGAGGGTGTATGGCTTTACGGTGGCTGGTGGAACTGGCTTAACGGTATCGCAGGCTTAATCAATATCTTCTGTATGACAGGCTGGTGGGGGATTTACTCATCAAAGAAGCAGGATGATATGTTATGGCCAGATATGACAATATGGTTCATTGTTGCATATGATATATGGAACTTCACATATACATATAACAACCTTCCAACACATACTTGGTATTGTGGTGTTGCATTACTTCTTGCTCCTACATTTGCTAATGCGTTATGGAACAAGGGTGGCTGGATTCAGAACCGTGCTAATACACTTGCAATATGGTGTATGTTCGCACAGGTAGTTCCATTATTCCAGGTTGACGGAATATTTGCTACACTTCCAGTCCTTTACAAGTACACAGGAGCTAAGTCAGGAATGGAACTTACACATTATACATTAGAGCAGATGAATGCCGCAGGTGCATATCCAGTTGCTCAGGGTGTAATGGCTATTCTTGCAGTAGTAGCTAACGTAATCTGTATCTCAGTTATCATTAAGAGAGCTATTGAACAGAAGAAGAATCCATACAAGAACGAAATCTTTGCAGGAACTAGAGATTTTGAACAGGCTATGGATAGAGCATAATATATGCGGGTTAATATATCAGTATTGTGATAATTATATATAGATATTGATATATATGGATACATTAAGTATCAAAAGATAAAACAACAAAATACAATGATTATATGAAGATAAGAATACCTTTCTGTTGCAGGGACAATCCTTAACAACAGAAAGGTATTTTTGCATTATAATTATTGCCGTAGTTATATAGTAAGTTGCTAAAGAATACTTTGCTGTGCTATACTAATAATATTAATATGCACCTTTGACTGGTGCAGGAATGGAGGCACATTATGATTAAAAAGATTAGGGGAATTAAAATCGAACTTATAATTATATCAATAGCGTTATTTGTGTTAGGTCTTTTCCTTACAATATTTCCTGAGGTATCACAGATTATCATATGCAGGGCAGTAGGAATTGCATTATGCGTATGGGGAGTGTTAAGGCTTATGACATATTTCAGAATGTCAAGGGAAGATGTATTCGTATCATTCGGACTTGTACAGGGCATATCATTACTTGCATTTGGAATATTCTTTGTTATGAGACCAGAAGCTATTGCAGTATTTTTTGGAACAGCTATTGCCATAATAATTATTATTGACGGTATATTAAAGCTTCAGTATGCAATAGAATTCTATCATATGGAAGCACAGCGCTGGTGGATAGAGGCAATTGTTGCAGCATTAATGGTTGTTATGGGTGTTGTTGCATTATTTAACCCATTTGGTTCATCAACTGTACTTATGATGTTTGTTGGAATTGTGCTTATGGTTGAGGGCCTGAGTGACCTTATATCTATTATAAGAATATCTTCGTTTATTAAGAATTTAAGAGGATAGTGTATTGTCGGGAGGCGGAATAGAATTTGTCTCTGGCATAATTAAGATTAATACAATTATTGAAGTGGTAATCGTAACTGCTGTTATTAATGAATTATTATAATGAAATTATATTGCTGTGGCGGCAGCCAGGCCTTATAAATGTAAAAATATGGAGGAAATAATTAAAATGTCGGATAAAGTAATATATGCAGCTATACTTGGAGCAGGAACAGTAGGACTTGGAACATACAAATTATGTGAGGCTATGAGTGATGAGATAAAGCATAAGACAGGAGCAACACTTGTTATTAAGAAGGTTCTTGTAAGAAATTTATCTAAGAAAAGAGAAGGTATTCCAGATGAAATTCTTACAGATAAGTGGGAAGATATAATTAATGACAAGGATATCAGCATTGTTGTTGAGCTTATGGGTGGAATTCATCCAGCTAAGGATTATGTTCTTGAGGCACTTAAGGCTGGCAGGCAGGTTGTTACAGCTAATAAGGATCTTATTGCTGAGTATGGAGAGGAAGTTGGCAATGCGGCTAATAAAGCAGGAGCAGACCTTCAGTTTGAGGCGGCTGTAGCTGGTGCAATACCAATTATCAGACCATTAAAGCAGAGTATGACTGGTAACCATATCACAGAGATTATGGGTATTGTTAATGGTACGACTAATTATATTCTTACTAAGATGACAGAGAGTGGAATGGATTACAAAGAAGCTTTGGCAAAGGCTACAGAGTTAGGTTATGCAGAAGCAGACCCGACAGCAGATGTGGAAGGATACGATGCAGGAAGAAAGATAGCTATTATGGCTTCTATTGCATTTAACTCAAGAGTAACATTTGCTGATGTATACACAGAAGGTATTACTAAGATTTCCGCAGATGATATTAAGTATGCCAAGGAATTTGGCTATGTAATCAAGCTTTTAGGTGTTGCCAAGAATACAGAGGACGGAATTGAAGTAAAGGTTCACCCAATGCTCATACCTAATAATCATCCTCTTGCAAATGTTAATGATGCTTTTAATGCTGTATTTGTACACGGTAAGGCTATGGATGATGCAATGTTTATGGGACGAGGTGCAGGACAGATGCCGACTGCCAGTGCAGTTGTAGGTGATATAATTGATGTATGCAGAAATATAGTACACGATTCCTGCGGAAGAATTGGCTGTTGCTGTTATAAGAATCTTGAAGTGAAGGATATAACAGATACTAAGAGCAAATTCTTCTTAAGACTTGAAGTTGCAGACAAGCAGGGCGTTCTTGCCAATATTGCAAGCGTTCTTGGTAACAGCGGTGTAAGCATAGCACAGGTAGTTCAGAAGAGCGGCAAAGACGGAGTTGCTGAACTTGTTATTATAACAGCAGAAGTTCTTGAGAAGAACTTTAATGATGCTATGGCTGTATTTAAGGGACTTTCAGCAGTTAAGAATATAGCTGGTGTTATAAGAGTGTATTAAGATTAACAGAAAGGCAGTTGATAATGGCGGCTAAATATTATGCAGTAAGAAAAGGCAGAAATACAGGAATATATAGAACATGGGATGAATGTAAAAGTCAGGTGTTCCAATATGCCGGAGCTGAATATAAAAGCTTTACAACTGAACAGGAAGCTCTTGAATATATTGGCAGGCTTAAGAATAATGATGTCCAGAGTGAGAGCTATGCGTATGTTGATGGTTCTTTTAATATAGTAACGGGTGTCTATGGATATGGCGGATTTCTTGTATATAATAATGAAAAATATATCATTACAGGAAGTGGCAGTGATAGTGAAATGGCTTCAATGCGTAATGTAGCCGGTGAAATTCTTGGAAGTATGGCGGCAGTAGAGAAAGCAATAGAACTTGGCGTTAAAAGTGTAGATATATATTTTGATTATATGGGAATAAGAGCGTGGGCACTTGGAGAGTGGAAGCGTAATAAGAAAGGTACTATAGCTTATTATGATTATATGCAGTCAGTAAAAGATAAGATAGCCATTAATTTTGTTAAAGTTAAGGGACATTCAGGTGTTGAAGGTAATGAGGAAGCCGACAGGCTGGCTAAGAAAGCTGTAGGAATATTATAAATAGATAAAAGATAGACAAAAGATTGTCAGATAATAATTGACATATAACATTAATATATGATATTATTTATTCGTGTGAGTCAGGAAGTATATGATTTCATACAAATATGACCACTTGTATCTTAGGTGTGCAGTAGTTATACAGCATATCAGGATAAAGTTAAGCCTAACGGACAGGCGGGTCGGTTGCCGGTGTGGTAGAACCACATTATTATTATTGATTGAGCATTAAGCTCTGTTTTTTAAGTTGATTACTTTATAATCTGTGCCAAGCACATCATCTTGTGAAACGGTCAATAAAGAGTGACGCATATTTGTATGACATAGACAAGTCGTCTATGAAATATATTCGCTGATTTCGTATATATTATGACATTATATTGTATAGTTACAGATATATTTTAATGTAATGATGTTGATATTATATTATGACTAATAAGGTGGTAAGTGTGTAAGCACTGCCACCTTTTTTGTGTAATTTAGGAAGCTTTGTGTGATTAAGAAAAACTGCACTGTTTATGAAGTTTAATTATAAGATTTTACATAATTATGGAAATTTTCTGGCAGTGCTTAAAGAAATTATTTTTAATGTATGTGAGGTAAGGGAGATGTCTAATGATCAGACAAGAGCACCAGTATATGAAGCACTGGAAAAGCTTAGAAGAAAAAGAGTAGTACCATTTGATGTTCCGGGTCATAAAAGAGGAAGGGGCAATCCTGAATTAGTGGAATTATTAGGAGAAAAATGTGTTGGAATAGATGTTAATTCTATGAAGCCATTAGATAATCTGTGTCATCCGGTATCAGTTATAAGGGATGCAGAAGAATTAGCGGCCAGGGCATTTGGTGCAGAGAACGCATTTCTTATGGTAGGTGGAACGACATCTGCTGTGCAGGCGATGATATTATCGAATTGTAAGAGAGGAGATAAAATAATACTTCCAAGGAATGTGCATAAAAGTGCCATTAATGCTTTAGTGTTATGCGGTGCAATTCCTGTATATGTTAATCCGGAGGTTAATCATCAGCTTGGTATTTCACTTGGTATGAATCTGGAGTCAGTACGAAAAGCTGTAAAAGAAAATCCTGATGCGGTTGCAGTGCTTGTAAATAACCCTACATATTATGGAATATGCTCTGATATATGTTCAATAGTGAAGCTGGCACACGAATACGGAATGAAAGTGTTAGCTGATGAGGCACACGGAACACATTTATATTTCCAGCCGCAATTACCAGTTTCTGCTATGGCAGCAGGGGCTGATATGGCGGCAGTATCTATGCACAAATCGGGTGGTTCTTTAACACAAAGTTCGATACTTCTTACGAATAAAGGTGTTAATGCTGATTATGTCAGACAGATTATCAATCTTACGCAGACGACAAGTGGTTCATATCTTTTGCTTGCCAGTCTTGATATTTCAAGAAGAAATCTTGCCTTAAGGGGTGAAGAGTCATTTGCAAAGGTAATGGATATGGCAGAATATGCACGCAGGGAGATTAATGAAATAGGCGGATACTATGCGTATGGAAAAGAACTTGTTAATGGAACAAGCGTATATGATTATGATGTCACCAAATTGTCAGTTCATACGCTTGGATTGGGACTTGCTGGAATTGAAGTATATGATCTGTTAAGAGATGAATATGATATCCAGATAGAATTCGGAGATGTAAGCAATATCCTTGCTTATATATCTATCGGAGACAGATTACAGGATATAGAAAGACTTGTCGGAGCTCTGGCAGATATAGCCAGAATATATAAAAAAGACAGTACTGGAATGTTAAGCGGAGAATTCATAAGTCCAATAGTAGCCAGATCACCTCAGGAAGCTTTCTATTCTGCCAAGGAGTCCCTGCCAGTTGAGAAGACTGAGGGAAGAATATCAGGAGAATTTGTTATGTGTTATCCTCCGGGAATTCCGATATTAGCACCGGGAGAGATGATTACAGACGAGATTATACAGTATATTCTGTATGTTAAAGAAAAAGGCTGTTCAATGCAGGGAACAGAAGACAAGAGCGTTAATAAATTAAAGGTTCTGGTATAGACAGATAATTGTGGAAGAGCCATATGAAAGTATATACAGGAAATGAGGATTATTTAATATGGAGATGTGGTTTTCAGAGCTTCATACAAGCAATGTGAAGCTTTCAATGAGAATAGAAGAACAATTGTGTTCGGTGGAGAGTGACTGTCAGAGGATTGATGTGCTTGTTTCAGATGAATTTGGTAAATTTCTTGCATTAGACGGAGAGATACTATTTTCTGAAAAAGACGAGTTTATATATGATGAGATGGTAACCCATATTCCGATGGCAGTCCACCCTGATGTAAAGAATGTATTAATAATTGGTGGAGCCGATGGTGGAGTTGCAAGAGAACTTATCAATTATAAATGTATAGAAAGAATAGATGTTGTTGAACCGGATGAAATGCTTGTTGAAGTATGTAGAAAGCATTTTCCTGAGCTTACCTGTGGACTGGATGATGACAGGGTTAATGTGTATATTCAGGATGCATTAAGATTTTTAAGAAATAAGACGGGTGATTATGACCTGATAATTAATGATGCGACAGATCCATTTGGATATACAGAAGGTTTATTCACCAAAGAATTTTATGGAAGCTGTTATAAAGCACTTAAAAGTGATGGCATTATGGTATATCAGCATGGAAGTCCATTTTATTCAGAAGATAAAGATGAATGTGTGAAAATGCACAGAAAGGCATATCAGGCATTTCCTGTAAGCCGTGTATATCAGGCACATATACCAACTTGTTCATCAGGCTATTGGCTGTTTGGATTTGCTTCCAAGAAATATCATCCGCTTGATGATTTCAGACCGGAGGAATGGAAGAAGTTAGGTATAAAGACAAGATATTATACAACTAATCTTCACAGGGGAGCATTTATGCTTCCGGGTTATGTAGAGCAGATGCTTGAAGAAGAAGAAAATGAGAAGAAAGCCTGAAAAGAGTAATAGACAGTGTTTAAAAAGAAAGCGTTAAGATAATTAATAAACAGGGCTTAAAGAATGGAGGATAATTATGAGCAGAGTATTAATAATAGGTTGTGGTGGAGTTGCAACAGTGGCAATTAACAAGTGCTGTCAGAACAGTGAAGTATTTACAGAGATATGTATAGCAAGCAGGACTAAGAGCAAATGTGATGCTTTAAAGGATAAATTACAGCCTGATACAAAGACAGTAATTACAACAGCAAAGGTTGATGCAGATAATGTAGAAGAACTTGTGAAGCTTATTGAAAGCTATAAACCAGAGGCAGTGCTTAACCTTGCACTTCCATATCAGGATTTAACAATAATGGATGCCTGCCTTAAGACAAAGGTGCATTATATTGATACTGCTAACTATGAAGCAGAAGATACCGAAGATCCTGAGTGGAGAGCTATATATGAAAAAAGATGTAAGGAAGAAGGTTTTTCAGCTTATTTTGATTATTCTTGGCAGTGGAATTATAAGAAGCAATTTGAAGAAGCTGGAATAATGGGACTTTTAGGAACGGGCTTTGATCCTGGTGTAACAAGTGTATTTTCAGCATATGCACTTAAGCACTACTTTGATGAAATAGACACAATTGATATTCTTGACTGCAACGGCGGAGATCACGGCTATCCGTTTGCGACTAATTTTAATCCTGAGATTAATTTAAGAGAAGTATCAGCACCTGGCTCATATTGGGAAGATGGACACTGGGTAGAAGTACCAGCTATGTCTATAAAGAGAGAATATGATTTCCCACAGGTTGGAATGAAGGATATGTATCTTTTACATCACGAGGAGATAGAATCGCTTGCTAAAAACATTCCGGGAGTTAAAAGAATAAGATTTTTTATGACATTTGGACAGAGCTACCTTACACATATGAAATGTCTTGAGAATGTTGGAATGTTAAGAACTGACCCTGTAAAAGTCAATGGTGTTGAAGTTGTTCCTATACAGCTCTTAAAAGAACTTCTTCCAGATCCTGCTACACTTGGAGAAAGAACAGTAGGAAAGACTAACATTGGCTGTATATTCAGGGGAAGAAAAGATGGAAAAGAAAAGACAATATATATTTATAATGTATGTGACCATCAGGAATGTTACAGGGAAGTTGAATCACAGGCAATATCATATACAACAGGAGTTCCTGCAATGATAGGAACAATGATGGTTGTCACAGGAATGTGGAATAAAGCAGGTGTATACAATGTGGAAGAATTTGATCCTGATCCATATATGGAAGCACTTAATAAATGGGGACTTCCTTGGGTAGTTGAGGAAAATCCACAGCTTGTAGAATAGAGGATATAAGAGTTGATGACAATAGATGATATTACAACACCAGCATATATTATAGATGAGAATATTCTGGTTCATAATCTTGAAATTTTAAAATATGTTGAAGACAAAACAGGATGTAAAATATTGCTTGCACAGAAAGCATTTTCAGCATTTTATGAATATCCGTTAATTGGCAGATACATAAGTGGCACAACAGCAAGTGGATTGTATGAGGCAAGGCTTGGCAGGGAAGAGATGAATAAAGAAAATCACGTCTATGCTCCTGCTTACAAAGAAAAGGATATAGATGAACTTGTAAAAATATGTGACCATATAATATTTAATTCCATAGGGCAGCTTATGCGTTATAAGGAAAAATGTATAAGAAGCGGTATCAGCATAGGACTTAGAATTAATCCGGAAATATCTACGCAGGGTGATAATGCAATATATGACCCTTGTGCGTATGGTTCAAGGCTTGGAGTAACTATTGATATGTTAAACAAGGCAGATGAGGAAGTTCTTAATGGAGTTGAGGGACTTCATTTTCATACTCTCTGTGAGCAGAATTCAGATGCACTTGCAATTACACTTAAAGCAGTTGAAGATAAATTCGGGCATATTATGAAGAATATGAAGTGGATTAATATGGGCGGTGGACATCATATAACAAGAAAAGATTATGATATAGATACACTTATTGGCTGCGTTAATCACATAAAGAGTGAATATAATGTACAGGTGTATTTAGAGCCGGGCGAGGCTGTTGCTCTTAATGCCGGTTATCTTGTTACAGAGGTGTTAGATAAGGTTGATAATGGAATCGAAACGCTTATACTTGATGCTTCTGCCGCGTGCCATATGCCAGATGTCCTCGAAATGCCATATACACCACCACTTCGGGGGGCACAGATAATTAAAAATATCAAAGAATATAAAGATGTTACTGCTGGTAAAGATATTCAGGAAAATGAAGATATTATGAAGTATAAAGATAAAAAAGAATACAGAGAAAATGTATACAGGCTGTCTTCATATACCTGTCTTGCAGGAGATATTATAGGTGATTATAAGTTTGACAGTAAGATTAATATAGGGGACAGGCTTGTATTTGAGGATATGGCGATATACTCAATGGTAAAGAATAATACATTTAATGGAATACCACTTCCAGCTATAGCGGTAATGAAAGATAAAGAAGTGCGGGTTATTAAAGAATTTGGTTATGAAGATTTTAAGTGGAGGCTTTCGTGAGAATAACAGATACTACACCTATAGAAGATGGCTATTATATGCCGGCAGAATATGACAGGCACAAGGCTACAATTATGATATGGCCTGTAAGGACAGGCTCGTGGCCTTATAATGCTGTAGCTGCACAGAATGTATTTGTGGATATTGCACATATAATATCCAGACACGAAAAAGTGTATATATTAGCAGATGAGAAGCACTATGCACAGGCAGAAGCAAGATTTATGAAAATAAAAGACGCTGTAACAGGAGAATGTAATAAAGCCAGTGAAGATATTAAAGCTGCCTGGAATATTGAAGTAGTCTGCATCGAAACAGATGATGCGTGGGCAAGAGATGTATGTCCCACGTTTGTAAAAAACGGACATACAGGTGATGTACGTGGGATTAACTGGAAATTCAATGCGTGGGGTGGCGATTATGACGGACTTTACAAGAATTGGGAAAAGGACGATAAAGCAGCTCTGCAATTCTGTAATATGACAGGATATGATTGCTATGATGCCAATCCGTTTGTGCTTGAGGGAGGTTCTATACACAGTGATGGTGAAGGTACGGTTATAGTAACTGACAGCTGTCTTTTAAGCAAGGGAAGAAATCCAGATATGAGCAGGGAACAGATTGAGCATAATCTTAAGAAATATCTAGGGGCAAAGAAAATTATATGGATTCCATATGGAATATATAATGATGAAACTAATGAACACGTTGATAATGTGTGTGCATTTACCTCACCAGCTAATGTAGTTCTTGCGTGGACGGATAATGAGGAAGATCCTCAATATGCAATGTCTTTGGCTGATATGAAGGTGCTTGAAAGAGAAACTGATGCCAGAGGACGTAAGTTTAATGTTCATAAACTGCATATACCGGATGTCCCAGTGTGCATAACTGATAATGATTTAAAGGGTCTTGTGTTTGAAGCAGGAGAAGATATGCGTGAAGCGGGAGAGCGGCTTGCGGCCAGTTATGCTAACTTCTATATAGCCAATGATATTGTGCTTGTTCCACAGTTTGGCGATGTTAAAGATAAGCAGGCAGTAGATCTTATTCAGAATCTTATGCCAGAGTATGAGGTTATTGGTGTGTATGCAAGAGATATAATTGTTGGTGGAGGCAATATACATTGTATTACACAGCAGATACCGCAATAACAGGATATATTAAAGTGGTATATATGTTACGGATTAGTGCTGCTGGCACAATTAAGGTATAAAAAGAAGTCAAAGCGTAATAGGTTATAGATTGGTTTTAGTGTGACAGACACGGAAATGAGGTAATATGAGCAGAAAAGTAAAAGCTGCGGCAATTCAGATGCGGTGCAGTAATAATGTCGGCGATAATATAAAAAAAGCTGATGAAATGACAAGAGAAGCAGTAAAAAAGGGAGCTAATATAATTCTTCTGCCAGAATTATTTGAAAGACAGTATTTCTGTCAGGAGAGAAGATATGAATATTACGCCTATGCCAAAAGCGTACAAGAAAATGATGCTGTCCAGCATTTTACACAGACTGCTAAGGAACTTGGAGTTGTTATAATTGTAAGTTTTTATGAAAAAAACATAAATGTGTTGTATAATACAGTTACGGTTATTGATGCTGATGGAAGCAATCTTGGAATATACAGAAAGACACATATTCCAGATGACCATTATTATCAGGAGAAATTCTATTTTACGCCGGGTAATACAGGATTTAAGGTGTTTAATACAAGGTTTGGCAATATAGGTATAGGAATATGCTGGGATCAGTGGTTCCCTGAAACGGCAAGAGCATTAGCGGTAAAGGGTGCAGAGATATTATTCTATCCTACAGCTATAGGAAGTGAGCCTATACTTGAATGTGACAGTATGCCTCATTGGAGAAGGTGTATGCAGGGACACGCCGGCTGTAATCTTGTTCCTGTGGTGGCAGCTAACAGAATTGGAATAGAAACAGTAGACCCTTGCGAGGCAAATGGTGGACAGAAAAGTTCACTCAAGTTCTATGGTTCATCATTTATAACAGATAATACAGGTGAAGTCATATGTGAAGCAGGAAGAGATACAGAAGAAGTACTTGTTGCACAGTTTGATTTAGATGAATATATGACAGACAGATTATCGTGGGGGTTATTCAGAGATAGAAGACCGGAAATATATAACTGAATTGGAGATAAACGTAGTGAAGAAACTTGTTATAGGTATGCTTGCCCACGTTGATGCAGGTAAGACAACATTATCTGAGAGCATATTGTATACATCGGGAGCTATAAGAAAGCTTGGAAGAGTAGATAACAAAGATGCGTTTCTTGATAATAATGATTATGAAAGACAGCGTGGAATAACGATATTTTCCAAGCAGGCAGTATTTACCTACAAAGATTTAGATGTTACATTGCTTGATACACCCGGACACGTTGATTTTTCGGCAGAGATGGAGAGAACGCTCTGGGTGCTTGATTATGCTGTTCTTGTTATTAACGGAATGGATGGGGTTCAGGGACATACAGAGACACTTTGGGGACTTTTAAAGAGATTAAAAGTCCCTGTGTTTATATTTGTCAATAAAATGGACCAGCAGGGAACAGACAAGCATAGAATATTAGAACAATTAAAGAATAAGTTATCATCAGGATGTGTGGATTTTGACAGGCTTGATTATGAAGAGCTTGCTGTGTGCAATGAAGAAGCATTAGAGCAGGTGTTAGATGAAGGCATTGTTGATGATAAGCTTATAGGAAATATGATAAGCCAAAGAGAAGTATTTCCTGTAATATTCGGCTCTGCATTAAGACTTGATGGAGTGGACAGACTTCTTGATATTATGAATAAATATTGTGAGGTATCTGAAAATGGTGATGATAAGCAGTCGGATATGTCAGCAAGAGTATATAAAATATCAAGAGATGACAGGGGTGAAAGGCTTACACACATTAAGGTTACAGGCGGAAGCCTTAAAGCTAAACAGCTTATTAATGGTGAGAAGATTAACCAGATCAGAATATATTCAGGTGAGAAGTACACTTCGGTAAATGAAGCTGTATGTGGAAGTATATGTGCAATAACAGGGCCGGAGGGCACCTATGCAGGACAGGCATTAGGCAGGGAGAATAATGATAATGCACCGGTGTTATCCCCTGTGCTTAATTATAAGATTAATCTTCCAGCAGGAACAGACCCGCTTATGATGCTTCCTAAACTTAAGATGATTGAGGAGGAAGAACCACAGCTTCACATTGAATGGAATGAGAGCTTTAAAGAAATACATGTGCAGGTTATGGGACCTGTTATGATAGAAGTCCTTCAGAATATTATTAAGGAACGTTTCGATTGTGATGTGACATTTTCTGAAGGAAGCATTGTATACAAGGAAACCATAGCTGATAAAGTTGAAGGAATCGGACATTTTGAACCTTTAAGACATTATGCGGAGGTGCATCTTATATTAGAGCCGGGTGAAGCTGGGAGCGGTATGCAGTATGAGCTTGATTGCAGTGAGGATATGCTTGCCAAGAACTGGCAGAGGCTTATATATACACATCTGTGTGAAAAGACACATAAGGGTGTGCTTACAGGTTCAGCACTTACTGATGTTAAGATAACGGTTGTTGCAGGCAGAGCACATAACAAGCATACAGAGGGCGGAGATTTCAGGCAGGCTACATACAGGGCAGTAAGAAATGGACTTATGCAGGCAGAGAGTGTACTGCTTGAGCCATTTTATGAATTCACTCTAATACTTGACAGACAGTATATAGGCAGGGCTATGACTGACTTTGAGAGAATGGGTGCACAGTTTGAGATTAACGATAATGGTGATGAAGCAGTAATAAAGGGTGCTGGTCCTGTTGCCACTGTTGGTAACTATCAGGCAGAGGTTAATGCGTACACTAGGGGAAAGGGAGTATTAAGACTTAAAATGTCTGGCTACAGACCTTGTCATAATACAGATGAGGTTATTGAACAAATCGGATATGAAGCCGAGAGAGATACAAGAAATCCAGCAGATTCAGTATTCTGTGCGCACGGTTCAGGTTTTAATGTGCCTTGGTATGAAGTCAAAGATTATGCACACGTTGACAGCGTGCTTAATCCAGTGGGAACTAATGAAAATGTAGTTCTCACACCAAAAGAAGCAGCAAGAACGGTATCTGATGAATGGATTGGAACAGATGAAGTTGACAGAATACTGGCACAGACGTACTTTGCTAACAGCAGGGGTGATAATGAAAGACGTAATATGTCTAAAAGAAAAGCCTCTGATGAAATGGGAAGATATGTAACAGCCTCTGGCAGTGGAAGCTATAATAATGGACAGTATAAAGCTTCGCAGTCTAAGAAGCAGACAAATTCAATATCGTATCTTCTTGTAGACGGCTATAATATAATACACGCGTGGAGCGAGCTTGAGGAATTGTCAAGAATTAATATGGACAGTGCAAGGGATAAGCTTCTTGATATAATGTGCAATTATCAGGGTATGAAGAAGTGTGAGCTTATCGTTGTATTTGATGCTTACAGGGTATCAGGACATCATGAAGAATATATGGACTATCATAATATTCACGTTGTATACACGAAAGAGGCAGAAACGGCAGACCATTATATAGAAAAGTTTGCACATGAGAATGGAAAGAAATATAATATAACAGTTGCTACATCAGATGGACTTGAGCAGGTTATTATCCGTGGAGCAGGCTGTCTTTTGTATTCAGCAAGAGAATTTGAGAAAGAGGTAAAAGCTATGGAGGAGCATATCCGCAGCGATTACCTTAACAGGACATATTAATTAATGGAAATCGAGGTTATGGATTATGAGTACATTATGGGTTATAGGAGATTCAACAGTAAGCAGTTTTGAGGATAAATACTACTATCCAAGATATGGTTATGGAACAATGCTTGATAAGTACCTTAATGATAATGTCAAGGTTGTCAACATTGCATTATCTGGCAGAAGCAGTAAGAGTTATCTTTCAGAGCCTGAATATAATACGCTTATTAATGGAATGAAGCAGGGTGATTATCTTTTAATAGGTTTTGGACACAATGATGAAAAGACAGAGAAGGAAAGATATACAAGTCCTGTTGGTGACTATATGACAGAAGGAACATTTGCTAATACTTTATATGTTAATTATATCAGGAAAGCAAGGAATGCAGGCTGTTATCCTATACTTTGTACTCCTATTGTAAGAAGAAGTGCATCTGGCGAATGGAAAGCCACAGAACTTCATATTACACAGGACGTTGCACAGTATAAAGGCGGAGATTATGCACTTGCAGTAAGAGAATTAGGAAAAGCCGTTGGCGTTCCGGTTATAGATATGACACAGCTTACCAGGGATGAATATGAAAAGTTAGGATCTGATAATACAATATATCTTCATGCGTGGCCATCTAATAATAAGCTGAGCGTTGATAATACACATACTAACATATGGGGAGCAAGGGTTAATGCTTATATGATAATGTCAGCAGTGAAAGAACTTAATATAAGTGGTCTGTCGGAAAATGTTGTGAACATTGATAACAACCCATTAGATTATAAAGAAAAGTTTCTTGTATCTAATAAAGATTATGTTCCAGTTGTATTCAGCGATAAGCTTCCAGACAGCAGATTGTTTAAGGATTATGGAGAGTACAAGGCGGCTGTATTTGGTGATGTATTAGGAGAAGTTGATGATAAAGACTTTACTCTTGGAGAAGATGATAATGGTGATATGAATATAGCTGTCAGAAATAACAGAGGCAAGATATCTGCTGTAACAGACGGCATTGCTATGTATTATAAAAAAGTTGATATAACAGAGCATTTTACTCTTACAGCAACAGTTAAGGTTAATAAAATATTTGCTAATGACCAGGTATCTTTTGGGCTTATGGTAAGAGATGACTGCTATATTGATAAGAATATGCCTGACATATTAGGAGATTATGTTGCCGCCGCACCATTATTTATAACAAAGGGTGAGAAGGCGACAGCTACATTTGCAAGACGAAGCGGACAGCTTGTGCTTGGAAAAGATACGAATGAGGTTATAAAAGAAGGTGGGGAGTATGAGCTTATGCTTTCATCTTCTTCTGACGGATATGCGGCTAAGTTTGGAAAGGGTGATGTTATTACAGGCGGATATGATTTTAAGCTTACTGCAATTGACCCGGCTCATGTATATGTAGGAATGTTCGTATCAAGAAATGCAGATGTTATATTTTCTAATATTAAATATACAAAGAATGAATAAAATGTTATAATAAATCTAACAAAATATAGAACATAGAAGAAGGCTGTGTTTCATATATTAAACAGGATTGTGTTAATTGAATATTGGACTGGGGGTATGCTTATGAGAATAACATTTTTAGGAGCAGATCACGAGGTGACAGGAAGCTGCCATTATCTACAGGTGGCAGACAAGAACATTTTAATTGATTGCGGAATGGAGCAGGGCAATGATGTGTATGAGAATCAGGAGCTTCCAATTCCAGCGTGTGATGTTGATTATGTGCTTCTTACCCACGCACATATTGACCATTCAGGACTTATTCCACTTCTTTATGTGAATGGTTTCAGGGGAAAGATATACTGTACAGAGGCGACAGTACAGCTATGTGACATAATGTTAAGAGATAGTGCACATATACAGATGTTTGAAGCTGAGTGGCGTAACAGAAAGGCTAAGCGTTCTAATGGCACTTTAAAGGAATTTATTCCATTATATGATGCAAAAGCAGTATATGAGGTTATGAAGCAGTTCGTTGGTCTTGAATATGAGAAGATTGTAAAGATTGATGATAATGTGAGCATAAGATTAAGAGATGTAGGACATCTGCTTGGTTCTGCCAGTATTGAAGTATGGGCATCAGAAGATACACCAGAGGGCAGGGTTGAAAGAAAGCTTGTATTCTCTGGAGATATAGGCAATGTTCATAAGCCGATAACCAAGGACCCTGCAACAGTTGCAGATGCAGATTATGTTGTTATGGAGTCAACTTATGGCAACAGAAGCCATAATGGAACACCTGATTATGTGGCTGAGCTTGTCAAAGTATTCAAGCGTACATTTGACAGAGGCGGTAATGTTGTTATACCATCATTTGCGGTTGGAAGAACACAGGAGCTTTTATATCATATAAGAAAGATAAAAGCGGATGGACTTATGGACAGGGATTTTGATGTGTATGTCGACAGCCCTCTTGCAATTGAAGCTACAGAGGTGTTTAGTAAGAATGTAGAGCAGTGCTTTGATGAAGATGCGATTGAACTTGTAAGACAGGGGATTAATCCTTTATCTTTTCCGGGGCTTAAATATGCCATATCAAGTGAAGAGTCCAAGATGATTAATTTTGATACTAATCCTAAGGTAATCATATCAGCATCTGGTATGTGTGAGGCCGGACGAATAAGACATCATTTAAAGCACAATCTGTGGAGACCAGAGTGTACGATACTTTTTGTAGGTTATCAGGCCAATGGTACAACAGGACGAATTATTGTTGACGGAATTGACGAGATTAAGTTATTTGGTGAGCCAATTCAGGTAAAAGCAGAGATTGCACAGCTTCCGGGTTCAAGCGGACACGCTGATAAAGACGGTCTGATTCATTGGGTGAATGCATTTACCAATAAGCCAAGAAAGGTATTCGTTGTACACGGTGAGGACAGTGTGTGTGAAGAATTTACACAATGTCTTAAAGAAGAATATGGTTTTGATGCGTATGCTCCATATACCGGCACTTCATTTGACCTGATTACAGGACAGATGATTGCTGAGGGCAATAAGGAGAAGAAGAGCAGAAGAACAACAGTTAATAAGCGTAATAAGAGCGTATTTGACAGGCTTGTTGCGGCTGGTAAGAGACTTATGAGTGTTATTGCACACAATGAGGGCGGTGCGAATAAGGATCTTGCGAAGTTTACAGACCAGATTAATTCACTTTGCGATAAATGGGACAGATAAGAGAATAATTTAAGATGAAATAATTATAAATATAATAATAGTAAATTATTATTAATAATATAATTATATATAATTTAAGCGATTAGATAAGAATGGAGATTATTATGAAAAAAATGCTTTTTGTATTCAATCCTAATTCTGGTAAGGCTCAGATTAAGAATTCTTTGTTAAAGATTATTCAGATATTCTCCAATGCGGACTATGAGGTTACTGTGTATCCTACGAAAGCAGCACTGGACGGATTTGAGAGAGTTAAAGCTGATGAAGGACGATATGATGTTATTGTATGCAGTGGCGGCGATGGTACTCTTAATGAGATTGTCAGTGCTGTAGCAGGATATAGTACAGTTAAACCACCGATAGGTTATATTCCAAGCGGTTCTACTAATGATTTTGCCAGGAGTCTTGGAATACCGTCAGATAAGATCAGGGCTGCTTGCAATATAATCAATGGTGAAAGCTTTCCATGCGATATAGGAATTGCCAATGACCATAAATATTTTAATTATGTGGCAGCTTTTGGTGCATTTACAGATGTTGCCTACGAAACACCGCAGGATCTTAAGAATGTGTTAGGTCATCAGGCGTATGTTATTGAGGGTGTTAAGAGATTATCTAATCTTAAGGCTTGCAGAATGAAGATTAAGAGCGATGAACTTAATGTGGAAGATTCATTTATATATGGAATGGTTAGCAACGCAAGCTCAATAGGCGGAATGAAAGGCCTTATAGCAGAAGGAGTTGATTATCAGGACGGAATGTTTGAAGTTACCCTTATAAGGGAGATTAAGAATCCTATGGATTTACAGGCAATAGTTAATGCTTTTATAACACAGAAGATAGATGACTGCGATATGGTATATACATTTAAGACCAAGGATATAACATTTGAGTCAAAGGAAGAAGTTAAGTGGACACTTGACGGAGAATTTGGAGGCATACATAATAATGTCAACTTAAAAGTCTGCCAGAAAGCGGTGGATTTCATAGTTAAGAAAAGAAGGAAAAAAGAAGAAAAAGATTTATTAAATTAATAAGCGGATTGATAAAGTTAATTAAATTAATAATTGTTTGTAAAAAATATGTCGAAATATTAAATAATTAAAGTGATAAAAGCTATCAGCAAGGGTATATGGCTTTTATCACTTTATTTTTTTACAACTTTAGTTTTAAGGGCAGAAAATGGAACTTAAAAGATAAACAATTTAGACACAATTTTAAATTTTATGATAAAGTGATGTTGGAATATGGGCTGATAGAAAGATGACTTGATATATAAAATGTATTAATATGTTTGCGTATAATATATTTTAAGTGCTGATTCAATGAAATAGTCAGATAATAATGTATTAAATTACAAATAATTGAATAATCTGATAATTTAACCAAATAAAAAGTTTACAAGATAAAAAAATAGGAGTATATTAAGCACAAGAAAAACAAGTCTACCACATTTGTGGGTTAAATCAGACGATTGTTAATTATACAAATCATACGATAAGACTTGCATTACAGATTATATATGAAAGGATGAGCAGACTATGGAAAATCAAAATAATCAGCCTGGACTTTACAGCCCACAGTTTGAACACGATAACTGTGGCATCGGTGCAGTTGTAAGCATCAAGGGAGTAAAGACACATCAGACAGTATCAGACGCATTAAGCATCGTTGAGAACCTCGAACACAGAGCAGGTAAAGATGCAGAGGGAAAGACTGGTGATGGTGTAGGTATCCTTCTTCAAATATCACATAAATTCTTTAAGAAAGCAGTTAAACCTCTTGGAATTAAGATTGGTGAGGAAAGAGAGTATGGTGTAGGTATGTTCTTCTTCCCACAGGACGAACTTGCAAGAAACCGTGCTAAGAAGATGTTTGAAATCATCGTTGAAAAAGAAGGTCTTGAGTTCTTAGGCTGGAGAGAAGTTCCAACATTTCCTAATGTACTTGGTAAAAAGGCAGTTGACTGTATGCCATACATTATGCAGGGCTTTGTAAAGAAACCTAAGGATGTTAATAAGGGAATTGACTTTGATAGAAAGCTTTATGTTGCAAGACGTGTATTCGAGCAGACAGCAGAAGATACATATGTCTGTTCGCTTTCAAGCAGAACTATTGTATACAAGGGTATGTTCCTTGTTGGACAGTTAAGAACATTCTTTAAGGATCTTGTAGATGAAGATTATGAGTCAGCTATTGCACTTGTTCATTCAAGATTTTCAACTAACACTAACCCAAGCTGGGAACGTGCTCATCCTAATAGATTTATTGTTCATAATGGTGAGATTAATACAATCAAAGGTAACGCAGATAGAATGTTATCAAGAGAAGAAACTATGGTTTCTCCATATCTTGAAGATGAAATGTCTAAGATAACACCAGTTGTTAATACTAACGGTTCAGATTCAGCTATGTTAGATAATACTCTTGAATTCTTTGTAATGAATGGTATGCCACTTCCACTTGCTGTTATGATTACAATTCCAGAGCCTTGGAGCAATAATAAAGCTATGGAGCAGGAGAAGAAAGACTTCTACCAGTATTATGCAACAATGATGGAGCCTTGGGACGGACCTGCTTCAATCCTCTTCTCAGATGGAGATATTATGGGAGCAGTTCTTGATAGAAATGGTCTTCGTCCTTCAAGATACTATATTACTAATGATGGTTATCTTATTCTTTCATCAGAAGTAGGTGCACTTCCAATAGATGAGAGTAGAATTAAAGTTAAGGACAGACTTCATCCAGGAAAAATGCTTCTTGTAGATACAGTTAAGGGAGAGCTTATTGATGATGACAAGCTTAAAGAGCAGTATGCAACTAAGCAGCCTTATGGTGAATGGCTTGATAACAATCTTATAAATCTTTGTGATTTAAAGATTCCTAACAAGAAAGTTCCAACACATACTAAGGAAGAAAGAGCAAGATTACAGAAAGCTTTCGGTTATACATATGAAGATTTCAGAACATCAATACTTCCAATGGCACTTAATGGAGCAGAGTCAATTGGAGCTATGGGTATAGATACACCACTTGCGGTGCTTTCTAACAGACACCAGCCTTTATTTAACTATTTTAAGCAGTTATTTGCACAGGTTACTAATCCACCTATTGATTCGATAAGAGAAAAGATTGTAACTTCAACTACTGTATATCTTGGTAAAGATGGAAATGTGCTTGAGGAAAAGCCAGAGAACTGTAAGAACTTAAAGATTAACAATCCTATTCTTACTAATACAGATCTTTTAAAGATTAAGAATATGAAAGTTGAAGGCTTTAAGGTAGAGACAATTCCTATTACATATTATAAGAATACATCAATTGAAAAGGCTATTGACCATATATTCGTAGAGGTTGACAGGGCACACAGAGAAGGTGCTAACATCATTATCCTTTCAGACAGGGGTGTTGATGAGAATCACGTTGCAATTCCATCACTTCTTGCAGTAGGTGCTGTACAGCATTACCTTGTACAGACTAAGAAGAGAACAAGTATGGCAGTTATACTTGAAAGTGGTGAGCCAAGAGATGTACATCATTTTGCAACACTTTTAGGATATGGTGCATCAGCTATCAACCCATATCTTGCACAGGAGAGCATACAGGAGCTTATCGACCTTAATATGCTTGACAAGGATTACTATGCAGCAGTTGATGACTACAACAATGCTATTATAAGTGGTATTGTTAAGATTGCAGCTAAAATGGGTATTTCAACAATCCAGTCATATCAGGGTGCTAAGATATTTGAGGCAATTGGTATTAACTCAGATGTAATTAATAAGTACTTCACTGGTACTGTATCAAGAATTGAAGGAATCGGACTTAAGGATATTCAGGAAGATGTGGAAACACTTCATTCTAAGGCATTTGATCCACTTGGACTTTCAACAGATACAACTCTTGACAGTGAGGGCGCTCATAAGATGAGAAGTGGAAAAGAAGAACATCTTTACAATCCACAGACAATACATCTTTTACAGCTTGCAGCACGTACAGGTGATTATAATACATTTAAGGAATATACAGCTCTTGTTAATAAAGAAGAGGGCGTTAAGAACTTAAGAGGACTTATGGATATCAAGTTCCCTAAGAAGGGAATAAATATAGATCAGGTAGAGAGTGTTGATTCTATCGTTAAGAGATTTAAGACCGGTGCCATGTCATACGGTTCCATCTCTAAGGAAGCACACGAGACTATGGCTATTGCTATGAATATGCTTCACGGCAAGTCTAACTCAGGTGAAGGTGGAGAAGATGAAGACAGACTTACAGTAGGTGCTGACGGACTTAACAGATGTTCAGCTATCAAGCAGGTAGCTTCAGGACGTTTTGGTGTTACAAGCAAGTATCTTGTAAGTGCTAAGGAAATCCAGATTAAGATGGCACAGGGTGCTAAGCCAGGTGAAGGTGGACATCTTCCAGGAAAGAAGGTATATCCTTGGATTGCAAAGACACGTCTTTCAACACCAGGTGTATCACTTATATCACCACCACCTCATCACGACATTTATTCTATCGAAGATTTAGCACAGCTTATATATGATTTAAAGAATGCCAACAGGAATGCAAGAATATCAGTTAAGCTTGTATCAGAAGCAGGTGTTGGTACTATAGCTTCTGGTGTTGCCAAGGCAGGTGCACAGGTTATCCTTATATCAGGTTATGATGGAGGTACTGGTGCAGCTCCAAGAAGTTCTATACATAATGCAGGACTTCCTTGGGAATTAGGACTTGCAGAAGCTCATCAGACACTTACAATGAACGGACTTCGTAATAAGGTTATAATCGAGACAGATGGTAAGCTTATGAGCGGACGTGATGTTGCAATAGCAGCTATGCTTGGTGCAGAAGAATTCGGTTTTGCAACAGCTCCACTTGTAACAATGGGCTGTGTAATGATGAGAGTATGTAACCTTGATACTTGTCCAGTTGGTATTGCTACACAGAATCCTGAGCTTAGAAAGAGATTTGCAGGCAAGCCTGAATATGTTGTCAACTTTATGAGATTTATCGCACAGGAGCTTCGTGAATATATGGCAAAGCTTGGTGTTAAGACTGTTGATGAACTTGTAGGAAGAACAGATTTCCTTGAAGCAAGAGAAGATGTAGAGGGAAGCGGAAGAGCTTCAAAGGTTGACCTTTCTAATATACTTAACAATCCTTATGTTAAGGAAGCTTCTTCAATTAAGTATGATAAGAAGAATGTATATGACTTTGAACTTGAGAAGACAGTAGATGAGAAGATTCTTATTAAGAAGCTTTCGGATGCTATGGATAAGAAGCAGAAGAGAAGTGTTGAGGTTGATGTAACTAATACAGATAGAGCATTAGGAACACTTCTTGGTGCAGAGATAACAAGAAGATTTGGTGAGAGCCTTGCAGAAGATACTTATACAGTTAAATGTACAGGTGCTGGCGGACAGAGCTTCGGTGCATTTATCCCTAAGGGACTTACACTTGAACTTGTCGGTGACAGCAACGATTACTTCGGAAAAGGTCTTTCAGGTGGTAAGCTTATTGTATATCCACCAACAGGTGTATCTTATAAGGAAGATGAGAATATCATCATCGGTAACGTAGCACTCTATGGAGCAACAAGTGGCAAGGCATTTATCAATGGTGTAGCAGGTGAGAGATTCTGTGTACGTAACTCTGGTGCAACAGCAGTTGTTGAAGGTACTGGCGACCATGGTTGTGAATATATGACAGGCGGAAGGGTTGTTGTACTTGGTAGAACTGGTAAGAACTTCGCAGCAGGTATGAGCGGCGGTGTTGCATATGTTCTTGATGATGACACAACACTTTATAAGAGAGTCAACAAGCAGCTTGTATCACTTGAACCTGTAACTAACAAGTATGATGTACTTGAACTTAAGCAGATGATTACAGAACACGTTGCTTATACTAATTCTAAGAAGGGTAAAGAAGTGTTAGACAACTTTGGCGAATATCTTCCTAAGTTTAAGAAGATTATGCCACATGATTATAAGAAGATGCTTAATATGATTGTTCAGATGGAAGAAAAAGGTCTTAGCAGTGAACAGGCTCAGATTGAAGCATTTTATGCAGCAACTAAGTAAGATAGAAATGTACAATAACAGATATGTATTAGCAGATTATAAGTCTGCTGGTACATATTTGTGAAAATGTGTATTTGAAAGGAGATAATCATGGGAAAACCAACTGGATTTTTAGAATATGAACGTGTGGAAGCTAAAGCAGTTTCACCAAAAGAAAGAATAAAGAATTTTAATGAATTTCATACACCACTTTCAGAAGCTGAGCAGAGATGCCAGAGTGCCCGCTGTATGGATTGTGGCGTGCCATTCTGCCAGTCAGGTATGAATATAAAAGGAATGACAAGTGGCTGTCCTCTTAACAACCTTATTCCTGAATGGAATGACCTTGTATACACGGGCAACTGGGAGCAGGCTTATAACAGATTACATAAGACAAGCAATTTTCCTGAATTTACAAGCCGTGTATGTCCTGCACTTTGCGAGAAGGCTTGTACCTGTGGACTTAATGGTGATCCAGTATGTACTAAGGAAAATGAGATGGCTATAATTGAGCATGCATATGCCAATGGACTTGCTGGTCCTAAGCCACCTAAGGCAAGAACAGGAAAGAGAATTGCTGTAATAGGTTCAGGCCCTTCAGGACTTGCAGTAGCAGACCAGTTAAACCAGAGAGGTCATCTTGTGACAGTATATGAAAGAGCTGACAGGGTAGGCGGTCTTTTAAGATACGGAATACCTAATATGAAGCTTGAAAAGCATATAATTGACAGAAAGATAGATGTTATGAAGGAAGAAGGAATTGAATTCATAACAGAAGCTAATATTGGACAGAATATTAAAGCTAAGAAGATAATGGAAGATTATGATGCTGTTGTGCTTGCTGTAGGTGCTTCTAATCCTAGAGATATCAATGCACCTGGAAGAGATGCCAATGGAATACATTTTGCAGTAGATTTCCTCGCAGCTACAACTAAGAGTCTTCTTGATTCAGATCTTACAGATGGCAGGTATATAAGTGCCAAAGATAAGAATGTTATTGTAATTGGCGGTGGTGATACAGGTAATGACTGTGTCGGAACTTGTATAAGACACGGCTGTAAGTCGGTAACACAGCTTGAAATGATGCCAAAAGCACCAGATGTAAGAAGAGATACTAATCCTTGGCCACAGTGGCCTTTAGTCTGCAAGACTGATTATGGTCAGGAAGAAGCTATAGCAGTATTTGGACACGACCCAAGAATATATACAACAACAGTTAAGGAATTTAAGAAGGATAAGAAGGGCAATCTTGAAAAGGTTGTAACTGTCCAGCTTGAATCTAGGGTTGATGAGAAGACAGGAAGAAGAATGATGGTTCCGGTTGAGGGAACAGAAAAAGAACTTCCTTGTGAGCTTGTTCTTATAGCTGCTGGTTTCCTTGGAACACAGAAGTATCTTACAGATGCATTTGGTGTTGAGGTTAATGAGAGAACTAACATAAAGACAGATGTAGACAAGTTCGCTACTAATGTAGCAGGAGTATTCGCTGCCGGCGACTGCCACACAGGCCAGTCACTTGTTGTAAAGGCTATCAGACAGGGCAGGGACTGCGCTAGGGAAGTTGATAAGTATCTTATGGGATATACTAATCTGTAATTCTTAGTCTGTAAGTAAAGATTACATTTTATAAAACTATTAAAATAAGTAAGAAGCCCGCAAAGACTAGCGTATGGTCTTTGTGGGCTTTTTGAAGTGAAGTTGTATTGCTATATGTGGGATTTTTTCGTATACTTAATATTGTTTAAATTAAAGCCTGTAATTCGATATATAATTAAATTTATATATTGCAGGGATGAGTGTTGTTCAGGTTATTGGACTAAACTGCGGGTTTGGATACCAGTAATGGAATATGAATAAATAAATAGAAAGGTCAGAGATATATGAAGAACAAAGTAAATGGAATATTCAGAAAAGTATGCAATATACTTGAATGGATAATATCGGCAATTCTTGTGGTTGTCGTTGCAGTTATGTGTGTGAGGTTTGTGTTTGATCTTGGTGGAATGTTTGATAGTGCACCAGTGGAATTCTTTGAAACTTTTGTTGCAGATATAATGACGCTGGCGGTTGGAGTTGAGCTTATTAAGATGTTATCACAGCATACGCCGGCAACAGTTGTTGAAGTGCTTATGTTTGCAATAGCAAGGGAGATGGTTACACATCATGATTCGGCACTTAACACAGCATTAGGTGTATTATCTATATGTGTGTTATTTGCTACAAGAAAGTTCTTCTTCTGCAAGAATGATTATGATGATAATAATGCAAAGGAAGAAGTTGATGCCAAGGACGAAATATTAAAATAAACATAAATAAATATAAATTATAAAAAATATATTGGCAAATTAATACCTGATGTGATACAATTCATTAGTATGTACATTGTACGAATAGAAAAGAGACTTCATATATATATTTAAGGAGGAATTATTAACAATGAGTTTTAAAGTTGAGAATATGGAAGAAAAGAATATGGTCAAGCTTGTAATCGAGGCTACAGCTGAAGAATTCGAAGCAGGTCTTAATACAGCTTTTAATAAGAATAAGAATAAGATTAGTGTTCCTGGTTTCAGAAAAGGCAAGGCTCCAAGAAAGATGGTAGAAAAGCTTTACGGAACAGAAATCTTCTACGAAGATGCAGCTAATGCAATTATTCCTGATGCTTATGCTAAGGCAGCAGATGAAAGCGAATTAGAGATAGTTTCACAGCCTAAGATTAATGTAGTTCAGATTGAAGCTGGAAAGCCTTTCATATTTGAAGCTGTTGTAGCTGTTAAGCCAGAAGTAGAACTTGGACAGTACAAGGGTGTAGAAGTAGAGAAGTGTGATACAGAAGTTACAGATGCTGATGTTGAAGAAGAATTAAAGAAGGTTCAGGATAAGAATTCAAGAGTTGTTACTGTTGAAGACAGAGCTGTTAAAGATGGCGATATGACAACAATTGACTTTGAAGGATTTGTTGATGGTGTAGCATTTGAAGGCGGTAAGGGTGAGAACTATCCACTTACAATCGGTTCACATTCATTCATTGATAATTTCGAAGAGCAGATTATAGGTATGAACATTGGTGATGAGAAAGAAATCAACGTAACATTCCCAGAAGAATACCACGCTGAAGAATTAAAGGGTAAGCCAGCTATGTTCAAGGTAAAGGTTAACGAGATTAAGGAAAAGGTTCTTCCAGAACTTGATGATGATTTCGCTCAGGACGTATCTGACTTTGATACACTTGCAGAATACAAGGATGATTTAAAGAAGACAATAGCAGAACGTAAGGCTAACGAAGCTAAGGCTAAGAAGGAAGACGAAGCAATCGCTAAGATTATCGAATCTTCTAAGATGGATATTCCAGAAGCTATGGTTAACACACAGGTTAACAGAATGTTAGAAGATTTCGCTCAGAGATTACAGATGCAGGGATTATCAGTAGAACAGTACTTCCAGTATACAGGTGTAACTGCTGAGAAGATTATCGAAGATATGAAGCCAGAAGCAGTTAAGAGAATTCAGTCAAGACTTGTTCTTGAAGCAGTTGTTAAGGCAGAAGGTCTTACAGCTTCAGAAGAAGAATTCCAGGATGAGCTTAACAAGATGGCTGAGCAGTACAAGATGGAAATCGAAAAAGTTAAAGAATTTATGGGTGAATACGAAGAAAAGCAGATTAAGGAAGATATCGCAATCCAGAAGGCTGTTGATGTTATCGTTAACTCAGTAGTAGAAAAGTAATTAATACTTAATATACGAAAGCAATATAGACGGATTTAAGTGCAGGCTGCCTGTGTGCTACGGCATATAAGCAGCTATTGCCTGTCTGTATGCGGAATTTGTGTCAGTGCGCACTTGACACAGGTTTATATGCGCAATATGTTATATAATCTGTGCGCAGAAATGAGGATTAAGATGAGTTTTGTACCTTATGTCATTGAACAGAACAGCCGTGGAGAAAGATCTTATGATATTTATTCACGTTTGTTAAAAGACAGAATTATTTTTTTAGGTGAAGAGGTTACAGATGTGTCTGCAAATCTTGTGGTTGCGCAGATGTTATTCCTTGAAGCAGAAGATCCAAGCAAGGATATACATTTTTATATTAACAGCCCAGGTGGTTCTGTGTCTGCAGGTTTTGCAATATATGATACTATGCAGTACATTAAGTGCGATGTGTCTACAATCTGTATTGGTATGGCAGCTAGTATGGGAGCATTTCTTCTTTCAGGCGGAACTAAAGGCAAAAGACTTGCTCTTCCTAATGCTGAGATTATGATTCATCAGCCATCAGGTGGTGCAAGAGGACAGGAAACAGAGATCAGAATAGTTGCAGAGAACATTTTAAAGACAAGAAACAAATTGAATGAAATACTTGCAGCTAATACAGGTAAATCAGTAGAAGAAATCTCTCGAGATACAGAACGTGATAATTATATGACTGCACAGGAAGCTGTTGCATATGGTTTGATTGATAGTGTTGTTGAAAAGAGATAGTTGCTTAACGGGACTGTAGCTTTTCGCACAGTCCCGTTTTTTACTTTATAGGAAATTGCATTTCCTATAAAGTAAAAACGCTCCGCGGGGATGCGACCCATGTGGAGATGAAGATGCACTTGCGTGCCCACATGGGCGCGCAAAGAGTCACAAAGTGACTCTTTGTTCAGACAATAATACAGTGGATACATTTGTTAATCAGGTGTATAAAGCTGTTATAGTAATTGTGGAGGAAGTATGGCAGGCAGAAATGTAGATGAAAAGCTAAGATGCTCATTCTGTAATAAAACACAGGATCAGGTTAAGAAGCTTATAGCTGGCCCTAATGGGGCATATATATGTGATGAGTGTGTAGGAATATGTGCTGACATTCTTGACGAAGAATTTGAAAATGAGGAAGATATTCAGGAAGATGCTGAGGGTATGAATATCAACCTTTTAAAACCTAAAGAAATTAAAGAATTTCTTGATGATTATGTGATTGGACAGGATGAGGCCAAAAAGGTATTATCAGTTGCTGTATATAATCATTACAAGAGAATATTATCAGCCAAAGATGTCGATGTAGAGCTTCAGAAGAGTAATATTCTTATGTTAGGACCTACAGGTTCAGGTAAGACATTTCTTGCCCAGAATCTTGCAAGGCTTCTTAATGTACCATTTGCAATTGCAGATGCTACAACACTTACAGAAGCAGGTTATGTAGGTGAGGATGTAGAGAACATTTTATTAAAGCTTATTCAGGCGGCTGATTATGATGTTGAAAAGGCACAATATGGAATTATCTATATTGATGAGATAGATAAGATAACTAAGAAGTCGGAAAATGTATCTATAACAAGAGATGTATCCGGCGAGGGCGTACAGCAGGCACTTCTTAAGATATTAGAGGGAACTGTTGCTTCTGTTCCACCACAGGGAGGAAGAAAGCACCCACAGCAGGAGCTTATTCCGATTGACACAACTAACATTCTCTTTATATGTGGTGGTGCTTTTGACGGACTTGAGAAGATTATAGAAGCAAGAATGGATCAGAGTACAATCGGATTTAATTCACAGATTAAAGATAAGACAGCAACTGAAGATGTTGGAGAGATGTTCCATAAGGCACTTCCACAGGATCTTATTAAGTTCGGTCTTATTCCTGAATTTGTAGGAAGAGTACCTGTTGTTGTTGCACTTGATTCATTAGATGAGGAGTCACTTGTAAGAATTCTTAGAGAACCTAAGAATGCTATACTTAAGCAGTATAAGGCATTATTAAGCCTTGATGAAGTGGATCTGGAATTCGATGATGATGCAGTTAAGGCTATTGCACATAAGAGTTTTGAAAGAAAGACTGGAGCAAGAGGATTACGTTCTATATTAGAAGCTGTTATGAACGAAGTTATGTATGAAGTGCCATCTGATGAAACGATAGCAAGATGTACAATAACTAAGGATGCAGTTATGGGAACAGGAAAGCCTGTTATAGAGTATAGAACTGATGAAGTTAAGAAAGCACAATAAATATGAATATGATTACAATACCAGTAATTGCGTTAAGAAGTATGACCGTGTTACCCGACATGGTCATACATTTTGATATAAGCAGAAAAATATCAATTAAAGCAGTAGAAGCTGCTATGGAAAATGATGAGAAGGTGCTGCTGTTGACACAGACCGACTCAGCAGTTAAAAGTCCTACAGCTAAAGATTTATATATGACAGGAACTATAGCTTCTGTTAAGCGGGTTATAAGAATGCCTAATAAGTTAGTAAGAGTGCAGGTTGAGGGACTTAAGAAGGCTGTAGCCGCAGACATTAATACTGAGGGTGATTACATATATGCAGATGTACAGGAGTGCAGTACATTTATAGAAGAAACGGATAAAGTATCAGATAAAGCTATTGTCATTGGAATGAATGAATTATTAAGACAATATGCGGCTGCTAATCCAAGATGTAATAAGGAGATGCTTAATCACTGGCTGGCGATTGACAATGCCAGAGAACTTATGAGCAGTGTAATCTGTGATTTTCCTATGGAATATACTGACCGTCAGAAGTTCCTTGAGATGAATAATATACTTGATATGTATGAATATATTGCAGGGATACTTATAGAGCTGACGCAAGCGTATAGTATTAAAGAAGAAATATCTGGTAAAGTCAGGGCTAAAGTAGATGAGAACCAGAGAGAATATATATTAAAAGAACAGCTTGAAATTCTTAATAAGGAGCTTGGGCAGGATGAATATTCTGAAACTAATGAATTAGAAGAAAAGATAGATAAGCTTAATGCTTCTGATGAAGTAAAGGATAAGCTTCATAAGGAGGTAAAAAGGCTTAAGAACTTATCTAAGGGTTCATCAGAGGTCAATGTTGAAAGAACATATATTGAGAATTGTCTTGAACTTCCTTGGAATAATATGTCAGAGGATAACAATGATATTATTAATGCAAGAAAAGTGCTTGATAATGACCATTATGGAATGAAAGATATTAAAGACAGAATAATAGAGGCACTTGCTGTAAGAAATATAACTTCTAATACAGATGCTCCGATATTATGTCTTGCAGGACCTCCGGGAACAGGAAAGACTTCAATAGCACGTTCGGTGGCGGCTGCCCTTAATAAAGAATATGTAAGGATATGTCTTGGCGGAGTAAAAGATGAAGCAGAGATAAGAGGACATAGAAAGACATATGTCGGTGCAATGCCGGGAAGAATAATAGAGGGTTTAAAGAAGGCAGGAACAGCCAATCCATTAATGCTTCTTGATGAGATTGATAAGGTGAGCAATGATTATAAATCAGATACAGCCTCGGCTCTTCTGGAAGTGTTAGACAGCGAGCAGAATTCACATTTTACGGATCATTATATAGAAATGCCTGTAGATTTATCTAAGGTATTATTTATAGCAACGGCTAATGATTTATCAACACTCAGCAGACCGCTGCTTGACAGAATGGAGATTATAGAAGTATCTGGCTATAGTGTTAATGAGAAGCTTCATATAGCAAAGGAACACCTTGTTGGCAAGCAGCTTCGTAAGAACGGGCTTGCCACATCACTTTTAAAGATATCAGACTCAGCATTAAAGCATATAATTCTTGGTTACACTAAAGAGTCAGGTGTGAGGGAGCTTGAAAGACAGATTGCCAAAATATGCAGAAAAGCAGTAACCAAGCTGTATGAGGCAGGAGTTTTTAATGCTGATGGCACAAGAAACAAAGAAGTCAAGGTGTGCATAAGAATAACGGACAAGAATTTGACTGATTATCTTGGCAATATTAAATATAAGACTGACAAAGCATACAAGAAGCCACAGGTAGGAATTGTAAGAGGACTTGCATGGACAAGCGTTGGTGGTGAAACTCTTGAAATAGAAGTTAATGCAATGCCGGGAAGTGATGATTTGAGGCTCACAGGCAATATGGGAGATGTTATGAAAGAGTCTGCTATGATTGCGTATTCTTATGTGAGAGCTATTACTGAGAGTGGAAAATATAAAGTTGATATGAAGTATTTTGATGAACATATGCTTCATCTTCATATACCAGAAGGAGCAGTTCCTAAAGATGGTCCATCAGCAGGAGTGACAATGACAACGGCTATGTTGTCGGCAGTTACAGGTATACCGGTAAGACCAGATGTCGCTATGACAGGCGAGGTGACTCTTAGAGGAAGGGTACTTGCAATAGGCGGGCTTAAGGAAAAGCTTCTTGCGGCCAAGCTTGCTGGTATGAAGAAAGTGCTTGTGCCAGAAGAAAATGTATCTGATGTAGAAGAGTTAGATGCAGAGATAACTGACGGCTTAGAACTTGTATATGTAAAGGATATGTCAGAGGTTCTTAATAATGCACTTGTATTATAGAGCATAGAAATGAGGATAAATATGGTAATTAAAAAGGTTAATCTTGATATAGTAATAGGTGTGACAAGTGCTATACCAGATACAGAGTTTCCAGAGGTAGCATTTGCGGGCAAATCAAATGTTGGTAAGTCATCTTTGATTAATGCTCTTATGAATAGAAAATCATATGCAAGAACATCGTCACAGCCTGGTAAGACACAGACTATTAATTTCTACAATATTAATGATGCGATGTATCTTGTTGACCTTCCGGGATATGGCTATGCCAATGCCAGTCCTGCGGTAAAGGCAAAATGGGGTAAGATGATAGAGAAATATTTAAGACAGTCTGCTAATCTAAAGCAGGTGTTCTTATTAGTTGACATAAGACACGACCCATCAGAGAATGATAAGATGATGTATAACTGGATTGTTGATAACGGCTTCAGACCGGTTATAATTGCAACAAAGCTTGATAAATTAAAGAGAAGCCAGATAGCAAAGCACGTTAAAGCTGTAAGAGCAGGTCTTGGTCTTAAAGAAGATGATATACTCATACCATTTTCTTCACAGACAAAGCAGGGGCTTGATGAACTGTGGAATACAATAGAGGGCTACATCGGGCAGTAATTATTAAAGATGCACATTATGCAGTAACAACTGGTATGGCATAAAAAGTAACAGCTGGAATATTATAAAAAGTCAGATAATCGCAGTGACAGATATATTAAACTGGTTGTAATTATTTATGAAAAGTAGTATAGTTGTTGGTGTTGTGGGTTGATTAATTACATTTGAAGAATTGTAGGATAATTTACAGGAGGATTATTAGTATATGTTGACAGTAACAATTTTACTTGATTCAGTTGAGAAAGTTCAAAGATTTGTGAGCAAAATAAGCAGATATTCGTGTGGATTCGATGTCGAATGTGGCAATAGCTGTGTTGATGGTAAGTCTCTTGTTGGATTATTCAGCCTTGATATAAGCAGACCACTCCAGCTGACAGTTAATGGCGGCGAGAGTGAGATTGAAGATGTGTTAAGAGATATTAACGAATTTATGCAGTATTAAGGAAGCAGAATTTCTTGGACTGGAATGGAGAAAGAATTGAAGAAGATACTAAGTATATTAATTGCAATGATGTTATCAGTGTCTTTAATGGCCTGTGGAAAAGCTGCTGACAGCCAGACACAGACTAAAGAAGAGGATAATCTTTTATCAGGAAAACATCACGTTACAATTACAGTGCAGGATTATGGTGATATTAATGTGGAATTAGATGCTGACGTGGCACCTATTACAGTGACTAATTTTATTAATCTTGCTAATGATGGATTTTATGATGGACTTACATTTCATAGAATAATCAAAGGTTTTATGATACAGGGTGGTGATCCACTTGGCAATGGAACAGGTGGCTCGGATAATAAGATAAAGGGCGAGTTCAGCAATAATGGAATTGAGAATAATCTCTCGCATACAAGAGGAGCAATCTCAATGGCACGTTCAAGTAATAATGACAGTGCAAGTTCACAGTTCTTTATAGTTCATAAAGACAGTACATACCTTGATGGTAATTATGCCTGTTTTGGTTATGTAACAGATGGTATGGATATTGTAGATAAGATATGTGCCAATGTTAAGGCAACAGATGACAATGGTACGGTTGCTAAGAATAACCAGCCGGTTATAACTAAGATAGCAGTTATTGATTAGGAATAATATCGGATTATAGAAATAACAATGGATTGTAATAACCAGAGTTATAGATTTGGGTAACAATTGTAATAACCTGTGTTACAGGTCTTGATTACAATTGTAAATATGAAATGTAAAAAAAGGTGTGATAGGAATTAATCTTATCACACCTTTAAAAATATTAATTAATGCGGAAAATGGGACTTGAACCCACACGTGGTAACCCACACAAGAATCTGAATCTTGCTCGTCTGCCATTCCGACATTTCCGCTAACTATATTATTGTATTCTAAGGCAGGGATTTTGTCAAGGCATAAAGAAGTACTAGTTAGCAGACACACTTAATTTAAAAAAGATTAAAAATCAATAGTAAGAATTTGAAGATAGATTTAATATTATTTTTAAAAAGTGACAGTTATACAACAAAATTAAAGACGAATTAAAAAATAATTGAAAAAATTGTAAAAAGCAGTTGACAAAGTGTTACGCAGATGATAATATAATCAAGTCGTTGGGAAACAGCGATTAACTAAATAAGCAGTCGTGGCGGAATTGGCATACGCGCTAGACTAAGGATCTAGTCCATATTGCTTGGGTGCGGGTTCAAGTCCCGCCGACTGCACTTTATTGAGGGAAGCTGGTCAGGCTTCCCTTTTTCTATATCAATATATAGATATAGAAAGTAAATATGTATGCAGATTGTGATTATGAAAATATCTGTTTATGCAAAGGCATCAGTGTCTTATATAAAAGGTTAAGTGTATTTATAGGAAAATAATAATATATTACACAGAATATTAATTGGTAAAATATAAAAAATGATAAATAAGGAAATAAGGATATTATGAAAAAAGTATTGACAATAGCGGGAAGTGATTGTAGCGGAGGTGCTGGAATACAGGCAGATTTAAAGACATTTGCCGCACACGGTGTATATGGAATGAGTGTTATTACATCACTTACAGCACAGAATACAACGGGCGTATATGGAATAATGAATTGTAAGAAAGGCTTTACAGCAAGCCAGATAGATGCGGTATTTGAGGATATAAGACCAGATGCGGTAAAGATTGGAATGGTGTCTGAACCATACATAGTAGAGGAGATAGCAGAAGAATTAAGAAAATACAAAGCGGTTAATATTGTGTTAGATCCGGTTATGGTGTCAACAAGTGGTAAGAAGCTCATCACTAAAGAAGCAGAGGAAGTGCTTATTAAGAAGCTTATGCCGCTTGCAACAGTTATAACACCTAATATTCCAGAAGCTGAAAGTCTGTCAGGTATAACTATTAATGACAGATATGATATGGAAAAAGCGGCAGAAATCATCTATAAAAAGATAAATATTAATGATGAAGGACCGGCAGTTCTTGTAAAAGGCGGACATTCCATTAATTGTGCTAATGATTATCTGTATACAGAGATTGGAACAAGCTGGTTTGAGGCAGAAAGAGTAGATAATCCTAATACACACGGAACAGGCTGTACGCTGTCATCTGCTATTGCATGTAATATAGCAGAAGGGTATAGTGTTAAGGAGTCGGTTGCAAGGGCGAAGGAATACATAACAGGTGCTCTTAAGGCTGGACTTAACATAGGTAAGGGAAGTGGTCCTCTTAATCATATGTATGTGCTTGATAAGTAAAATGGTGTGGATAGGAGATTGATAATGGATAGTTTTATATATAGTATTAATGCAACAGTTCCTATATTTCTTGTGATGATTATAGGGTGGTTTATTAAACAGATAGGCCTTATTGATGACCATTTTGCCAATGTTGCTAACAGATATGTGTTTAAGGTGGCATTGCCAGCATTACTGTTCAGGGATTTGTCAAAGTCTGATTTTAAAGGTAAATTTGACCCGCAGTTTGTATTGTATTGCAGTATAGTAACAATACTTATGTTCTCATTAGTGTGGATAGCAACTGAGATATTAATGAAAGACGATACACAAAAGGGAGCGTTTGTGCAGGGTTCGTGCAGAAGCAGTGCAGCAATTCTTGGAATGGCATTTGTGCAGAATATGTATTCAGATACAGGAATGGCACCGCTTATGATTGTTGCAGCAGTTCCGTTATTTAATATATTTGCAGTCGTTGTACTTACATTTAAGGCACATCCGGCAGACAGCAGTGAAGCTGTTAAGGCTGGAAGAGGTAATAATATAAAAAAAGCATTTGTTAATATATTAAAAAATCCAATTATTATAGGTATAGTTCTTGGTTTTATATCATCAATGCTTAATATGAAGTATCCTGCAATTATTAATAAGACTATAGAAAGCCTTGCACAGACAGCAACACCTATAGCTTTAATATGCATTGGTGCAGGTTTTGAGGGGAGAAAAGCATTAAAGAAGATAAAGCCTACTATTATAGCAACATTTATTAAACTTATAGGACTTGCGGCAGTGTTTATTCCGGTTGCAGTATTTCTTGGCTTTAGAAATCAGGAGCTTGTGGCGGCTCTTATAATGCTTGCATCTCCTACTACAGTTACAAGCTATGTTATGGCAAAGAGTATGGATAATGATGAGGTATTATCATCAAGCATAATTGTTTTGACGACAGTATTATCAAGCATAACATTAACAGGCTGGATATTTATTTTAAGAGCATTAGGCTTGATATAAAGTTGTTGAAAATGTAATAGCTATATGTTATACTTCTAATAGTTATGAACAAAAAGGAGGTATTGTTGTGAAGCATATTAAGACAATCAGCAATCGCGTATTAAAGGATACAATGAAGCACGGTGGATGTGGCGAATGCCAGACATCATGTCAGTCAGCTTGTAAGACATCTTGCACAGTTGGTAACCAGAGCTGTGAGAATAAGAATAACTAATAATTAGTTAATTGGTTAGTGAAGGGTAAGAGAGTGCTAAAGCATTTTAGACACTCTCTTATTTCTGTTAAGACAGTTCATAGTTAGTGTATGTCTGATAGCTACAGGTATATTAGTTAACTGTGATTAAGAATAAATGGCTGTATACAGCCAATAGAAATTGAGGATAATTATGATACATCAGTATAAGAATAATGGATATAACATCGTGTTAGACGTAAATAGTGGTTCTGTACACGTTGTTGATGATATAGTATATGATATAATCGCACTTTATGAGAATTCAAGTGTTGATGAGATAGCAGATAAGCTTAAAGATAAATATAAGGAAGAAGATATCAGGGAAGCCTGTCAGGAGATAGAAGAATTAAAAGAAGAAGGACAGCTTTTCACAGAAGATATATATGAGCCATATATAGATTCATTTAAGGACAGACCTACAGTTGTTAAAGCTCTATGCCTTCATATTGCACACGACTGTAACCTTGCCTGCAGATATTGTTTTGCAGAAGAAGGTGAGTATCACGGAAGAAGAGCTCTTATGAGCTTTGAAGTTGGTAAGAAGGCATTGGATTTCCTTGTTGCTAATTCAGGCTCAAGAAGAAATCTTGAGGTTGACTTCTTTGGTGGTGAGCCAACAATGAATTTTGAAGTTGTAAAGCAGCTTGTAGAATATGGAAGAAGCCTTGAAGAAGAGCACAATAAGAAATTCCGTTTTACACTTACAACTAATGGTATACTTCTTAATGATGAGATACTTGATTTTGCCAATAAAGAGATGAGCAATATCGTATTAAGCATAGATGGACGTAAAGAGATTAATGATCTTATGCGACCAACAAGAAATAACCACGGAAGTTCATATGACATTATAATGCCTAAGTTTAAAAAGGTTGCTGAAAGCCGTAACCAGATGAATTATTATGTCAGAGGTACATTTACACATAACAATCTTGATTTTTCAGAAGATGTTCTTCACTTAGCAGACGAAGGTTTTGAGCAGATTTCGGTAGAGCCGGTTGTTGCACAGCCTACAGACTCTTATGCGATAAGAGAAGAAGACCTTCCAATTATATTTGAGCAGTATGATAAGCTTGCCAAGGAAATTATTAAGAGAAAGAAAGCAGGCAATGGGTTTAATTTCTTCCACTTTATGATTGATCTTAACGGTGGTCCTTGCGTGGCTAAGAGATTATCAGGCTGTGGCTCAGGATGTGAGTACCTTGCTGTTACTCCTTGGGGTGATTTCTATCCATGTCATCAGTTCGTAGGTAATGAAGATTTCCTTATGGGTAATGTTGATGAAGGCATAACCCGTAATGATATAAGAGATGAATTCAAGAGTTGTAATGTATATTCAAAAGAAAAGTGTAAGAACTGTTTTGCCAAGTTCTACTGTAGTGGTGGGTGTGCCGCTAATTCTTACAACTTCCATGGTAACATCAATGATGCATATGATGTTGGCTGTGAGATGCAGAAGAAGAGAATTGAATGTGCAATTATGATAAGAGCTGCGATGGCAGAAGATTAAAAGGAATGTTGAAGGGAGTATTAATAGTAAAATGAAGTACAATTTAACTAAGAAGATAAGCTATAGCATTATTATTCTTGTATTGCTTGTAGGACTTTCGCTTACAGCTATATTCGGAATGAACGGCAAAGGCTATGGCAGTGCTAAGGACATCAACTTAGGTCTTGACCTTGCAGGTGGTGTCAGTATTACTTATGAGATTAAAGAAGATAACCCAAGTTCCCAGGATATAGAAGATACTATATATAAGCTTGAGAAACGTATCGAGGGAAGAAGTACAGAATCTCAGGTCTACAAAGAGGGCGAGAACAGAATTACAGTAGAAATTCCAGGTGTTACAGATGCTAATGAAATTCTTACAGAATTAGGAACACCAGGTTCACTTGAATTCCTTGATTACACAGGTTATACAGCGTGGTCACAGGGAGAGGATTACACACCACTTCTTACAGGTTCTGACGTAAAGACAGCACAGGCTTACACAGATACATCATCTAAAGACAGCACACCATATGGTGTATCGCTTACATTTACAGATGAAGGTGGAGATAAGTTCGCTGAGGCAACAGCTAACAATATAGGAAGCAGAATATACATAGTATATGATGGTTCGGTTGTAAGTTATCCAACAGTTAATCAGGCTATAACAGGTGGTAATGCTTCAATTACAGGTATGGAAACATTTGATGCGGCAGATAATCTTGCTACATACATAAGAATTGGATCTATTCCTCTTACACTTAATGAAGTAAGCTCTAATATCGTAGGTGCACAGTTAGGACACGATGCAATTCATACAAGTCTTATAGCAGCAGCTATTGGTTTTGCATTGTTATGTGTATTTATGATTGCTATATACAGAGTACCAGGTGTTGTTGCAACACTTTCGCTTATTATATACACAACATTAGTATTATTCCTTGTAAGTGTATATGATCTTACATTAACACTTCCGGGTATTGCCGGTATCATACTTGGTATTGGTATGGCGGTTGATGCCAATGTTATTATCTATACACGTATCAGGGAAGAGATAGCCGCAGGAAAGAGTGTTGAGAATTCTATTCTTGCAGGTTACGACAAAGCTACATCAGCTATCGTTGATGGTAACGTAACAACACTTATTGCAGCTATTGTACTTTATATATTCGGTACTGGTCCTGTTAAGGGATTTGCAACAACTCTTGCAGTAGGTAACATAGTTTCAATATTTACAGCACTTGTAATTACTAAGGTTATTATGAAGCTTCTTTATAACTTTGGTCTTACTAAGCCATCGATGTATGGAAAGACAACACATAGAAGAACTTATGATATTCTTTCAATTAAGAAATGGACTATTACGGTTTCAATTGTTCTTATTGTTATTGGTTTTATAACAATGGGAGTACAGAGTGCACTTGGTAACAGAGCACTTAATTTCAGCCTTGAATTTGTTGGCGGTTCAACAACAAGCTTTACATTTGACAAAGAATATTCACAGTCAGAGATAGAGAATGATATTATTCCTGTAATCAGGGATGCTGCAGGTATAACAGAAGTACAACAGCAGAAGGTTCAGAACTCAACTAAGGTTTCATTTAAGACAACAGACCTTTCACTTGAGCAAAGAGAAGCTGTTGAGGAAGCTGTAACAGCTAAGTTCCCTATTGAAGATGGTTCAATAGTTGAGACAGACACAATCAGCTCATCTGTCAGCAGTACTATGAAGAAGAATGCTATTCTTTCAGTAATTCTTGCTACAATAGCAATGCTTATATATATCTTTGCAAGATTCAGGGATATCAAATTCGCGCTTGCAGCTGTTATGGCTCTTTTACAGGATGTATTAGTAGTTATTACATTCTATGCAGTATTCAGAGTGCCAGTAGGTAACACATTTATTGCCTGTATGCTTACAATAGTAGGTTACTCAATTAATGGTACAATCATTATATTTGACCGTATCAGGGAAATGTTAAAGGGTGCTAACTCTAAGACTAATATTACAGAGCTTGTTAACTCAGCTATAACAAGTACATTAACAAGAAATATTAATACAACAATAACAACTCTTATTATGCTGGTTATGTTATACATACTCGGTGTAACATCAGTTAAGGAATTCTCACTTCCACTTATTGTTGGTATTATCGTAGGTTTCTACTCATCAGTATTCCTTACAAGTTCATTCTGGTATATGCTTGGTGGAAAGAACAGAGGAGTTATTGATGAAGCAGTTAATAAAAGAAAAAAAGCAGAAAGCATAGGTAAAGACGGAGCTCAGGTATAATAAATAATTAATATAATGGCTTTGTAAAGCAGTAAAATGGTGCATCATCAAACGATGCACCATTTTTAATACAAGCAATATTGCCATAAGAATGGAGAACAAACGTGAACAGCAAATGGATGGTATACGCCAAAAAAGCAGATTTTAAGCAGATAGCCTCTGAATACGGAATAGATCAGGTTCTTGCCCGTATAATAAGAAACAGGGATATATGCGGCAGTAAAGATATAGATATGTATCTTAATGGGAATCTTAACGATATACATAATCCTCATAGTATGAAAGATGCCGATAAATTTGTTGATATTATTACTAAGAAAATAGAGGAACATAAGCCTGTAAGAATAATCGGAGATTATGATATTGATGGAATATGTTCTATTTATATATTATTCTGCGGCTTAAAGGCGGCAGGAGCAGATGTGGATTATGTTGTGCCGCATAGGATAAATGATGGTTATGGAATTAATGAGCATTTAATAGACAATGCAATCAATGAAGGGATTGATACAATTGTTACCTGTGATAATGGAATAGCTGCATATAATCAGGTCAGGTATGCAAAGGATAATGGAATTACAATGATAGTGACCGACCACCACGATGTTCCATTTGAGATAAAGGACGATAAAAAGGTATACATTGTACCTCCGGCAGATGCAGTTATTAACCCTAAACAGGCAGATTGTGATTATCCATTTAAGCTGTTATGTGGAGCAGGCGTTGCATATAAGCTTATAAGCCTGTTATATGACAGATTAGGGCTTGATAAGAAAGAGCTTGAAGATTATATTGAATTTATGGCAATAGCCACTGTAGGTGATATAGTCGACCTTATTGACGAGAATAGAATAGTAGTTAAATATGGCCTTAAGCATATTGCACATACAAAAAATACAGGGCTTAGGGCACTTATAGAGGAGTGCCAGCTTGATATTAATAATATAAGCTCATATCATATAGGCTTTGTAATAGGACCATGTCTTAACGCCAGTGGACGTCTTGATACAGCAAGACAGGCAATTGAACTTATGCTTTGCAAGGATAATGAAAAGGCACATAATATGGCAAAAGAGCTTATAGCCCTTAATAATGAAAGAAAGTCAATGACAGAGCAGGAGACGCAGAAGGCAATAGAATTAGTAGAGAATACTGGTCTTCTTAAGGATAGAGTGCTTGTTATATATTTAAAGGACTGCCACGAGAGCATAGCTGGAATAATAGCAGGCAGAATTAAAGAAAGATATTACAGGCCTACATTTGTTATTACTAATGCTGAGGACGGGGCAAAAGGCTCAGGACGTTCAATCGAAGGCTATAATATGTACGAAGAGATTAATAAATGTAAAAATGTTCTCACTAAATATGGTGGACATCCTATGGCGGCTGGTTTATCATTAGCAATATCTGATATTGACATATTCAGAAAAATGCTGAATGATAATGCGATACTTACAGATGAGGATTTAATTCCTAAAATGTGGATTGATGTTCCAATGCCTGTATCGTATGCCAATATCCGGCTGGTTAACCAGTTAAAGCTGCTTGAACCATTCGGAAAGGGTAATGAAAAGCCGGTATTTGCAGATAGGAACTTATATGTAAAGACAGCTTCAGTTATTGGAAAGAACAAAAATGTTCTTAGATGCCAGTTAGAAACAGAGGACGGAACTTATGTACCTGCTGTACAGTTTGGAATTAATAATATAGATGATATTCCAAGGGCAGGAATGAGAATTTCTATAATATATTATCCGGATATCAATACATTTAACGGAATAATGTCATTACAGATAATTATAAAGGAATGGAAGGAAACAATATGAGAGAGAGAATGAGGAAACTGACAGCTGCTATTCTTATGCTTGTAATGGTCAGCGTAATGTTTACAGCCTGTGGCAGTAACAGCAGTGATAAGTCAGACAATGCAACACAGGAAAGTACAAGTGAGTATGTAAGCGAAGACATAAAAGTAGCTGCACTTAAAGGACCTACAGCTATCGGAATGGTTAAGCTTATGAGCGATAATGAGGATAATAAAACAGCCAATAATTACACATTTCAGATAGAGGCGGCGGCAGATGCATTTACAGCAGACCTTATAAAGGGCGATGTCCAGATTGCAGCTATGCCTTGTAATGCGGCGGCAACACTTTATAATAAGAGTAATGGCAAGGTATCTGTTGTAGGAATTAATACACTTGGCGTGTTATATATACTTGATAATAAGGGCGAGGTAACTAATGTAAGCGACCTTAAAGGACGTACAATATACACAACAGGTAAAGGAACTACACCTGAATATACATTAAGATACCTTTTAAATACCAACGGAATTGACCCTGATAAGGATGTACACATTGAATTTAAGTCAGAGGCTTCCGAGGTTGCGGCTATTATGGCATCAGCGAAGGAAGAAACTGTAGCTATGCTTCCACAGCCATTTGCTACAACAGTTCTTATGAATAATAAGGAAGCAAGAATAGCTCTTGATGTTACTAAGGAATGGGAAAATGTATCAAAGGACGGAAGTACAGTAGTAACAGGTGTAATAGTTGTCAATACAGAATATTACAATAACCATAAGGCTGCGGTTGACAAGTTCCTTGAGGAATATAAGCTTTCAGCAGATTATGTTAATGCAAATGTAGATGAGGTTTCAACACTTGTAGAAAAATATGGTATAACAAAAGCCGCAGTTGCAAAGCAGGCAATACCTAAATGCAACATAACAATAATAACAGGCAGTGATGCCAAAGACAAAATAAGCAAATATTTAAATGTTCTTTACGAAGCAAATCCAGCTTCAGTTGGTGGAAAGCTTCCAGAGGACAATTTCTACAAATAAAATATATAAGAATGATGCATAGTTAAAGCAGTAAAAGCGGTAAAAGCAGTAAAAAGGCAATTCATTAGCAGAAAAATCGGTAGATATGATAATTCTGTATGAATTGCCTTTTTTATTATAATTAATGTGAATGTCTGTTAATATATTCTGTCTTGTATTTAGAGTAAACAATCTTCTGGCTGTTATAAAGACTGTAGTAGCCAGAGAGCATATAACTTATTGCTACGCATATAATTACGAATTTCATTGAACCAGCACCAAACATTTCAATTGATAATATGAAAGAAGTGAGTGGGCAGTTAGTTACGCCACAGAATACGCTTACCATACCGCACGCGGCACATAAGCCGATTGGAAGTCCGAATACAGGAGCCAAAAAGCTTCCAAGAGTTGCACCGACAAAAAGTGTAGGGACAATCTCACCGCCTTTAAATCCACCACCTAATGTAATGGCTGTAAACAGCATTTTTAAAATAAAGACATACCACGAACAGCTTGTTATAAAGCTTGCCGCAATCATAGGAGCACCAGCACCAAGATAATCAGTAGTACCGGTTATATATCTTAAAATAATAACAAGCACACCAGCTATTATAATACGGATATATGGGTTGCTTAAGTATTCAGAATATATTTTGGCTGATGAATGAAGCATATAACAGAATACAATGCTTGCGAGGGCAAATATTACTGACATTATCATAAATCTTATTCCGGTAGATATGCTTAGTTCACATATTTCGCTTATTATAAACATAGTTGGTGTTATATTGAATAACCCAGCTACGCCGGAAGCAATAAGTGCGGATATAATACAGGGAACAAGTGCGGCGTAATACATAACCCCCACACTTATAACCTCCATAGAAAATATGGCTGCGGCTATAGGAGTTCCGAAAAGAGCAGAGAAACAGGCACTCATTCCGCACATAATCATAATTCTTGTATCTTTGTCGTCAAAATGTAATATTTTGGCGATAAAATTGCTTAAGGAGCCGCCAACCTGCAGGGCTGCACCTTCTCGTCCTGCTGAACCACCGCAAAGATGTGTAAGCAGTGTTGATATTATAATAAGAGGAGCAACACGGACAGGAACTTCTGCATTGGACTGGATTGCTGTTATTACAAGATTAGTTCCTGTATTCTTGTCTTCGTGCGTAAAATGGTACATAAGAACGATTATTATACCGGCAGCAGGAAGAAAGAATAAAGTGTAAGGGTGTTGGATCCGAAAGCTTGTTACATATTGTAAAGCTTTATAAAATAATGCTCCGATAAGTCCTATAAAGCTTCCTGTAAATAAAGAGCAGAGAAGCCATTTGATAAGTGTTAAGGCTGCCATTCTTGCTCTTTGAAGTGTTTCAAGAGTAATATCAGGACTTATATCTAATATATCAGAGAGTTTTTTCATCAGGTTATCCTCTTTTCTTAGAGTGTTTACGTTAGTCGAACTTCTTTTTACTCATATTGCTGTTGTGATATTCAGGGTTATTAGTTACATCTTCTGTAAAAAACTCTGGCATAATGTAATTGTCAGCTTCTTCTATAGTGTTAAATTCAACTTCTGCAATAACAGTGCCGTTGAATGCTCCTTCAAATATGTCAAGTTCAATAGTGTATCCGTTACCATCTGGAATTTCATAACGCTTTTTGGTTATTATATTACCGTCAGCTTTTTTAATCAAATGTTCATACGAGTCTTTGGTGAGTGGAAGATTGTATTCTTCACGTGCCATCATACCACTGCCTTTGTAAGTAAGATAATAATCATCATTATCACGTCTTACCCTGACTACAGGTTTAGTTGAAAGATAACCCTGTTCAATATATCTGCAATTATAATTGTCCAGATTATCTGGCAATTGTGCAACTAAGAATTTACGTTCTATTTCCATAGTGTGTCTCCGTTTTCTGAATTTCATTGATAATATTTATATGTATCTATAAATACATATAAAAAAGACTGTCACCTAAGTGACAGTCGCAATATCCACTATCGAATATTAATTATTTAGCTGAGTTAACAGTATCCTTTAAAGCCTTACCAGCCTTAAACTTAGGTGCCTTAGAAGCAGGAATTTCAATAGCCTTACCTGTCTGAGGATTCTGACCTGTTCTAGCAGCTCTTTCAGCAACTTCGAAAGTACCGAAACCAACTAACTGAATCTTGTCACCATTCTTTAACTGTTCAGCAACAGTTTCTGTGAAAGCCTTTAAAGCCTTCTCAGCATCCTTCTTTGAAAGTTCAGCCTTCTCTGCGATTGCAGCAACTAACTCTGTCTTATTCATAATAAACTACATCCTCCTTAAATGAAATAAGTAATAATAAGTATAGGTTATTTATACTCCATATAGGTAATTTTGTCAATAAAAAACGCTTAAGAATTGCCTTATTTCGGCATTTTTCGCTGTTTTTGGTATTGGAATTATAATGTTAATTCTCCCCATTTATCATATAGCTCATCAAGCTCTTTGCTAAGAGCTTCCTTCCTGGTGTGTATTTCCATAAGTTTGGCAGTATCACTGCTTATGGCAGGGTCGGCGTACATATTATCAAGTTCCTCAATCTCAGCCTCAATTAAAGCCATACGTTCTTCAGTACGCTTGATTTCGTTTTTAATCTTCTTTTGCTGTGCCTGCTTTACCTTTTCTTCCTGCCAGTTAAGCTTTGAAATGGCTGAACTGCTGGATTTAGAAGTGTTATTGGTTATTGGTTTTGCTCCTAGTATATCCTTTTTTTCAAGATAATAGTCATAATTACCAATATAATTAACAACTGTTTTATTGGCAAGCTCAATAATTCTTGTTGCAGTAGAATTAATAAAGTATCTGTCGTGTGATACGAACAGGACAGTACCTGTGTAACTATTAAGTGCATTTTCAAGAATTTCCTTTGAAGTGATATCAAGGTGGTTAGTAGGCTCATCTAATATAAGGAAGTTGGCATTAGAGAGCATAAGTTTGGCTAATGATACACGTCCGCGCTCGCCACCGCTTAAGTCTTTTATATACTTAAATACATCTTCATTGGTGAATAAAAATGCTGCAAGTGTATTTCTTATCTGTGTATTATTAAGGTCTGGGTAAGCATCCCTGATTTCATCAAAAATAGTCTTGTCAGGGTCAAGAACGTGGTGTTCCTGATCATAATAACCAATATTTACTTTAGCACCAAGATATATCGAGCCTGAATCGGCAGGTATAATTCCATTAATTAATTTTAATATTGTTGTCTTGCCTGTTCCGTTACTTCCGATAAGTGCTACGCGTTCACCACGTTTAATCTGGAAGCATATGTTATCAAAAAGAACAGTTCCGTCAAAACCTTTAGTAAGGTTGTCTACAGTAAGGACATCATTACCGCTTATTACATTAGGTTCAAGCTTAATATCCATTTTGTCGTTTAAAATTTCAGGCTTATCGACAAATTCCATCTTGTTAAGCATTTTTTCACGGCTTTCAGCTCTTTTAATAGATTTCTCACGGTTGAACTGCTTAAGCTTTGTTATAACCTCCTCCTGATGTTTGATTTCACGCTGCTGGTTAAGATATTCCTTTAGCTGCATATTGCGCAGGATAGCTTTCTTTGAAGCGTAATCAGTATAGTTGCCTGAGAATACAGTTGCATTGCCATTGTCTAACTCGATAATCTTGCTTACTATCTTGTCAAGGAAATATCTGTCGTGGGCAACTATAAGTACAGCACCACTGTAGTTAAGCAGATAGTTCTCCAGCCAGCTTATAGACTCCATATCAAGGTGGTTGGTAGGCTCGTCAAGAAGTATAATATCAGGCTTTGATAATAAAAGCCTGCCAAGTGCAACCCGTGTCTTTTGTCCGCCTGATAAAGTATTAACATTAAGTGTGAAATCTTCTTCTGCAAAGCCAAGGCCTTTAAGAACACCAGTTATCTCGCTTTTGTAAGCGTAACCGTTGTTTAATTCAAACTCGTGGTTAAGGTCTGAATATTTCTTCATAAGTGTTTCAAGAGCTGTATCATCTGCTGATTTCATCTGGTTCTCAATACTTCTTAGCTGTGCTTCCATATCAAGGATATATTGCTTCACAGATAAAAGCTCATCATAAATGGTGTTGTCTGAATTAAGATTTTGCTGCTGTGAAAGATAACCTAAAGTCTTGTCCTTAGCTAACGTTACAAGTCCTGTGTCAGCAGGTTCAATTCCGGTTATAATCTTTAAAAGAGTAGACTTTCCAGCACCGTTGATACCAACGATAGCTGCTTTTTCGTGGTCTTCAATATTAAAAGAACAGGATTTGATAATAACATCTGTTCCAAAAGATTTACTTATATTATTACAGGAAAGAATCATAATAACAGTGTTCCTTTCTTTAAATTAATTAGTTGAATTATACTTGCTTTAAGAATAAATTGCAATTTTTTTGACTTATTTCTTCCTATAATGTATTATTAAAAAGTTAGACTAAGATAAGTGTATTAAATTTAAGAAATGAGGAAATGAATGAAATTTGACGAGTTAAACATTGATGAAAGAATATTAAGAGCTATTGAGGATATGGGATTTGAGGAAACTTCACCTATACAGACACAGGCAATTCCAGCTGTATGTGAAGGTATTGATGTTGTCGGACAGGCACAGACAGGTACTGGTAAGACAGCAGCATACACAATTCCTATGCTTATGAAGATAGACCCACAGATAAAAAAGCCTCAGGCAATCGTACTCTGCCCTACAAGAGAGCTTGCTGTACAGGTGGCTGAGGAGATAAGAAAACTTGCCAAATATATGAGTGATATTAAAGTTCTTCCAGTATATGGAGGACAGGAGATAGTAAGACAGATAAAGTCATTAAAGACGGGCGTACAGATTATTGTTGGAACTCCTGGAAGAGTTATGGACCATATGAGAAGAAAGACTGTTAAGTTTGATAATATTAATATGGTTATTCTTGATGAAGCTGATGAAATGCTTGATATGGGATTCAGGGAAGATATGGAAACAATTCTTACAGAAACGCCAGAAGACAGACAGACAGTAATGTTCTCAGCTACTATGCCAAAGGCTATTATGGATATTGCAAGAAACTTCCAGAAAGATGCCAGGATTATAAAGGTAGTAAGAAAAGAACTTACAGTATCTAATATAGAACAGTTCTATTATGAGGTAAGACCTAAGAATAAGACAGAAGTATTGTGCAGGCTTATTGATATATACAATCCAAGACTTTCAGTAGTGTTCTGTAACACTAAAAGACAGGTTGATGAGCTTATATCAGAGCTTAAGGGCAGAGGTTATTTTGCTGACGGAATACATGGTGATATGAAACAGCAGCAGCGTGACAGAGTAATGGATGACTTTAGAAGCGGCAAGGTAGACATACTTATAGCAACTGATGTAGCAGCAAGAGGAATTGATGTTGATGATGTAGATATGGTATTTAACTATGACATTCCTCAGGATGAGGAATATTATGTTCATAGAATTGGAAGAACAGGGCGTGCAGGAAGATCTGGAATGGCACTTTCATTTATAAGTGGCAAGGAAGTGTATAAGTTAAAGGATATCGAGCGTTACTGTAAGACTAAGATACTTGCAAAGCCTGTTCCATCATTGGATGATGTTAAGAACACCAAGCTTGATAATATGTTTGATAAAATCAGACAGACAATCGAAGAGGGTGGACTTACAGATATGGTTAATCTTGTTGAAGAACACGTTAATCAGGAAGAATATACATCTATGGATATGGCAGCAGCACTTTTAAAAATGCTTATAGGTGATACCCTTGACAGAGAAGATGAAGTAGAAGAATTCCATTTTGATACAGATAAAGATGATTCAAGAATGGTAAGACTCTTTATTAATATTGGAAAAAAGGATAAAATAAAGCCAGCTAATATTCTTGGAGCTATTGCAGGTGAATCTGGTATGCCTGGCAAGCTTGTAGGCGCGATAGATATGATGGACAACTATACATTTGTTGATGTACCAGCTATACACGCAGAGAAAATTCTTAAGGCAATGAATGATAACGTGCAGATTAAGGGACGCCGTGTTAATGTTGAGAAGGCTAACCAGTCAAGAGGCAAGGGCAGAGGAAAAGGCAAGCATAAGGACAAAGCAAGAAAGAATAAATAAATGAAAAAACAGGTGACATTAGGCAGTATAAACAGGGCAGAAGTATTAAGATACTTAGGATACAAGGGAATAGGGGCAGATGAGACAATAAACAGCCTTATAGATGAATGTGAGGCAGAGGTCTTAAAAGCGGCAGTTCCAAGATATGTATACAGGGTAGTGGATGTGACACAGGTTGATGAGGGCGTAAGGCTTGAAGGAACTTCTGTTACATTAAAAGGAAACTCAATTAAAGAACATCTTAAAGGCTGTAATAAAGCGGCACTTATAGCAGTGACAATCTCTGATGGAATAGACAGGATGTTAAGGATAATGCAGGCATCAGACCTTGCCAGGGCTGTAATATCAGACAGTATGGCAAGTGCAGCAATTGAACAGGTATGCGATAAGGTTGAGGCTGTTATTAAAGAGGAACTTCCAGAGTATAACCAGACATTCAGGTTTGGAATAGGATATGGTGATCTGCCTTTGTCACAGCAGGGCGAATTCTTAAAAATACTAAATGCACCTAAGCTTATAGGGCTTAATATAGGAAAGACTGATATGATGACACCAACCAAGTCTGTAACAGCAGTTATTGGGCTTACAACCGGAGAGGTCAGTTCAAAGAAAAAAGGCTGTATGTCGTGTAACCTTAAAGGTACATGTAGATTCAGGGAAGCAGGAGGACATTGTAATGAATAAATTAAAAGAACTTTTACAAAAGGATTATGTGATTCTTGATGGTGGAATGGGTACTATGCTTCAGGCGGCAGGAATGAAGATGGGTGAAACACCAGAGATGCTTAATATTACAGAACCGGAACTTCTCATTTCCATACACGAGCAGTATCTAAAGGCAGGTGCAGACATAATATATGCCAATACATTTGGTGGCAACAGATATAAGCTTGAAGAATGTGGGCATTCAGTTGATGAACTTGTAACAGCGGGAATTAAAAATGCAAAGAAGGCGTGTGCCAATGTGAATCCACGAGCACTTGTAGCACTTGATGTAGGACCTATAGGACAGCTTCTAGAGCCAACAGGTACATTAAGCTTTGAGGAAGCTTATGAGATGTATGCTGAGATAGTAAAGGCTGGTGAGGCGGCAGGTGCAGATCTTGTTGTATTTGAGACAATGACAGATCTGTTAGATGTGAAAGCGGCAGTGCTTGCAGCAAAGGAGAATAGCCAGCTTCCAATAATGACGACTATGACATTTGAAGAAAATATGCGTACATTTACAGGATGTCAGATATCTTCATTTGCACTTACAATATCAGGACTTGGAGTTGATGCCTTAGGTGTCAACTGTTCACTTGGACCTAAGGAACTTGAGCCGGTTATTAAGGAACTTACAGGCTGGACTAATCTTCCGGTTATAGTAAAGCCTAATGCAGGACTTCCCGACCCTGTTACTAATGAATATAATGTGACAGCAGAGCAGTTTGCTGAATTTATGAAGGATTTAAGAAAGTATGGCATTAAAATATTCGGTGGTTGTTGTGGAACAACTCCTGAATTCATAAAGTTCTTATCAGATATGTTACATAAAGAAGGCAATTTAGCAAAAGAGCCAGTGAAAATGCCATCGGCTGTATGCTCAGCTACAAGCACAGTTATAGTTGACCAGCCAAGAGTTGTAGGAGAGAGAATTAACCCAACAGGTAAAAAGGTATTTAAGCAGGCACTCTTAGATAATGATATGGATTATATACTTGGACAGGCATTAGAACAGACTGGTGCGGGTGCTGATATTCTTGATGTCAATGTAGGACTTCCGGGAATTGATGAAAGACAGATGATGGTTGATACTGTGAAAGCACTTCAGTCGGTTGTGGATGTGCCTCTCCAGCTTGACTCAACTATACCTGAGGTTCTTGATGCTGCATTAAGAGTATATAATGGTAAGCCGATTGTCAATTCAGTTAATGGAGAAGAAGACTCTCTTAATAACATTCTGCCAATAGTTAAAAAATATGGTGCGGCAGTAATTGGCCTTGCTCTTGATAAAGATGGTATTCCTAAGAAAGCAGAAGACAGAGTTGCCATAGCAAGAAAGATTATGGACAGGGCAATAGCTATAGGAATTCCTAAAGAGGATATATATATAGACTGTCTTACACTTACAGCCTCAGCCGAACAGGAGGGGGTAATGGAAACGCTTAATGCACTTTATGAGGTTAAGCATACTCTTGGCTTAAGGACGGTGCTTGGTGTATCGAATATATCTTTCGGACTTCCTAACAGAGTGCTTGTCAATCACATTTTCTTAACAATGGCTATGCAGAATGGTCTTGATCTTGCGATTATTAACCCTAACATATATGAGATGATGGGGGCAGTAAGGGCATATAAGCTTCTTGCCAATATAGATAAGAATTCTGTTGATTATATTAAGGCTTATGCTTCAATGCCTAATATAAGCAAGATTAATCCAATGAATACAGCGGCAAATGCAGTACAGGGTGGTCAGACAGCACAGGCAGGTGGAAGTGTTAATCTTAAGGATAAGAAGGGCAGTTATACCTGTGATGACTTATTCTATGCAGTAGAGAAAGGTCTAAAAAATGAAGGTGCAGCAATAACAGAAGAACTTCTTGCAGGTATGGATTCTATGGACATTGTTAATAATGCCTTGATTCCTGCACTTGATAAGATAGGTGAGGAGTTCGAGAAGGGAACATTATTCCTGCCACAGCTTATAATGGCGGCTGGCGTTGCACAGGGAGCGTTTGAGGTTATAAGAAAACATATGATTATGAGCAATAATGCACCTGTAAGCAAGGGAAAGATTGTTATTGCGACGGTTAAGGGAGATGTCCACGATATTGGAAAGAATATCGTAAAGGTACTTCTTGAGAATTATGGTTATGAGGTTATTGATCTTGGAAAGGATGTTGAATATCAGGTTGTTGTAGATGCGATTAAAGAAAATGGTGCGAAGCTTTGTGGTCTGTCAGCACTTATGACAACAACACTTGTTTCAATGAAAAAGACAATAGAACTTATACATAAGAACAATCTTGATTGTAAGGTTATGGTAGGAGGAGCAGTGCTTACTCCTGAATATGCTAAGGAAATACATGCAGATTTCTATTCAAAGGATGCAAAGGAGTCTGTGGATATTGCTAAGAGAGTGCTTGGATAGAGTACATTTCTTTACTTTTTAGCAAAATAGTTATATAATTAACATTAATTTTGAAGGCTGATGGGAAGCTGGTAATTACAGGTTTCCCATCTCCTTTTCGTAGCAGTATTGCACAGGAATGGAGAATGTTATGGAAGAGAAAAAGAAGATTTCATCGGCTGTTATAAGAAGATTGCCAAGATATTACAGATATCTGGGCGAACTTATAGAAAGTGGTGTTCAGAGGATTTCATCTAAAGATTTAAGTGTGAGAATGAAAGTTACAGCATCACAGATAAGACAGGACCTCAATAATTTCGGAGGTTTTGGACAGCAGGGATATGGATATAATGTGAAGTATCTTTATGATGAGATAGGCAAGATACTTGGAATAGACAGGAAGCATAATATGATAATAATAGGTGCTGGTAACCTTGGACGTGCTATTGTTAATTATACAGACTTTGAGAAGCGTGGTTTTGTTATATGCGGCGTATTTGATAACAATCCAGAGCTTAAAGGTGAAAGCATTCACGGAATAGATATAATGATGATGGATCAACTTGCCGATTTTATACATAAGAACGATATAGAGATAGTTGCACTGACAATACCAAAGCAGGCGGCTAAGGAAATCGGAAAGCAGGTTGCAGATGCAGGAATTAAGGCTATATGGAATTTCGCACATACAGATCTTAATCTGCCAGATGACGTAATAGTTGAGAATGTACATTTATCAGAAAGCCTTATGAGACTTTCTTACACAATTGCCAATAAGCACTCATAAAGATATTAAATCCAAAGGGGGAATTGATGGTGTCTAAGATAACTTATGAATTGTTAAAGAATAGTGATGTATTTAAGAATATTCCGATTCTTACGCTTGATGAGCGATGGTATCACCTTATTAACGAGAAGAATAAGACAGATGAGATTGCGTATTGGGAGAAACAGGTTAATGAACTGCTTAAGAAGCAGGGAAGAATTAATAATGACATTAAAGATATCAAGAAGCTTAAAAAGCAGTTTATCAATGATGTTGTTGAGAATATGGAAGATGATGATTCAAGCAGGCAGAAGCAGAAGCGTATGAGCCAGAACCAAAGACTTATACAGGAGTCTAATGACAAGATAGCTTCGCTTGAAGATGAACTCTTAGAAGTACCAAGAGAATTGGCAAGGGCTAACGAGAAGCTTCTTACAGAGACACTTAAAGCCTGCTATGACAGAATGAATGCCAATACAGAGGATATAGAGGTACTTGATAAGTGGATTAATGCTACAAGAGTCAAGCTTAAGAAGAATATTCTTATAAAACAGGATAAAGAAACTGTTAATAATAATATGTATTCTCTTATACACGATATTATCGGACCTGAGAATTGTAGTGCAGTTGACAGAATTAATGAAGGCAATGTAGGAGATAAGCAGGAATGAGATATGTATTAGATGCGGCTTCTATGAAGAATGTGGATTCTTATTCAATTAATACTCTTGGTATACCATCAGTTGTGCTTATGGAAAGAGCCGCACTCTCAGTGACAGAAGCTATTGAAAGCAAGGTTAAAGGAAATATACATACAGACATTATATGCGTATGTGGACGTGGCAATAATGGGGCAGATGGACTTGCGGTGGCAAGACAGCTTTATCTTAAGGGCTACAATGTGGATGTGTATATAATTAACTCACACGCTTCTACCAAAGAATTCGATATACAATTGAACATAATAAAGAATCTGGGCATAGAATGTATTAATAGCCCGGATTTTTCTAAATATGGGGTTATTGTAGATGCCTTATTTGGCAATGGCTTATCAAGAGAACTGGCAGGAGAGGCCAGAATAGTAGTAGATACAATTAATAAATGCAGTACATCAGTGCGTTCACAGTATACACAGAATAGCGACAATAATGGAAACAGGCTTGTTGTGGCTGTTGACATACCATCAGGTATAAGTGCATCGACAGGTGTGGTTATGGGATCTGCGGTTAATGCTGATATAACAGTTACCTTCGGATTTGAAAAAATCGGACATATATTATATCCAGCAGCTTCATATTGTGGGAAGATTATAAGAAAAGATATAGGTTTTGCACAATATCCGGATATGACAAGGGATATTTTCACATATGATTATAGTGATATATCTGATATGCTTCCGCTAAGAAAGCCTGATGGCAATAAAGGAACATTTGGAAAGGCACTTGTAATAGCTGGTTCAAGGCTTTATGGAGGTGCAGCAGTATTAAGTTCAAGAGCGGCGGCACGTATAGGTGCAGGGCTTGTAAGAACCCTTACGCATATAAGCAACCGTACAGCAGTTATAACGGGCAATATGGAATGTATTGTTGATACATATGATACTGATGAGGAATGTGGCGATTTTGTTAAGAATACAGAGACATTAGTGGATAAATGTATCTGCTGGGCAGATGTTGTGTGCATAGGTCCGGGGCTGTCTATGGAAGAAAGTGCAGTAAAGCTTGTAAGAAGTGTGTCAGCAAAGAAGAATATTAAAAAGCTGTATGATGCAGATGCCCTTAATATAATCGCCCAATATAAAATTGAACTTGATGGCAGTAATGATGATGTAGACTATGAAGCTGGCGGCAATAGTGGTAATGCTTCATATAAAGATGATATGTCAGATAAGAATGTTGTCGTTACACCACACATAGGAGAAATGTCACGTCTTACAGGACTTGATATTGCGATGATAAAGAATAATCCTATAGATACAGCAAGAACATATTCAAGAGAACATAATTGCGTATGTGTATTAAAAGATGCAAGAACTATTGTTTCTGATGGAGAAAGAGTGTATATTAATATGTCAGGCAATGATGGAATGGCAACAGGAGGTTCGGGAGATGTGCTTTCAGGCATAATAACAGGACTTATGGCACAGGGACTTACTACTTTTGAAGCTTCAGCACTTGGCGTATATATACACGGCTGTGCAGGAGATGAAGCTGCCTTAAGTAATGGTAAGTATTCTATGGTTGCGGGCGATATTATTGACAATATAAAAAATGTGCTTATAAAAGCAAGAGGTGAATAATGAGTAAGTATTACAGAGTATATGCAGATGTAGATCTGGATGCAATCAGGGCTAATTGTATTGAGCTTATGAGCAAGACAGAACCTTCAACAAAGGCACTTGCAGTTGTTAAAGCAGATGGCTATGGACACGGAGATGTGGCTGTATCCAAGGCAGTAAGAGATTTAGTATATGGATATGCAGTTGCTACGCTGGATGAAGCTGTTAATTTAAGAGAAAATGGAATTAATAAGCCAATACTTATATTAGGCTATGTTGAGCCTGAGGAATATGAGGCATTGGTTAAGAATGAAATAGATGCAACAGTATTTGACTATGAGACAGCCAAGGCACTTAATGATGTTGCCTTAAGGCTTGGAAAGGTAGCTTTCTGCCATATCAAGGTTGATACCGGAATGAGAAGAATAGGTCTTGAGCCAGATGAAAGTGGTGTTGAGATAGTTAAAAAGATAAAGAATTTAAAGGCACTCAATGCAAGAGGCCTGTTTACACATCTTGCAACTGCTGATGAGAAGGATAAGACCGCTGCATTAAGACAGATTGCAAAGTATGATGCTTTTGACGATGCGTTGAAGAAAGAAGGTATATCATTTGAGATAAAGCATGTATCCAACAGTGCAGCTATTATAGATATGCCACAGGCTAATCATGGAATGGTGCGACTTGGAATTGCTTTATATGGAATGTATCCATCAGATGAAGTGGATAAGTCAGCAGTAGCACTGAAACCAGCACTACAGCTCAAAAGCCATGTGGCTATGGTAAAGACAGTTCCAGCAGGAGAAAAGATAGGTTACGGCGGAACATTTGAAACTAAGAGAGAAACAGTGCTTGCAACTGTAACAGTGGGATATGGCGATGGATATCCAAGGTCATTATCATCAAAGGGATATGTGCTTATTAATGGTAAGAAAGCTCCTATAACAGGAAGGGTATGTATGGACCAGATGATGGTAGATGTTACAGATATAGGTCCTGTAAATCGTGGTGATGTTGTAACATTAGTAGGAAAAGACAAGGATGCAGAGATTACAGTTGAAGAGATTGCTGCTTTAGCAGGAACATTTAATTATGAATTTGTGTGTGACCTTGGCAAGAGAATTCCAAGAAATTATTATCTTAATGGACAATATATTGGAAGTCATGATTATTTTCATGAGAACTGGAAGTTAATAACAGATTAAGAAGTAGTGGAATATACAGCATTTTCATAAAATTATTAAATAACAAACCTGCAAAATAATTGAATACACGTCAGAAACCTTGGCAATACTTTGAGTATAAACAATTAAGTAAATGCTTTGGGAGTGTGATATAAGTGGTAATTAAACGTGGGGATATATTTTATGCAGATTTAAGACCTGTGGTAGGTTCTGAACAGGGAGGTATAAGACCTGTTCTTATAATTCAGAATGATACAGGCAACAGGCATAGTCCGACAGTTATATGTGCAGCTATAACATCCAAGATGAATAAAGCTAAGCTGCCAACGCACGTTGAGATTGATGCGTGTCATTACGATATCGTAAAAGATTCAGTTATATTGCTGGAACAGTTAAGAACAATAGACAAGAAAAGACTCAAAGATAAAGTATGTCATCTTGATAATGAGATAATTAATCAGGTTGACAAGGCATTGAGGGTTAGTCTTGAGATGAACCTGAAACAAGATTGACGATATAATAGAATATATGGTATTCTATAGGGAATAATTATATAATAATATAATTATCTAAATAACGAAAGGAAATGGATATAACTATGAATGATGGTCATCCCGCGGATGGGAACCAAGGATTGTTTTCTGGCTTATTTAAGAAGCTTACTAAAGGAAAACGCGACGAAGATGTAACAGAAGAAATTATGGATATGGTTAATGAAAGCCATGAACAGGGAGTTATAGCTGAGAATGAAGCTGAGATGATTGGCAATATATTTGAATTTGCCGAGAAGCAGGCATCAGATGTTATGACCCACAGGAAGAACATAGTAGCACTTGATGCCTCACTTACAGTTAAAGAGGCATTTGATATAGTGATGGAAGAAAGCTACTCAAGATATCCTGTATATGATGATGATATTGATAACATAATTGGCATATTACATATCAGAGATCTTCTGAAGGTATACGTTAAAGGCAGTGATAAGGATAAGAAGCTTTATCAGGTTAAAAATCAGGTTATGTTTGACCCATTCTGTATTCCAGAGACAAGAAGCATAAGTGTATTGTTTAAGGAAATGCAGTCAAAGAAGAATCATTTTGCTGTTGTTGTTGATGAGTATGGACAGACAACAGGAATTATTACAATGGAAGATATACTTGAAGAGATAGTAGGTAATATTTTTGATGAATATGACGAGGAAGAGGAGCAGATAAGACAGCTTTCTGATGGAAGTTACGAGATGGACGGCCAGACACCTCTTGAAGATATTGAAGAGAAGCTTGATATTAAGTTTGACTGTGAAGATATTGATACTATCAATGGATATCTTATATATAAGCTTGGTAAGATTCCTGATGAGAATGAAGAGTTTGAAACAGAGTGTGGGGGATATATATTCCGCATATTATCTGTTGGCAATAAGATGATTCAGAAGGTGCTTGTGAGTAAAGCTGATAAGAAGGATAAGGGTAATGAAGCCGGATAAGATTAATAAGCTTATAAAAAGGCTGGCGGCAGTATCTTTGTGGCTGATAATATGGCAGATTGCCAGTGTGATGACAGGACTTGAGCTTTTGCTTGCAAGTCCTGTTACTGTATTAAGGACACTGGCGGGTATGCTTGTTACAAGGCAGTTCTATGGGATACTGTATTTAAGTGTTATGCATATTATGTCGGGTATGCTTGCTGGCTGTCTGATTGGAATATGTGCAGGAATATTGTCTGCACGGTTTGATTTTTTAAAGGAGTGGCTCGGCATTGCCGTACAGTTAATGAAATCCCTTCCGGTTGCGGCATTTATAATACTTGTGCTTATGTGGTGGGGTTCTAAAAATGTTACATTTATTATCAGTGCAATGGTTGTAATACCAATGATTACGACAGGCGTAAAAGAAGGCATTGATAATACAGATAACAAGCAGATAGAACTTGCCAGAGTATATGATATGACTGCATTTAACACATTCAGATATGTATATCTTACAGGTGTATATCCGTATATTACAGCACAGTTAAAGGTGGCAGCCGGAATGTGCTTTAAAGCTGGAATATCGGCAGAGATAATAGGGCTTGTGACAGGGACAATCGGTACGCAGATGTACTATGCCAAAATGTATCTTTTATCTGCTGAGTTATTCTCGTGGAGCATAGTTGTAATTGTGGTGAGCCTTGTTATAGAAAAATGTATAATATGGCTTGCGAAGATGCTATATAAGTGCATACAGCATATATAAAATTATTAAATTGGTAAAAATATGAAAACATTAAAATTATCAGATATATCAAAGAAGTACAATGACATCACAGTCCTTGCTAATGCTAATGCAGAATTTACTTCATCTAAGATAATCTGTATCAGGGGACAATCAGGTGCTGGAAAGACGACACTGCTTAATATTATAATGGGAGTTGAAAAGACGGATAAAGGCATAGTGGAATTCGTTAATGATAATGGACAAAGTGTTAAGCCAGGGTTTTCAGCAGTATTTCAGGATTGCAGGCTTATAGAACACCTGTCACCAGTGATTAATGTAAAAATGGTGCTAAAGAAGAATAAGAAGAATTCTGCCAAAGACGTGGCTTTTGCTGTAAAGAGTGAGCTTTTAAAGCTTCTTGACAAAGAGGCACTAGATAAGCCTTGTAGTGAATTAAGCGGTGGCATGAAGAGGCGTGTTGAGATTGTAAGGGCAGTGATGGCTGAATCGGATATAGTTATTATGGACGAGCCATTTGCAGGTCTTGATGAAGTTACCAAAGATAATGTTATTAATTATATAATGAATAATATCAATAATCGTATTGTGATAATATCCACACACGATGAGGAAGATGTAAAAAAATTAAGAGCTAATGTGCTTTTTGTTGACAATAAAGCTGGCAGTTGCTACAATAATGTGTGATTTTAGATGACTGTCATATATTGGCAGTATGGAGGAAAGAGATATGAGAAGAGCAGTATTTTCAATTCTAGTAGACAATTCATCAGGTGTTCTTAGCCGTGTAGCAGGCTTATTCAGCCGAAGAGGCTATAATATTGACAGTCTTACAGTTGGTGAGACACTTGACCCTAAGCTTTCAAGAATGACAATAACAGTAACAGGTGATGATGATATTCTTGAGCAGATTGAAAAGCAGCTTGCTAAGCTTATTGATGTAAAGGAAATCGTAGAACTTCCTCATGATGAATCTGTATGCAGGGAACTTGTTCTTATCAAGGTATTATGTACAAGAGAGGAAAGACAGCAGATAACAACTATGGCAGATATATACAGGGCTAATATAGTAGATGTTGCTAAGAATTCTCTTATTATTTCGCTTACAGGAAGCCAGAGTAAGATAGATTCATTTATCGCATTACTTGATGGTTTTAAAATTACAGAACTCGCAAGAACTGGAATAACTGGACTTGCTCGTGGTGCTGCAAATTTAAAATAAATTATTTATTACATTCGGAGGTATTTGTAAGATGGCAGAGGCTAAGATTTATTATCAGTCAGATTGTAATTTATCATTACTTGATGGAAAGACAATCGCAATCATCGGTTACGGCAGCCAGGGACATGCACATGCATTAAACTTAAAGGATTCAGGATGCCACGTAATTATCGGTCTTTATGAAGGATCAAAGTCATGGAAGAGAGCTGAAGAGCAGGGCTTTGAAGTATTCACAGCAGCAGAGGCAGCTAAGCAGGCTGATATTATTATGATTCTTATCAACGATGAGAAGCAGGCTAAATTATATAAGGAAGATATTGAACCAAACCTTGAACCAGGCAATATGCTTATGTTTGCTCACGGTTTCAATGTTCATTTTGGTTTAATTAAGGCACCTAAGGGCGTTGATGTTACAATGATCGCACCTAAGGGACCTGGACATACAGTACGTTCTGAATATCAGGAAGGTAAGGGTGTTCCTTGTCTTGTAGCTGTAGAGCAGGATGAGACAGGTAAGGCACTTGATATGGCACTTGCATATTCACTTGGTATTGGTGGAGCAAGAGCTGGTGTTCTTGAGACAACATTCAGAACAGAGACAGAAACAGACCTCTTTGGTGAGCAGGCAGTTCTTTGTGGTGGTGTATGTGCACTTATGCAGGCTGGTTTTGAAACACTTTGCGAAGCTGGTTATGACCCACGTAACGCTTACTTCGAATGTATCCACGAGATGAAGCTTATTGTAGATCTTATCTATCAGTCAGGCTTTGCTGGAATGAGATATTCTATCTCTAACACAGCTGAATATGGTGATTACATAACAGGACCTAAGCTTATAACAGAAGAGACTAAGAAGACTATGAAGAAGATCCTTTCTGATATTCAGGATGGTACATTCGCTAAGGAATTCTTACTCGATATGAGCGAAGCTGGTGGACAGGTTCACTTCAAGGCTATGAGAAAGCTTGCATCAGAGCATCCTTCAGAAAAGGTTGGCGAAGAAATCAGAAAGCTTTACAGCTGGAATGATGAGTCAGGAAAGCTTATTAACAACTAATTATAAGCAGAATATAACCCCTCCTTACTGTATTGGTAAGGAGGGGTATTTTTATGTAATAGGGAATTCTGATGGCTTATTACTGCTTATTCTCGAATTCGTCCTTGTTCTCATCATATTTTTTCTTATATAAATTCTTGGTTCTATATGCCTGGGCTATAATAACAACTCCGATTATAATAATAGCAATTATTGTAACTGCTGATTGTTTGATATCAGGCTTGGTGTTTGCGGCATTATCGGCAGTATCTTCTTGGTCAACGCCGAATTCAACATCTATAGGTTCGTCTGTCTTAGTAGCAGCCTGTTCTTTGTAAGGTGTAACATTTTCCATCATATTATTAGTAGTATCCAAGCCGACAAGAGTTCTGTAAAGTCCGAATGAACGTGTATCGAATTGTCCATTAAAGGTTATTGCATAACCGCTGTCAAGCATATTAAATGAATAAGATATCTGTGATACATGTTTTTTGAAAGCGTCCTGCAATACCTGTACAGAAGTGCGGCCGCCAAGCTTATAAAGCGGTGTATCTACATCAAGAGTTATTGTATTATCACCATAAAGATGATAATAGGCCTTTGGAACGTCCCATAAGCCATACTTGGAAGCAGAATCGGGATACATATCAGCGTTATTGGAAGCTTCTAATGCTTCCTGTATTGCGGCGGCATATATACGGTGTCCGCCGTGTCCATATTCACCATTGAAATCCTGTGATACACATACTAAAGGTTTGAACTTTCTTATACATTCTGTTGAATATGAGATAATATCATCATATACATACTGTGATTTGGCTTTTTCAAGGCTTAAGGAGTATAAGTCCTCAAACGTTCCTTTAACAGGATAATTCTTAATTCCACATTCCCACAGACCATCAAGTTCCTCGTGCTGTCTTACAGGTTCAGTGAGAAAGAAATCGCACATATAGGCAATCTGTACATTAAGATTTTGCTCACCGCCATAGTTAGTAAGAACTCCACCTAAGAATAATATCTCATCATCAGCGTGTGTTGAGAATACAAGAATATCTGTCATTCCATACAGAGGTGCTTCCCATCTTTGCACATTGTCAGGAAGATTTCCCCTGGAATATGCGTATATGTCTGATATCTGCATACCCTCTGGTACATTTATTGTAATATCACGGCTTCCGTCTTTGATATCCATATAGTCGTGAAGAAATCCATTTTCTCCACACTTAACAGTCTGGCTGTTATAAGTAATCGTATAATTAGTGACTTCACTGCTCCATATGATGTAAAGCCCATAAATGTTCTCATCTGCCTTGACATTTACTGTGGCATTAGGGACGAGATTAATAGTTGTGTCATATGAGCCGTCTGTTAAATTCTTAGTGTAATCAGATACACTGCCATTATTATTAACGGATACGGTTATGCCTATATTATGTGCTGTATCATTGTCAGTTGTGGCAGAATTTCCAGATGTGATGTCCGGTGCATTTGCAATATTAGCAGTACTGCTGTCTGCCGCATAGGAAATGGTGTGTAAAGACAACACTATTCCGATGGCGGAAAATGCAATGACAGCAGATTTAAGTAGCAGTTTCATTATTAATCTCCAATCTGTATATATTTAATGTTTATATTGTTTTTACCATATGGTAAAATAACATATTATGCACATACTTTCAAGAAAAGATGCAAAATGGCACGTTTAAATAGATACATTTAATTAGAATAGATATTTTTAATAGATAAATGGATATAAGGAAAGAAGATATTAGTAAAATGAGGCTGAAAGTTGGAATATGTAATAACGAAATAATAAATGCCCAGACAGAGCTTGTCATAAGCCATATTAAAAAGGTACACAAGGATGTGAGCTTTACTAAGTTTGATATAGGCGGTGGCAGGCATTTTAATACATCAGGAATAGCAGGGGTGCCTGAAAATGTATTATGTAATATGAATGATGTTGTGCCGTGGTCAGTAGCTGTATCTGATGCAATATCAGCAGGTTATATAGATGTGGGAGTTACAGGTCTTAATGAACTTTTTGCTAATGATATGTCTGAAATATTAAAACAAGGTGTCACACTTAGTGCAATAACAAAAAGGCGGGACACAAGGGCTGTGCTTATAACTAAGAAGAAACGAAGAAGTGCTGATACAGATAATAAAGTAAAGCTTTATACGGACAATTACGATAAGCTTAAAAGGTGCAGATACATTTATGATAATACCAGTTGCCAGCTTTTAGATACAATAGAGGACTGCATTGATATGCTTATGGAAAATGAGTGTGATGGGGTATTTGCAGGAAGCGATAATATAAGAATGTTAAGGCTCAACCACATAAGAGGCTGTGATTATAATTATGTGGAGAATAATATATATATACCGGATACAGGGGAGGCAGTGTCTGCAATACTTACTGCTGATGATGAGGAAATATGCAGTATTATAGGGAAGGCAAGCGATGAGCAGACTATAAAGATAATAGATATTGAAAGTGCATTAATAGGGCGGATTAAGTCTTACGGAATGGTAGATGATGCAAAGGTGATTGTATCATTTAATGGTAAAAATGCTGTTATTGCAGCCAATATATACAGGGGTGATAAGAGCTTCCGATGTGAGGTGAAAGGCGAAGATGTATATATTGAGAGAATGATGGATAAACTTGTAAGACAGATTTTGCATAAATTAGCGTGATTAATATTGACAGATATGTTATTATTAAAATGTTGAATTATATATAGACTAGATGGGAATGGTAATTTATGGAATTTAAGAAGATAAATGAAGACAAGTTTCAATGCCTGTTATACGAAGAGGATCTTGAATATAATAATATAACACTTGATGATTTCTTTAGAAATGACACAGAAAAGATACATAATCTGTTGGAAGTTATTATGGACGAAGCACATAAGAATATAGGAGTTGAACTTGGTGGCGGCGTTATGTCATTACAGCTTGCACCACAGCCAGACCATTCAATCCTTCTTACTGTATCATCAGGAAAGGAAGATTTTGGTAATATGTTAAAGCAGGCAGGCGAGAGAGCTGCAAAAGCTTTAGGTGACAGGTCAAAGAGTGAGAGTAATGTTATAAAGAATGGCGGTGAGGATCTTAAAGCTCCGGAGTTCGCTGCATTTGATAAGTTGAAGGATATATTTGACCAGATGAAAGACATACCTGAGGCAGAGAAATTTATAAAAGAAGCTAAGAAAGCGAAAGATAATAAGCCAAAGGTCAGTGATGTTGTGACTGTAGGCTATGGCGTATATATTCTTGACAGCTTTGAGGACTTTGAAGATATGTGTATGGTATGCCCTAAGGTATGGGGAGTTGCCAATGGAATATATAAGAAGGACAACCGGTATTATCTTGTGCTTGAGAAGGGAAGATGTGCCAGGGAACGCTATAACTCAATATGTAATGTTATAAGCGAGTATGCACGCCTTGACTCAGAGAAAGAGCAGAGAGTTATATGGGTTAAGGAGAATTGTGAGGCGGTTATAAAAGCCAACGCGATTAGTAAAGTTAAGAAGTATTTATAATTAAGGGAGAAGAATATGAGGTATCCGCATTTTCTTGCCTGTAATGGAAATATAGGCTTCGTTGCACCATCATTTGGCTGTGCAACGGAGCCTTATATTACAGGTTTTAAAAAGGCACAGGAGAGATTTAAAAATCTAGGCTATGGAATAGTTAATGGTCCTAATGTATATGAGGCAAATGGAATAGGAATAAGCAATACGCCAGAGCTTTGTGGACAGGAGCTTACTGATATGTACACATCTGACAAGTCTGATGCATTAATATCATGCGGCGGAGGTGAGCTTATGTGTGAAATTCTTGGTTATGTTGACTGGGATAAGATTGTTAAAGCAGAACCTAAGTGGTTTATGGGATATTCAGACAATACGAATTTTACATTTCTGCTTAATACAATAGCTGATACTGCAAGCGTATATGGACCTTGTGCGGCGGCATTTGGTGCAGACAAGCTTCATAATTCCCAGCTTGATGCAATCGGCGTGCTGACGGGAGAAAAGCTTAATATAAGTGGTTATGATATGTGGGAAAAGGAGTCTTTAAAGACAGAGGACAATCCTACGCCAGCGTATAACCTTACTGAGAAAAAGGTGCTTACAGCTTATATAGGAGATAAGAAGCTTGATAATAGTTCAGAAAGCTTTAATAATATAAAGGCATCAGGCAGGCTTATAGGCGGATGTATGGACTGCCTTGTCAACCTTTTAGGAACTAAATACGACAAAGTTAAGGAATTTAATAGTAAATACAGCGATGATGGCATTATATGGTTTCTTGAAAGCTGCGACCTTAATGTATTTTCAATAAGAAGGGCTATGTGGCAGATGGACAATGCTGGCTGGTTTGAGAATGTTAAGGCATTTGTAATTGGAAGGCCACTTGTATATGGACAGGAAATGATGGGACTTGACCAGTACAGTGCTATTATTAAAACAGCAGGCAGATACAATGTTCCGGTAATTATGGATGCAGATCTGGGGCATCTTCCACCAGCAATGCCTGTAATAAGCGGTGCATATGCAGAAGTTTCTGTTAAAGATGATAATATACATTTTTTATATGAGTTAAAGTAATATATAAAATGTATATATTATGATGAAAAGTGTAAAATGTACCAGATATGATGAAATATGTAAAAATTTTATGCTTATAAAACATAAAAACGTATAGAATTCAGATATCTTGCAAATGTATGGAATATACTGTAAAATAAATAAGATTAAGCGTTGGATATATAAGTATATACTTCGCGGATACAAGGAGGATTTATAATGGGAATGACAATGACACAGAAGATTCTTGCGGCTCACGCAGGTCTTTCTGAAGTTAAAGCAGGACAATTAATTGAGGCGGACTTAGACCTCGTACTTGGTAATGATATTACATCTCCAGTTGCCATTCATGAAATGGATAAGATGACTGTTAAGACAGTATTTGATAAGGATAAGATTGCACTTGTTCCAGATCATTTTGTGCCTAATAAGGATATTAAGTCAGCAGAGCACTGCAAATGTGTAAGAGAATTCGCAGCAAAGCATGATATTACTAACTACTTTGAAGTAGGACAGATGGGTATTGAGCACGCTCTTTTACCAGAGCAGGGACTTACAGTAGCTGGCGATGTTATTATCGGTGCTGATTCACATACATGTACATATGGTGCACTTGGTGCATTCTCAACTGGTGTAGGTTCAACAGATATGGCAGCAGGTATGGCAACAGGTAAGGCCTGGTTTAAAGTACCATCAGCTATTAAGTTCAATCTTACAGGAAAGCTTAACCCTTGGGTAAGCGGTAAAGATGTGATTCTTCATATTATCGGAATGATAGGTGTTGACGGAGCTCTTTATAAGTCTATGGAATTTGCTGGTCCGGGAGTATCTACACTTACTATGGATGATAGATTTACTATTGCCAATATGGCTATAGAGGCAGGTGGAAAGAACGGAATATTCCCTGTTGATGATCTTGCAAGAGAGTATATGAAGGAACATTCTAAGAGACCATTTGTTGAATATACAGCAGATGACGATGCAGAATACGATCAGGTGATTGATATTGACCTTAGCACAATTAAGTCAACAGTAGCATTCCCACATCTTCCAGAGAATACACACACAGTTGATTCTATAGATGATATCAAGATTGATCAGGTAGTTATCGGTTCATGTACTAATGGACGTATTGATGATTTAAGATGTGCCGCTAAGATATTAGAAGGCAGAAAGGTAGCAAAGGGCTTAAGAGTAATCGTTATCCCAGCTACACAGAAAATATATATGCAGGCTATAGAAGAAGGTCTTGTACAGACATTTATTAAAGCAGGAGCAGTTGTCAGCACACCAACCTGCGGACCATGTCTTGGTGGATATATGGGTATCCTTGCAGAAGGCGAGAGATGTGTATCAACAACTAACAGAAACTTTGTTGGACGTATGGGACACGTTGATTCAGAAATATATCTTGCAAGCCCTGCTGTTGCAGCAGCAAGTGCAGTTACAGGCAAGATAAGCCAGCCATCTGACCTTGGTTTATAATATATTGTAATCAGCACACTGAATATATTTAGAAGATACATAATTATTATGAATTATAAATGTGTACGAATACACAGGAAATGAGGAGTATATGAAAGCAGAAGGAAGAGTTTTTAAATTCGGCGATAATGTAGATACAGACGTTATTATTCCTGCAAGATATCTTAATTCTTCAGACCCAGCAGAGCTTGCTACTCACTGTATGGAAGATATCGATAAGGATTTTGTGAAAAATGTTAATAAAGGCGACATAATTGTTGCTAATAAGAACTTTGGATGTGGTTCATCAAGAGAGCACGCACCTATAGCTATTAAGGCAGCAGGTGTAAGCTGTGTTATTGCAGAGACATTTGCGAGAATATTCTACAGAAATTCAATTAACATCGGACTTCCTATTATAGAGTGTCCAGAAGCAGCTAAGGCTATCAATGCAGGCGATGATGTAGCTATCGACTTTGACAGCGGCGTTATCACAGATAAGACAACAGGACAGACATTCCAGGGACAGGCATTCCCAGAATTTATGCAGAAAATCATAAAGGCTGAGGGACTTGTGAATTATATCAATAATAAATAAAAAATGCATTACACACCGGTGCTGCTTAATGGACAATAATTCTAATTCTATTGAGCTTTGTGGCAGACGGACGAAATACAACAAAATAGCGGCTATATATCAACATCAGGCACGCTCCCGCTACTCTCAAACGCAGCGGATACTAAGGTGCTAAAGGACAGCACCTAAGTACCGGCGTTTTCAAAGTACCTGATTAACGATATATAGCCGCTATTTCGTTGTATTTCTGTGTGCTGGCAGAAGATAGATGTAGATTGTTTAGTGGTAAGAGCAATCTGTATGTCCTATGATATGTATTTGCCCATAAGATAGATGCATATAGTTTAGTGACAAGAGCCCGTTGCACATTGTATGTTGGGCGGGTATAGGTGTAGTCGTGGGAATATAGATTATAGAATATATTCTGTATGGATTGAGTTCTGACATTCTAGGCTGAAGGGGATAGTTAATTGCTGGCAATAATAGTTTACAGTATATAGATTGTGTAGATTAGGTGGTCATAAAATGAAATTATAATACAGAAAATATAGAAATAAAGATAACAGATATAATACAATTACAGCGGTTGAAATAATTGCAATGTTAATTTCAGGTATGAGGGTTATTACTTGTGAGGCTAAGTAAATTAAAAAAATAAACGCATACCTAAATGAGTAGACACCCAGCGGGCGGAATAGCCAATATATCAAAAGTCAGGTACTTTGAAAACGCCGGTACTTAGGCGGTGTCCTTTACCGCCTTAGTATCCGCTGCGTTTGAGAGTAGCGGGAGCGTGCCTGACGTTGATATATTGGCTATTCCGCCCGCGTCCGTTGTCAACTAAAAGATATCCGTTGTCAATTGAAAGATATCCGTTGTCAATTGAATTTATAACCAACCAATTGTCAATTATTTCACTTTCTCCGCCAGCCACTTAACATACTCAATCACTCTCTTAGAAATCTTCACACTATTATAAGCAGCCGCATAAGTAATGTGCGATATATCCTCAATATAATTCCTCGTATAACTCACCGGAAACACCGGTTCTAGCATATCAGCTGCCTTATTATAAGCAATAGCTGCCTCATATTCCGTCCCATAAGTCCCTATTATAAAATCACCATTAATGTGAATTCTGCTCTGGAACATTATACGTCCGTTTTTTACAATCTGGCTCACGCCATTATATTTATTGACTACACACACATTTTCATATCTGAAATCGTGTTCGTCATTATTCCTGAAAATGTAATCTTTTCCTTTAACGGAATGACTGCGTATTCCAAATCTGGATAAAATGCTTGTCTGCATACCATAATCATTTACGAAATAATAACCGCCGCGGCACATAATTGTGTGGTGCGAATAATAGAAAAGGTCATCAATGGAAAATATAAGAGTATTCCCGGGTTCAAGAAAATACAAAAATGCCTTGTTGCACAGGTATATGGGTGTCTTAATATATATGCCATTGTCGCGGAAATTAATAAGACTTATGAACTTAGAATAAGGAAAATCAATATGACATTCGGCGTATGATGAAGTATGAAGGTCAATATTAACATAATATATGTCAGGCTTAAAAAGTATATCGCAAGCAGTACAGTAAACCTGTGAGGCTGTATTTTCATCATCATAACTTCCGATACTTATATGTTTATTCTTATATGTTATTGAAACCCTGTAATATACAGAGCCGTCTTTTTTATTGGTCTTGTAAACACCTTTAGCCAAGTTGTGGTTCTCCTTTAACGTATCTTGATTATTATGCTATCATATATTAGTGATATGTTAATTTGATTTTATAATAAATACATTGCTATCTTAATAATATTGTATATATTACTGTCAGCCGGAAATTGTCTAATATTTATCAATCCTATAAATTATATGATAAAATTAGTAATAATTCAATATACCTATTGTTTTTCGTATCATTCCTGTTGTATAATGGTCTCTGTTTAAAGCATTTTTAACAGGAATCCGGTTAGTGATGATAAAGCTGTTCCATTTACCAGATGTTGTTCTGGCAGGTACATATGTATGTGGGAGACGGTTATGCATCAGATTGACTGTGATTCACCCCAATAAAATAAGAAGGTGGAATAAGAGATGAGTTTATTTTACAGAAGTACAAGGGATGATAGTGTAAGAGTAACAGCCTCACAGGCTATATTAAAGGGACTTGCTCCAGATGGTGGATTATTCGTACCAGAATCTATTCCTTCATTAGATAAGAGCTTAGAAGAACTTTCAAAGATGTCTTATAAGGAAGTTGCTTATGAAGTTATGAAGCTTATGCTTGATGACTTTACAGAAGAAGAGTTAAAGAACTGTATTGACAAAGCTTATGATTCTAAGTTTGATACTGAAGAGATTGCACCATTAGTTAAGGCAGAGGGTGCATATTTCTTAGAGTTATTCCATGGTGCAACTATTGCATTTAAGGATATGGCTTTATCTATATTACCACACTTACTTACAACATCAGCTAAGAAGAATGATGTTAAAAATGAAATAGTAATACTTACAGCAACATCAGGAGATACAGGTAAAGCAGCTCTTGCAGGTTTTGCAGATGTTCCAGGAACAAGAATTGTTGTATTCTATCCTAAGAACGGTGTAAGCCCTATTCAGGAAAAGCAGATGGTTACACAGAAGGGTGCTAATACTCACGTAATTGGAATTAAGGGTAACTTTGATGATGCACAGACAGGTGTTAAGAATATATTTGGTGATAAGGAACTTGAAAAGGTTATGAACAATGCCGGCTTCCAGTTCTCATCAGCTAACTCAATCAATATAGGACGTCTTGTTCCACAGATTGTATACTATGTATATGCATATGCAAGACTTCTTGCTAACGGAGAAATCAAGGCAGGTGAAAAGATTAATGCAGTAGTTCCTACAGGTAACTTTGGTAATATCCTTGCTGCATTTTATGCTAAGAATATGGGACTTCCTATTAATAAGCTTATATGTGCTTCTAATGAGAATAAGGTGTTATACGATTTCTTTACAACGGGTGAGTATGACAGAAACAGAGATTTCGTTCTTACAACATCACCATCTATGGATATTCTTATCTCAAGCAACCTTGAAAGACTTATCTATAGAATAGCAGGCAACAGTGCTGAGAAGAACAGCGAGCTTATGGCTTCACTTAAAGAAACAGGTAAGTATGAGATTACTGCTGATATGAAAGCACAGCTTTCAGATTTCTATGGCAACTATGCTACAGAGGCGGAAGATGCTGCTACTATAAAGGATTTATATGAAACTTGTGGATATGTTATAGATACACATACAGCAGTAGCTGCTACAGTTTATAACAAGTACAAGGCAGACACTAAGGACGAAACTAAGACAGTTATAGCTTCAACAGCAAGCCCATACAAGTTTACAAGAAGCGTAATGGAAGCAATCGACCCTAAGTATGCTTCAATGGGTGACTTTGAACTTGTAGATAAGTTAAGCGAACTTGCTAAAGTAAAAGTTCCTAACGCTATCGAAGAAATCAGAACAGCTCCAGTCCTCCACAACACAGTATGTGAAGTAAGCGAGATGACCAATGAAGTAAAGAAATTCTTAGGAATATAATCTAATCCTAAGTAATTTCTATTAAGAATAATTTTAACCTCAATAAAACTGCTGTGTAAATCAGGCAAAGCCCCAGATTTACACAGCAGTTTTTTATGTAATAGGAAATTCTGATAGAATTATCGCACACGGATGTGCGATGGAGCGAATACGCAACAGGACGTTGCGTCTGAGCGTTTGCGTCCCTCATAACCACAACAAAAGGAAAGTCTTAGAAATATCCAATCAGCTTTCTAGTGCCCGAAGCCCCACCCCCTTCTCCAAACACTTAATAAAGTTTATAATTTATTTATACAAAAAATTAAATTAATTGTTGACATCACCCTTGCAAAGTGATACCTTAATTATGTTGATATTAGCACTCCTAATTATTGAGTGCTAACAACAAAGAAAAGGAGGTATGTCATGGGGCTTGATGAACAGCTTGATGAGCGTAAAGTAAAGATACTTAAAGCAATCATTAAGAACTACTTAGAAACAGGCGAGCCAGTTGGTTCAAGAACGATATCTAAGTTCACAGACATGAAGCTTAGTTCCGCGACAATAAGGAATGAGATGGCAGACCTGGAAGAGCTTGGGTATATAGTTCAGCCACATACATCAGCAGGAAGAATTCCTACAGATAAAGGCTACAGATTATATGTAGACGATATGATGTCTGAGAAAGAACAGAACATAACCAACAGAGAGAACGAGGTTGCTGTTAAAGAACAGGAATTAAGTTCAATGAAGGATATGTTAGGTGAGAAGGTTGAAAAGGTAGAAGAGCTTCTTCAGAATGTTGCCAAGGTTCTTGCCAAAGATACTAATTATGCAACTATGGTAACGACACCTAAGGTAACAGGCAATAAGCTTAAGTTCGTTCAGTTATCACAGCTTGAAGCCAATAAGATATTAGCCGTAATAGTTATGGAAGGCAATCTTATAAGGAATAAGGTGATAACAGTAAGCGAGGATTTGTCACAGGAGAATTTGTTAAAGCTTAACATTCTTATTAATACAACACTTACAGGGCTTACTCTTGAACAGATGAATTTGAGCATTGTTTCAAAGATGGAAAATCAGGCAGGAGAACATATTAATCTTGTCAAAGAAGTTCTTGATGCGATTGTTGATACAATAAGCAGCGCAGATGATTTAAAGATATATACAAGCGGTGCAACCAACATATTCAAGTATCCAGAACTTAGTGATTCAACCAAAGCCAGTGAGCTTATATATGCCTTGGAGGAAAAGCAGAGCCTGTCAGATCTTGTTGTTGATGATGACAATAGTGTTGATGAACAGGATAGTAGTTCCAACAATGGTATTCAGGTATATATAGGAAATGAAACACCGATTGAATCTATGAAAGACTGTAGCGTTGTAACAGCAACATATGAATTACAGGATGGAATGAAGGGTACAATTGGTATTATTGGTCCAAAGCGTATGGATTATGAAAAGGTTGTGGAAACCTTGAAGAATATGAGGACGCAGTTGGATGATGTATTCAAGAAATCATAGAAAGGTGAGGAGATAAGGTGTCTAAGAAAGATAATAACATTAATAATGTTGATGAAGCAGATGTTAATATTAATGATACAGATGTTACATCAGATACAGATAAAGACGCTGATACTGTAGAAGCTCAGGGCTCGTCTGACGCAGATGTGAAGGCAGAGAAATCTGACAACGCAAGTGATGCGCAAGGAGCGGAGGAAACAGTTGATATAAATAATAAAAAGGACCAGAAGGACGCTGTGATTGAGGATTTACAAGATCGTTTGAAGCGTCAGATGGCTGAGTTTGACAACTACAGAAAGCGTACTGACAAAGAAAAGTCAGCAATGTTCGAGATGGGAGCTTCGGATGTAGTAAAGAAACTTCTTCCGATAGTAGATAATTTTGAACGCGGCTTTAAGTCAGTGACAGAGGAAGAGTTACAAACACCATTTGCCAAAGGTATGGATATGGTTTACAAGCAGACAATTAAGATGCTTGAAGACTTACAGGTTAAGCCAATCGAGGCAGTTGGTTCAGAGTTTAATCCTGAATTTCATAATGCAGTTATGCATGTGGAAGATGACTCTCAGGGCGAGAATATTATCGTTGAAGAGTTCGAGAAGGGTTACACATATAGAGATGTGGTTATCCGCCACAGTATGGTAAAGGTTGCTAACTAATACATCAGAATATTTAGTTGATGTATAATGGTATGAGCTTTTACCAGAAGTAAAGTATGTGGGCAGTTGTGATATAGAAAGAAGTCGTTTACAGGCTTAGGGCTTATCAGAACAATACACACACTTGTAACAAATAGAATTGATATTATTAAACAGTATGTCTATATAAGACATAGAAAGGAAGATAATTATGAGCAAGATTATTGGTATAGATTTAGGTACAACTAATTCATGCGTAGCTGTTATGGAAGGTGGTAAGCCAGTTGTTATTACTAACACAGAAGGTATCAGAACTACTCCATCAATAGTTGCATTTACAAAGAACGGAGAAAGATTGGTAGGTGATCCTGCTAAGCGTCAGGCAGTTACTAATGCTGATAAGACAATTTCTTCAATCAAGAGACATATGGGTACAGATTACAAGGTTGATATTGATGGTAAGAAGTACACACCACAGGAAATATCAGCTATGATTCTTCAGAAGTTAAAGGCTGATGCTGAGAGCTATCTTGGTGAGACAGTTTCAGAAGCTGTTATCACAGTTCCAGCTTACTTCAATGATGCACAGAGACAGGCAACTAAGGATGCTGGTAAGATTGCAGGTCTTGATGTTAAGAGAATTATCAACGAGCCTACAGCTGCTGCTTTAGCTTATGGTCTTGATAATGAACACGAGCAGAAGATTATGGTATATGACCTTGGTGGTGGTACATTCGATGTATCTATCATTGAAATCGGTGATGGTGTAATCGAAGTTCTTGCTACTGCTGGTAACAACAGACTTGGTGGTGATGATTTTGATAATGCTATTACACAGTATATGTTAGATGACTTCAAGGCTAAGGAAGGCGTAGATCTTTCTACAGATACAATGGCACTTCAGAGATTAAAGGTTGCTGCTGAGCAGGCTAAGAAGGAATTATCAAGTGCTATGCAGACTAACATCAACCTTCCATACATCACAGCAACAGCAGAAGGTCCAAAGCATTTTGATATGACACTTACAAGAGCTAAGTTCGATGAACTTACACACGACTTAGTAGAAAAGACAGCTGAGCCAGTTAAGAACGCACTTTCAGATGCAGGTCTTACAGCTTCAGAACTTTCAAAGGTATTATTAGTTGGTGGTTCTACAAGAATTCCAGCTGTACAGGATAAAGTAAAGCAGTTAACAGGTCACGAACCTAACAAGTCACTTAACCCAGATGAATGTGTTGCTATCGGTGCTTCTATTCAGGGTGGTAAGCTTGCTGGTGATGCCGGTGCTGGTGATATCCTTCTTCTTGATGTAACACCACTTTCACTTTCAATTGAGACAATGGGTGGTATTGCTACAAGACTTATCGAGAGAAATACAACTATTCCTACAAAGAAGAGCCAGATATTCTCCACAGCTGCTGATAACCAGACAGCCGTTGATATCAACGTAGTACAGGGTGAAAGACAGTTTGCCAAGGATAACAAGTCACTTGGACAGTTCAGACTTGATGGTATACCTCCAGCAAGAAGAGGTGTTCCACAGATTGAAGTTACATTTGATATCGATGCTAATGGTATCGTTAATGTATCTGCTAAGGATCTTGGAACAGGCAAGGAGCAGCATATTACAATAACAGCTGGTTCTAATATGTCTGATGAAGATATCGATAAGGCTGTTAAGGAAGCTGCTGAGTTCGAAGCTCAGGATAAGAAGCGTAAGGAAGCTATCGAAGTTCGTAACGAAGCTGACTCTATGGTATTCCAGACACAGAAGGCTCTTGATGAAGCTGGCGACAAGCTTGATGCTAACGACAAGGCAAATGTTGAGGCAGACCTTAACGCACTTAAGTCACTTGTTGAATCAACAGATGCTGAGAATATGACAGATGCTCAGGTTGATGAGATTAAGGCAGCTAAAGAAAAGCTTATGACATCAGCACAGAACCTCTTTGCTAAGATGTATGAAGCAACTCAGGGTGCAGGCACAGCCGGTGCTGGTCCTGATATGGGAGCTGGCGCAGGTGCTGATAATGCACAGGGAAGCGCACCTTATGGTGATGATGTTGTAGATGGTGACTACAAGGAAGTATAATTAAGTAATATATATGATGTGGTCTATGATTATTGAAGGTTATAATATCAGAGTTAATGCAATTAACAATGATTAATTATGGAGTTATATAAAGACTTCTTAAGACTTGACAATTATAGATGAAATCAGAAAGGAAGTCAGGACTCATATCAGGGTACCTGACTCCTTTCGGGTATAGAAAGGCGGAACCTATATGGCAGAAAAGAGAGATTATTACGAGGTCCTTGGTGTGCCTAAGGACGCAGATGATGCAGCAATTAAAAGAGCATATAGACAGTTAGCTAAGAAGTATCACCCTGATATGAATCCGGGAGATAAAGAGGCTGAGGCTAAGTTTAAGGAAGCATCAGAAGCATATGCAGTTCTTAGTGATGCAGATAAGAGAAGACAGTATGACCAGTTCGGACACGCAGCATTTGAAGGCGGTGCAGGTGGAGCTGGCGGTGGCGGCTTTGATTTTGACTTCGGTGATATGGGCGATATATTTGGTGATATATTCGGTGGCATGTTCGGAGGAGGTTCAAGCAGCAGACGTAACAGCAACGGACCAAGACGTGGTGCAGATATAAGGGTTAATGTAAGAATTACATTTGCAGAGTCAGTTACAGGAACTAAGAAGAAGATAGATGTAACACTTAAGGACGAATGTTCTAAGTGTCACGGAACAGGTGCAAAGCCGGGAACAAGTCCTGAAACTTGTAAGAAATGTGGCGGACGTGGACAGGTAACAGTAACACAGCAGTCATTCCTTGGAATGATGAGAAGTGTACAGCCTTGCCCAGACTGTCACGGAACAGGTAAGATTGTTAAAGAAAAGTGTCCAGACTGCTATGGAACAGGTTATATAAGCAGCAAGAAGACAATTGAAGTTAATATACCTGCTGGTATTGATAATGGACAGTGTGTCCGTATTCAGGGCAAGGGCGAGCCAGGTACTAATGGCGGTCCAAGAGGCGATTTATTAGTAGCTGTAATGATATCAGCAGATCCAGCATTTGAGAGAGATGGCTATAACATTTTCTCAGATGTTGTAATAAGCTATCCTACAGCAGTTCTTGGCGGAGAAGTCAAGGTAAAGACTGTTGATGGTGAAGTTATATATGAAGTTAAGCCGGGAACAGCTTCAGGTACAAGAGTAAGGCTCAGAGGCAAAGGTATGCCAACATTAAGAAATCCTCAGACAAGAGGAGATCATTACATTACACTTATTGTTGATATTCCTACAAAGCTTAATAATGAACAGAAAGAAGCACTTATGGAATATGATAAGACACTTACAGGAGAGGAACACAAACATCCAAAGAAGAAGGGCTTCTTTAAATAAATGCATAAAGTTCTTATAAAAATACAAACGAAATATATCATTTCATTGTCGTATTTAAAGAATTATGATATAATCAAAGACACTGAGAAGTATCAGTCGAATAATTAAAAGAAAGGGGCTATTATTATAATGAGTAATATAGCAGATAAGTTTGAAGAACTTGGAGTAATTCCAGTAGTAGTATTGAATGATACAAAGGACGCACTTCCATTAGCTAAGGCATTAGTAGAAGGAGGTCTTCCATGTGCAGAAGTTACATTCCGTACAGAAGCAGCAGAGGAATCTATCCGTCTTATGCACGAAGCATATCCAGATATGGTACTTGCAGCAGGTACAGTACTTACAACAGAGCAGGTTGACAGAGCTGTAGCAGCTGGTGCTTCAGTTATCGTAAGCCCAGGTTTTGATCCAGAAATCGTTGATTACTGTATCTCTAAGAATATTCCTGTAATGCCAGGTATCGTAACACCATCTGAACTTGCTCAGGCAGTTAAGAGAGGTCTTACAAGAGTTAAATTCTTCCCAGCTACAGCAGCAGGCGGAATTAAGATGATTAAGGCTATGTGTGCAGCTTACACAACAGTAAGAATTATGCCTACAGGTGGTATCAATACATCTAACCTTGAAGAATTCTTATCTTGCGATAAGATCTTCTGCTGTGGTGGTTCTTGGATGGTTAAGGGTGACTTAATCAAGGCTGGAGAATTCGATAAGATTAAGGATATGACAGCTGAGGCAGTTGCTTTAGTTAAGGAAATCCGTTCTAAGTAATTAGTTCAGGCTACATAATTCAGATTATCGCTAAGATGACAATTGAATAATGTTATTTAAAAGGGCTTCATATATCTGTGTGACAGGTATATGAAGCCCTTTTGTTCATAATATTAATAAATATTTATTGATAATTAGTTATCTACAGTAACATCAGAATTAAAGGTTTCTTTATTGACAAGGCCTTCCTGATTAGCAACGATAGTTGTACATACAGCATCACCAGTGATATTAACGGCTGTTCTTAACATATCAAGAATTCGGTCAATACCCATAATAAGTGCGATACCTTCTGTTGGAACACCTACGCTCTGGAATACCATTGCAAGTGTTATAAGACCTACAGATGGCACACCACTTGTTCCGATTGAAGCAAGTGTAGCTGTTATAATTACTGTAACAAGGTCAGATGGAGAAAGTGTAATTCCAAATATCTGTGCTACGAATATTACAGCAACACCCTGCATAATTGATGTACCATCCATATTAACGGTAGCACCAAGTGGTATTGTGAAAGATGATATTTTCTTGCTTACACCAAGCTTTTTATCAAGTGTGTTGATTGAAAGCGGAATTGTTGCATTTGATGTAGCTGTTGTAAATGCGAAGTTCATAACTGGGAAGAACTTCTTTAGGAACTTAAATGGATTAAGTCTTGTAAAGAGAAATAAAAGTAACTGGTATACTACGAAGCACTGGATAGCAAGTGCGAGTATTACGCAGCCCATATATTTAAGCATTGGAACAAATGCGTCAAAACCAATATTAGCAAATGTTCTTGCGATAAGGCAGAATACACCGATAGGAGCTGCCTTCATAACTGCCATAGTCATTTCCATCATAAGGTCATTGAACTGACTGAAAAAGTTAGCTACAGTTGATGCCTTATTACCCATTTTCGCTAAAAGAATACCTACGAATAATGCAAATACGATAATTGGAAGCATATCAGCAGTTGCAAGTGATTCAACAGGATTCTTAGGTATTATGTTAAGAAGTGTTTGTGTAAGTGGTTGTTTCTCAGTGATAGTTACACTGCTTGTAGATACATTTTCAATTGTAACGCCAATACCAGGATTGATGAGCATAGCAACTGATAATGCAACTGATACAGCAACAGCAGTAGTAAGAAGATAGAAAAGAATAGTTTTAATACCTACTTTACCAAGTGTCTTAGTATCACCGATAGCCATACTTCCGCATATAAGTGAGCAGAATACAAGTGGAACTACAAGCATCTGCATAAGGCGGATAAAACCTTGTCCAATTACATAGAGGACACCCTCAACGATAACTGAATCACGGATATAGCCTGCTGGCATAAAATAGTGGATTAAAACACCACTTATTGCACCGGCTATAAGTGCTATGAATATCTTAGTAGAAAGCCCCATAGGCTTTTTTGTGTTTTTTAAAGATTTTTCCATTCTTTAGCAGCCTCCTGATAAATTAATATATTCTTTAAGCGCATCTTTCCAGTTCTTAGGCTGTTCAATGTGTTCAAGTCTTAACATCATATTATCAAGAACTGAATATACTGGTTTATTATTGTTGGCAGGAACAAGTTTTAACTTGTCTGTTGCATTGGCATATTCAAGAATAGTCCTGGCATATTCAAGACGGCTGCAAGAGCCCTGACATACAGCATGGTATATTCCAAGACACTCATTTTTAATGAAATATTCAATAATTCTGGCTAGCTCAGAAGCGCTTGTAGGACACGCATATTCATATTCAGATACAGTGAGTTCATTTACAGAAGGATCTTTAACTGCTGAAAGTACAGTGTTAAGGAAATCCTGTCCTATTCCATATACCCAGCTGCTTCTTAGTATCACATAACGCGAACAGAAAGACTGTATATAAGCTTCGCCGGCAAGCTTACTTTTACCATATATATTTCTAGGATTAGGTGTATCAAATTCATTATAAGAATGATCCTCTGTACCAGAGAATATATCATCTGTAGATATGTGAATTAGCTTTGCACCGATAGACTGTGCCATAACAGCAAGGTTTCGTGTTCCTACAGCATTTACCGCAAATGCTTTGTCAGGATTAGTTTCGCAGCCTGCAACATCACTGTAACCAACGCAGTTGATAATGATATCAGGACGATTAACTCTTGCATAATTGTTGACAGCTTCAAGGTCTGTAACATCGACTTCGTCAACATCAGTAGGGAATATTTCATACTCACGGCAGTCTAAGAGAGCAGAAAGTGCAGTACCAACGTGGCCTTTGGCACCGGTAATCCATATTTTTTCCATATAACCTCCATTCCAGCACTAACGCTTTCGCATAGTGCATTAAATATAATTTGTAATTTAGCTGCATATAATATATGTTAAAGAATAAGTGGGACAGCTTATATTATAATATGTTTATATGCAAACAATTAATTATACAATAAACTTGGTATTTGGCAAGTATTTTAAAAATGAAAATTATGCCATAAGATTTTATCAAGTTATAAATAATTGCTGGTTATAAAAATTATATAAATAGATTACAATATTGGCAAGGTATGGTACAATATATAAGAATATTGATTTTATTGATTAGATGAGGTTATGAGATGAGTTTTGACGTTAAAAAGAAGATAGAAGAATTGAATAAATCAGACATAATAAGTGGCAGTAATGCAAGATATGATATTGTCCTTGAAGAAGAATTAAAAGATCTTAATTCAGCAGGTATTATATTAAGACATAAGAAATCAGGAGCGAGGGTTGTCGTTATATCTAATGATGATAATAATAAGGTATTTTCAATAGGTTTTAAGACACCACCTTTTAACGATACAGGAATGCAGCATATAATTGAACATTCAACATTGTGTGGTTCAAGAAAATATCCTGTTAAAGATCCATTTGTTGAATTGTGCAAGGGTTCACTTAATACATTTCTTAATGCTATGACTTATCCAGACAAGACAGTATATCCAGTGGCAAGCTGTAATGATACTGACTTTAAGAATATTATGGATGTATATATGGATGCAGTGTTCTATCCTGCAATGTATGAAAAGCCAGAGATATTTATGCAGGAAGGCTGGCATTATGAACTTGATAATGCAGATGATGATATCAAGTATAATGGCGTTGTATTTAATGAGATGAAGGGGGCATTTTCATCACCAGATGACGTGCTTTCAAGATATACATTTGTATCATTATTCCCAGATACTGTATACAAGAATGAATCGGGCGGTGACCCTGAGGTTATACCTACACTTAAGTATGAAGATTTCCTTAAGTACCACGAGGAATATTATCACCCATCTAACAGCTATATATATATCTATGGCGATATGGACGTTAATGAAAGACTTGAATATCTTGACAGGGAATATCTATCAGACTTTGATGTATCAGATGTTGATATTCATGCCAATATAGAAAGACAGGCAGCATTTGACAAGCCTGTATATGAAACAAAGCCTTATGCCATAACAGAAGATGAGTCATTAGAGGATAATACTTATCTTTCATATAATGCAGTTATTGGAACTTCTGTTGATGCCAAGCTTTATCTTGCATTCCAGATACTTGATTATGCACTTGTTATGACACCGGGAGCACCTGTTAAGCAGGCACTTTTAGATGCAGGTATAAGCACTGATGTATATTCAAGTTATGAGACATCACTTTACCAGCCTGTATATTCAATAGTTGCCAAGAATTCTAATTCTAAGGAGCAGGACAGATTTGTATCAGTTATCAATGACACATTAGAAAAGCTTGTTAAGGACGGAATTAATGAAAGAACAATAGAAGCTGGAATTAATTATTACGAATTCAAATACAGAGAAGCAGATTATGGTCCATATCCAAAGGGACTTATGTATTATCTTACTATGATGGATAGCTGGTTATATGATGAAACAAAGCCATTTATCCATATAGAGGCGGGAGATACATTTGATGAGTTAAAGAAAGACGCCAGAAATGGCTATTTCGAGAAGCTTATAAAAGAGTATCTTCTTGATAACAATCACAAGTCAATTATAAGCCTTGTTCCAGAGTATGGGCTTGAGAAGGAAAAGGAACAGAAAGAAGCGGACAAGCTTGCAGAGTATAAGAGTACATTAACTAATGATGAATTAAAAGAGCTTGTTAAAAAGACAAAGGAATTAAAGGAATATCAGGATACTCCATCAAGTCAGGAAGATCTTGAAAAGATACCAATGCTTGAGCTGTCAGACATTAAAAGAGAGCCTGCTAAGGATTATAATGATGTTAAGAGTGTTGATGGAATTAAGATAGTACACCATAATATATTTACTAATAAGATTGCATATATTAATATGTCATTTGACACTAAGTGTGTTCCAGATGAACTTATACCATATATGGGCTTGTTAGGCTCAACATTAAGTCTTATGGATACTAAGAATTATACTTATCCAGAGCTTACTAACGAGATTAATATTAACTGCGGTGGTCTTGCAACAGGAACAGCTCTATATAGCGATAAGGTTGATTTTAGTAAGAATACAATTGTATATGAGGTTAAGAGTAAGGCATTATATGAGAAAGTTCCATTTGTTCTTGGTATGATGGAAGAGATTATGTATAATACCAGATTTGATGACTATAAGAGATTAAAGGAGATAATTGCAAGAATTAAATCAAGACTAGAAGCTTCTCTTATGGGGCAGGGTCATTCAATTGCTATGTTAGAGTGCTGTGCACAGTTCTCAGAGTCGGCTTATTACTCAGATATATTAAGGGGTTACAAATATTATGAGTTCATTAAGAAGCTTGATGAAGAATTTGAGCAGAATAAGACACAGATAGTGGATAAGCTTAATAAGCTTGTTGGATATATATTCAATAAGGATAATGTTATAGTAAGCCTTACAGCAGACGATGAGGGTTATGACTGCTTTGTCAAGGCATTGTCAGCCAAGAGCTGTAATATCAAAGATGAACATTATAATACAGCAGTAAGAAGCTTTATACCGGTTAATGTAAAGACTGGATACACATCAGCATCACAGGTACAGTATGTTGCAAGATGTGGTAATTTCGTAAAAGACGGATATAAGTATACAGGAGCACTTAAAGTGTTAAAGGTTATATTCTCTTATGATTATCTCTGGATTAATGTAAGGGTTAAAGGTGGAGCTTACGGCTGCATGAGTGGTTCATCAAGAAATGGTGATTTCTATATGGTATCTTACAGGGATCCTAATCTTGAAAAGACTAACGATATATACGAGGGTGCGGCTGATTATATAAGGAATTTTAATGTCAGCAGAAGAGATATGGTTAAGTTCATAATAGGAACCATTGGAGAGATAGATGCACCTCTTACACCATCAGCTATTGGCAGCAGGTCATTTACACATTATATGTGCAATTGCACAGAAGATATGTTAAGAAAAGACAGGGAAGAAGTTCTTGATGCGACAGTTGAGAGTATAAGAGAACTTGCTCCACTTATAGAATCAGCAGTTGGGCAGAATTATTTATGCGTAGTAGGTAACCAGAAGCAGATTAATGAGGCAGCAGATTTATTTGATGAAATAAAGCCTCTTATCGGATAAATGATATTGGATATATAAGGAGAATACGATGAATTTAGATGAAATGCTTAAAGCCAGTGGAATAAGCGGCGGTGCTGCTTCTGGCAACGACAATGTGAAATCGGGATTTGTAACATTTATTGGAAGACCTAATGTTGGCAAGTCTACACTTATGAATAATATTATAGGGCAGAAGATTGCGATAACATCTAATAAGCCACAGACAACAAGAAACAGGATACAGACAGTGTATACAGATGAGAGAGGACAGATTGTATTTGTTGATACGCCGGGTATCCATAAGGCTAAGAATAAGCTTGGTGAATATATGGTAGGAGCTGCTGAGAAGACTATTAATGAAGTTGATGTTGTGTGCTTTATAGTAGAACCAACAACGTATATCGGAGCAGGTGAGCAGCATATTATAGAGAAGTTAAAAAAGGTAAATGCACCTAAGATATTAGTAATCAACAAGGTTGATACAGTAAAGAAAGAGGAGATACTTCCTGTAATCGACTGCTACAATAAAGAGCTTGAATTTGATGAGATAATTCCAGTATCAGCAAGAAATGGCAGTAATGTTGATGACCTTGTAACAACAATATTCAAATATCTTACTTACGGACCTATGTTCTATGATGAAGATACTGTTACAGACCAGCCATTAAGACAGATTGTTGCAGAGCTTATAAGAGAGAAAGCACTTCATGCCCTCAATGAAGAAATTCCACACGGAATAGCTGTTGTTATAGATACATTTAAAGACAGAAAGTCATCTAAAGGCAAGATTACAGATATAGATGCAACAATAATATGTGAAAGAGATTCACATAAGGGTATTATCATCGGCAAGGGTGGTGAAATGCTTAAAAAGATAGGAACTAATGCCAGGTATGAGATAGAAAAGCAACTTGGCAACAAGGTTAATCTTAAACTCTGGGTGAAGGTTAAGAAGGAATGGAGAGACAGCGACATTCTTATAAAGAATTTTGGCTATGATAAGAAAGATAACAAGACACAGAATTAATCCGGAGGTGGCAGGGTGGCTGATGTAGTTTCTGTCACAGGATTTATATTGTCGAGTATGCCTGTTGGAGATTATGACAGACGTGTTGTCATACTCAGCAGGGAGCTTGGTAAGATAGCGGCATTTGCCAAAGGAGCAAGACGTCCTAACAGCCACCTTATAGGAGTTACAAGACCATTTATATTTGGAACATTCGAGGTGTACAGGGGCAGGGACTCTTACACAATACAGAAAGCCAATGTTACGAATTATTTTGAAGAGCTTGTAAGCGATCTTGATGGTGTGCTGTACGGATATTATTTTGCGGAGCTGGCAGAATATTATGGCAGGGAAAATCTTGATGCCGCAGATATGATTAATCTTTTATATGTTGCATTTAAGGCACTGGTTAATAAATCATTACCCAATGAACTTGTAAGATATATATATGAGATACGGCTGATAGCCGTTAATGGAGAGTGTCCGGATTTCTTTAGCTGTGCAGGCTGCGGAAGTGAGAAGGAGTTACAGTTATATTCATATAAGGAAAATGGAATGTACTGCGTGGAGTGTGCTGCCTCGTCTGGTGACGGAATAGTGCTTCAATCTTCAACCTTGTATACATTACAGTATATTATTACAGCACCACTTACAAAGCTGTTTAACTTCGTTGTAAAAGCTGATGTGCTAAATGAACTTAAAAAGGTGGTGAATAGAATAGAATTTATCACATTTGATAAACATTTCAAATCCAAAGAAATGCTTGATATTGGTTAAGAGTATATAGGTTTTAAGAAGATATTAATTTTAATAATATATTGGTTAAGACATTACTGATTAAAGTTAAATACAGGATAGGAAGGAAGATTTATGAGTCACAATAACCAGAAAAAGATAGCAGCTATTAATGATTACTCAGGTTTTGGAAGATGTTCTATAGCTGTAGAGCTTCCGATTATATCAGCTCTTAAAGTGCAGTGTTGCCCACTGCCAACATCAATATTGTCTAATCATACAGGTTTTGAAAGCTTTTATTTTGAAGACTTTACAGAAAGTATGCCGGCTTATATAAAGGAGTGGGAGAAGCTTAATCTTAAATTCGATGGAATATGTACAGGTTTTCTAGGTTCTCATAAACAGATTGAGATAGTCAGATATTTCTTTGACATATTTAAGACACCTGATAATATAGTTGTTGTTGACCCTGTTATGGGTGATTACGGTAATTTGTATGCTACATATACTAAAGAAACCTGCGAAGAGATGAAAAAGCTTGTAAGTTATGCCAATATTCTTACACCTAATCTTACAGAAGCCTGTATATTAACAGGCAGGGAATATAATGCAGAGTACGGTAATGAAGAGCTTGAGATAATCGCTAAGCAGTTATCAGATATGGGACCTTCAAAGATAGTTATAACAGGAATTGTCAGAGGTACATATATTGCTAACTATTGTTATGAGGACGGCTGTGGCGGATATGAGATTAAGACAACTAAGGTTGGAACACAGAGGTCTGGAACCGGTGATATATTTACGGCGATAATTGCAGCAGATGCAGTTAATAAAGTTAATTTCCACGAATCAGTAAGAAAGGCTTCACAGTTCATAAAGAAATGCATAATGAAATCAATAGAATTAGAGATACCAGTTACTGACGGAGTGTGCTTTGAGGAGCTGCTTACAACATTAAGATGATTAATGGATAAGATATTAAAATATTTTGATATTTAAGACGTCTGATAATAATGAGAGATAATTAGAAGAATGTTAATGTTAGATGATTTAATAAAAGAAAGAGAGAACAATTATGGAGATATTATATAAAGTACATAATAATCTTTATGTTAATATGACTAATAAATGTCCATTTGCCTGTACATTTTGTCTTAGACAGACTATGGATAGAATTGGCGAGTCGGACAGATTATGGCTTGAAAGAGAACCTCTTGTAAGTGAAGTTATAGATGAATTCGCCAAATGGAATCTTGATGATTTTGGTGAAGTAGTATTCTGTGGTTTTGGTGAGCCTACAGAAAGCTGGGATAAGGTAAGAGAGGTAGCAGCATTTATTAAAAAGACTTACAATAATAAGCCAATCAGAATCAATACTAATGGAGCAGGCAACCTTATCAATGAAAGAGATATAACAAAAGAAATGGCCGGTCTTATAGATACTGTATCAATAAGTCTTAACAATCCTGATAAGGATGAGTATAACAAGCTTGTAAGAAGTAAATTCGGTGATAAGACATTTGATGAGATGATAGATTTTGCGAAGAAATGCGTAGCAAATGGGCTTAATGTTGTTATGACAACGGTTGACACAACTATATCACACGAGGAAGAAGCACAGTGCCGGATAATATGCGATAAGATAGGTGCTTCTTATAGAATACGTCCATGGGAGTCATAATTACACGATATTCACAGTTGAAATTATACAAGGAATGTTATAGAATTAAAAAGATTATTGTGAAGATGCGAAATATTATGGTGTATATGTGTTAAGTACATTATCACCTTATCAATAGATGGCATCTGTATCTTTAGGAGGATTATTGATATGGAAAAGACAATGGAAAAGATAGTAGCTTTAGCAAAGGCAAGAGGATTCGTGTATCCGGGTTCAGAAATCTATGGTGGACTTGCTAATACATGGGATTATGGTAACCTTGGTGTTGAGCTTAAGAATAACGTTAAGAAGGCCTGGTGGCAGAAGTTCGTACAGGAAAGCCCATACAATGTAGGTGTTGACTGTGCAATACTTATGAATCCACAGACTTGGGTTGCTTCAGGACATCTTGGCGGTTTCTCTGATCCTCTTATGGATTGTAAAGACTGCCACGAAAGATTCAGAGCTGATAAGCTTATTGAAGACTGGGCAGATGAGAATAACTATGAGATAGAAGGTTCAGTTGATGCATGGTCACAGGAACAGATGAAGAACTTTATTGATGAGAAGAATATATGCTGCCCAACTTGTGGCAAGCACAACTTTACAGATATAAGACAGTTCAACCTTATGTTCAAGACATTTCAGGGTGTAACTGAAGATGCTAAGAATACAGTATACTTAAGACCAGAAACAGCTCAGGGTATATTTGTTAACTTTAAAAATGTACAGAGAACATCAAGAAAGAAAGTGCCATTTGGTATTGGACAGATCGGTAAGTCATTCCGTAACGAGATTACACCTGGTAATTTTACATTCAGAACAAGGGAATTCGAGCAGATGGAATTAGAGTTCTTCTGCAAGCCTGGAACAGACCTTGAATGGTTCAATTACTGGAGACAGTACTGCATAGACTGGCTTAAGGCACTTGGTATCAAGGAAGATGAGATGAGAGCAAGAGATCATTCACCAGAAGAACTCTGCTTCTATTCTAAGGGAACAACAGATATCGAGTTCTTATTCCCATTTGGCTGGGGTGAATTATGGGGTATTGCTGACAGAACAGATTATGACCTTACACAGCACCAGACAGTATCTGGCGAGGATATGTCATACTTTGATGACGAAGCTAAGGAAAAGTATATTCCATATGTTATTGAACCATCACTTGGTGCGGACAGAGTGACACTTGCATTCCTCTGTGCAGCTTATGATGAGGAAGAACTTGAAGGAGGAGATGTAAGAACAGTTCTTCATTTCCATCCAGCATTAGCACCAGTCAAGGTTGGTATCCTTCCACTTTCTAAGAAGCTTAATGAAGGTGCAGAGAAGGTATATGCAGAACTTTCTAAGTATTACAACTGTGAATTTGATGACAGAGGTAATATCGGTAAGAGATACAGAAGACAGGATGAGATTGGTACTCCATTCTGCATAACATATGACTTTGAGTCAGAAGAAGATAATGCTGTAACAGTAAGAGATAGAGATACTATGCAGCAGGAAAGAGTAAAGATTTCTGATCTTAAGGCATATTTTGAAGACAAGTTTACATTTTAATATAGGTATTAATTTATGAAATGTGTTAAATGTGGAACAGAATATGAGGGCAATGAGTGTCCCAGATGTAATGGACCTGTAATTAAGATTAACAGCAGTGACTATATGGCTAGACGTAAAGCATATGAAGAAAGCCTGGCAAGAAAAGAGATACAGAAGGTCTTAGACAGTGCAGAAGAAGCTTGCAATGTTTTGTCTGGTGAATCAGAACAATCTGATAAAGATGGCAAGACAATACAGCAGGGAAAGCGTGCAAAGAAGCGTTCGAATAAGGTAAAGAATTATGATGAAGGTGTCTTTGATATAACTAAAGTTGATTTTAATGATGTGGCTGATAAGTTAAAGGCTGGAAGTGAAAAGCTTGCCAGTAAAGCTAAAGGAAAAGCCCAGCAGGAAAAGGCTAAGACCAGAAAAAATAATAATGCTAAGACGGATAATAATGTTAAGGCAGATAATAATATTAAGATGGATAGCAGGATAAGACCACAGACAAAACATTCATATAAGAAAGCAGGAGTAGCTGTCGCCATAGTTATAGTGGCGATAGCTGCTATTTCATTAATTATGGCTGTTTTGTTAAGGAAGAATTCATATATATATATGAGTGATGGAAGCCGCATATATGATGTATCTTCACTTGAAAGCCAGTATATATGTGATGTTAAGGATGCATTATTTGGTCTTGATGAAGTTACATTTTATACACCGGAATGGCCGGAAAATATATCTAAGGACAGTGTGGTTTCAAGTGCTGCAAGTCCGGATGGAAAGTATTATGCGGCAGATGTGTATAATGATGAAGATGAGCTATATTCATTATATGTATGGTCACAGGATGGAAGTGTGGAAGTTGTAAATAATATATATGCACACGAGATATATTATATTTCAGATAAAGGCACAATTATTTACAAAGAAACAGAAACTATCAATGACACAGGAAAGACAGGTGGACTTAAGCTGTCTATGGCAGAGATTACCAATGATAAAAGTTCAGGAAGTCTTATAGGAAAGACTGATACAATAGAAGCCAGTCTTACGCAGGCATATGTATACAGTGACAGCGATACAATTATAATACTTGATAGTGATAACAGATTATATCAGTACAATTATAGCAATAAGAAGCAGACATATGTGGCAGATAATGTGGATAATATATATCCATTAAGTGATACAGATGGCGTGTATACTAAAGGTGCAGGACATCTGAATACATCTGACAAGGCTGATGAATATATATATAATTCACAGGACAATAATTATATTGTTAGTGTTAAGAATGGCTTGGCACAGCAGCTTGATGGCATTGATGGTGCTAATATGACATATATTATTGATAGTAAGAATGATTACATATACTGGGTAGGTAATAAAAAAGTGTCATATGCAAAGTATAAAGATGGAATGGTGTCAGATAAGAAAGAACTTGGCAGCATAGGAAATATGCAGAACATAGTATTCTTAAAAGCATCGGGTGAACTTGTATACATTAATTCAGAGGCAAAGCTTATCAATGCATTAAAGGGTGATAAGACTGTTATTGCAGAGAATGTGAAGGACGGAAGCTTATCGCTTATTAATAATACAAAAGAGTCTATTACTTATATAGATAATGACGGACAGTATTATTTAAAGACACCATCAGCTAAGAAAGTGCTTATGGGAAATGTTACAGATACAGTTAATACATCTGATACAAGTCTTTACAGAAAGAGATTGTATTATTATGGTTCTGATAAGACATTATATTCTTGCGATTTAAAGGGTGGTTCAAAGAGCCAGATAGGAACAGTGGACAGGCTGTGGATTGGAACACATTAAAACAATTGTATATTAATGGAACAGATATTACAGCATTATTCTAAGACTTTAAGGTATAATAGGGTATATAAGGACATATATAATAACAAATGTTATAAGAGGTTATTATTATGTCCGGATATATGAAAGTGTTAGCAGAATATTCAGATAAAGCAGGACATAAGGACAGAACAGGACATATAAAAAGAATTACAGGTATAATAACAGCCATAATTATGTTAATTACTACGGCTGTTATTGTACCTGTTTTTTGCTGTGCAGAGGAAGTATCAGGACCAGACATAGATACACCTTCTGCGATACTTATGGAGGCGGCGACAGGACAGGTAATATATGAAAAGGATGCCGATACAGTTCTTGCACCTGCAAGCATAACAAAGATAATGACGCTTATACTTATATTTGAGGCAATAGAGGACGGAAGCATTAATATGGAAGACCCGGTAACTGTGTCGGAATATGCGGCTTCAATGGGCGGAAGCCAGGTGTTCCTTGAGCCGGGAGAGATACAGAGTGTCAGGACTATGATTAAGTGTATAGCGGTGGCAAGTGCTAATGATGCCTGTGTTGCAATGGCAGAACACATAAGCGGGGCAGAGAATGTATTTGTCGATAAAATGAATGAGAAAGCCCGTGAACTAGGAATGAGCAACACACATTTTATTAACTGCTGTGGACTTGATGTAGACGGACATACATCAAGTGCGAGAGATGTAGCGGTTATGAGCCGGGAGCTTATTAATAACCACCCACAGATAAAAGAATTCAGCAGTATATGGATGGAGAGCATAACACACATTACAAGAAAAGGCGAGAAGGATTTCGTGCTTACCAATACTAATAAGCTTATGAAACAGTATGCCTATGCCACAGGCTTAAAGACAGGTTCAACGAGCAAGGCAGGCTGCTGCCTTTCAGGAACAGCCAATAAAGACGGAATAGATCTTATAGCAGTTGTTATGGCGGCACCGACAAGCAAGATACGATTCAGTGATGCGATAACGCTTCTTAATTATGGTTTTAGTGTGTGCAGTATATATAAAGATGAAGAACCGCTTGATACAGAGAGCATTAAAATCTCATCGGGCAGGCAGGATAAGATTAAGATAACAAAGGAAAAAGACTATTCATATATGTTCATTAATAAATATAACAATGATGATATAAGACGGGAGTGCATAATTAATGATAATATTAAAGCTCCATTAAAAGAGGGTGATGAGGTAGGCGTTATTAAATATTATTACAATGAGGCTTATATTGGAAGTGTTAAGATAATAAGCTGCGAAAATGTTGATACAGCAGGCTTTATGGACACGGTTAAGAAAATATTTAAAAGCTTACTTTAATTAAAGTAGTGCCATTTGCCGTATAATATGCTATATTATTAAATAATATTCATTAAGGGAATCACAAGGACACAATTATGGATTTATTTGATTATATGCGAAAGACTAATCAGGAGAATGATTCTCCTCTTGCGATGAGATTAAGACCAAGAACTTTGGAAGAAGTTGTAGGACAACAGCATATTGTTGGTAAGGATAAGCTTTTATACAGGGCTATAAAGGCGGATAAATTAAGCTCTATTATATTTTATGGACCTCCTGGAACTGGAAAGACTACATTAGCCAAGGTTATTGCCAATACGACAAGTGCGGATTTCTGTCAGATTAATGCTACAGTAGCAGGCAAGAAAGAGATGGAAGATGTTGTAGAGAGGGCGAAAAATAATCTTGGAATGTATGGTAAGAAGACAATACTTTTTGTAGATGAGATACATAGGTTTAATAAGGGGCAGCAGGATTATCTTCTGCCATTCGTGGAAGACGGAACTATTGTGCTTGTTGGTGCAACAACAGAAAATCCATATTTTGAGGTTAATGGAGCCTTGATTTCAAGGTCTATAATATTTGAGTTAAAGCCATTGTCAAAGGAAGATATCAAAGAGATACTAAAGAGAGCTGTATACGATAAAGAAAGAGGTATGGGAAGCTACAAGGCTGACATAGATGATGAGGCTTTGGAGTTTCTTGCTGATATAGCAAATGGCGATGCAAGAAGTGCACTTAATGCGATAGAACTTGGAATACTTACAACTGACAGGTCAGATGACGGACTTATACATATAGATTTAAAGACAGCAGAACAGTGTATACAAAAAAGGGCTGTCCGATATGATAAGACGGGTGATAATCATTATGATACCATATCAGCATTTATTAAAAGTATGAGGGGGTCTGACCCTGATGCAGTAAGTTATTATCTGGCAAAGATGTTATATGCAGGTGAAGATATAAAGTTTATTGCAAGAAGAATAATGATATGTGCAAGTGAAGATGTAGGCAATGCAGACCCTTACGCATTAGTTGTTGCTACGAATGCAGCACTTGCAGTTGAGAGGATAGGTATGCCGGAGGCAAGGATAATTCTTTCACAGGCGGCGTTATATGTTGCCTGTGCACCTAAGAGCAACTCTTGTTATATGGCAGTTGACAAGGCTATGGAACTTGTTAAGACAACCAAGACAGCACCTGTGCCGGCACATTTGCAGGATGCACATTATAAGAGTGCTTCAAAGTTAGGACACGGCATAGGTTATAAATATGCACACGATTATCCTAACCACTATGTGAAGCAACAGTATTTACCTGATGGACTTGAGGACGTAAAGTTCTATGAACCAACAGATAATGGCTATGAGAAGCAGATAAAGACACATTTAAAAAAGATTAATTCGGAGACGTAGAACTGATGAGAGAGTATATTAACAGACTTTCAAGAGGAAAGTTCAGATATGACATTCCAGATATAATACAACCTGATGATGTTATTATAGAAGATGTTATCTGTGACACAATACATAATGCAGAATTTCATATACAGGCGCAAGATGTAATTAAGGGGGTAGTATACTCTGATAATGCCAAGGTGACAGTGCTTACACCGTCATTTGCGGGAAAAGACAGTGATATTAAATACGTTATAGATGCAAGGGGACTTTCAGAGGGGGACAGCATAGAAGGAGAGTTCACGCTTGTTACTAATGCTGGAGAGAAAGAGGTATTATACAGCTTTACAGCAGTTAAAGAAACAGTAGATACAAGCCTTGGAAAAGCGGATAACCTGTTCCATTTTACTAATCTTGTGCAGGTTAATAAAGAAGAAGCAGTAAGCTTATACAGATCCGATAAATTCAAAAAAATATTCTTACAGGGTGATGATGTATTAAATAATCTTTACGATGTCCTGTATGACAGAGAAAATGTATATGAGTCAATGGAGGAGTTCTTAATAGCAATTAAGAAAAAGTCTGCTCTTACTTTCAGTGTTGATAATAATATAAGAGATTATAATATAGATGGTGCTAACGAAAAGGACAGCATAATTATAGAAAAGAACGGCTGGGGCTATATAAAGCTTGACGTACAGTGTGAAGCACCATTTATTAAGATGAAAAGAGGAATAATAACTTCTGATGATTTCATAGGTGATGTATATGAGCTGGATTATATAATAGATGATAAGCTTCTTCATGCAGGCAATAACTATGCGTATATTATAATAAGCTCTTACAGTCATCAGGAAGTAATAGAGATTACAATAAATGGAAAAGAGATTGTTAATGACAGCGGCTTTGATGAACACAGAGAGATAAGAACTGCAAAGAGCAGGCTTACAGCAGAATATCTCCAGTTCAGAATGAAACGCATAACCAAGCAGGAATGGGTTATTAACACTAATAAAATTCTTGACAGAGTTCGTGGATTGAAGAAATCGGACATAATATTTGACGTATTGCAGGCTGGTGTTAATTTTATATCAGGTGATGATTACAATGGAAGCAGAATTCTTGAGAACATTAAGGACAGGGTATTAAGCGATGTTGATAATCATATTGAGTTATACAGTCTTTACCTTTATGTAAGCACGCTTGAAAGAAAAGATGCAGGATATACATCAGATGTAGCCCAGATAGTTACAGAGTGTTATGAACACGGATATGACAGCTGGGTGCTTTTGTGGATATTATTCTATATAGACGGACAGTCTGAGAATAACAAGAGCATTAAGCTTATAAGAATAAAGGATTGCTTTAATGATGGCTGTATAAGCCCGGTTATGTATTTAGAGGCACTTAATATATATAATGCACAGCCAGAGCTGTTAAGGCTGTTTAACAGATTTGAGATTCAGGTGATAGCATTTGGTATAAAGTACAATATGATTACAGAAAAGCTTGCAAAGCAGGCAGCGGCTGTAATTGCCAATGAAAGAATTACTAATAAAGATAATATAGAGATATTAAAAAAACTTTATACAATATATGAAGAAGATGACATATTAGAAGTATTAATATCACATATGGTAAGGGAAGGAATAGCTGGTGAGGAAGCATTTCCATTTTATGAGAAAGCGGTTCTTAGAGGCATAAGAATAACAAGATTATATGAGTTCTATATGGCAAGCATAAAGAAAGATATAAAGGTGAGAATTCCAAGAATTGTCCTTTTGTATTTTACATATGATTCAGGTATTAATTATGAATGGAAGTCCTTCTTATATGCCAATGTTGTCTATAATAAAGCATTCTATAAGGATATATATGATTCGTACGAGCAGATGATAGAACTGTATCTTTATGAGCAGTTAAAGGCCGGCTGTATCAATAATGACCTTATGTATCTTTACAGACAATTTTTAAAGCCACAGCTTATCAATAATGAAACAGCAGAATATGCGGTTAAGTTAAGATTTATGTATCGTGTAACTGCTGATTGCAGTAAAGTAAAAGCTGTTATAGTAAAATGCGGCTATATGAAAGAGCCTGCAATATATGAGATGACAGGCAATGATATATATATTCCGCTTTATATCTCTAACTGTTCTATGGCATTTATCTGTACGGACGGAGTTATAAGAAGAAACACTGTCAATTATGAGATAGAAAAGATATTAGAAGAACCACTGGATATAACATTGTTAGATGAATATGACATTGAAGAGCCATATATAGCTTTATTCAGAGCAGATTATTGCAGAAAGAAGCATATATATAATGCGGATACACCATCTATATATAAGAAAGCGGCGATGGTTAAAGGAGTTACATACGAATACCGACAACTTATTAATTCGTGGCTTATTGAATATTATAAAGAATATTATGAAGGTGAAACCTTTAATGATGAGTACAGTGACCTTATTAAAGATGGTCTTGATATCAATACGGCACAGGGGCTTATTGAAATACTTTTGGAGTACGGAATGTATTATGAGGCAAGGGAACTTATGGAACGCTACGGCTATACAATAGTTCCAGCAGGCAAGATGTTTAAGTTCATAGTACACGAGCTTACTGCTTCGGTTAATAAGGAAAGCTATAAAGATATATTGTGTGAATATGTGTTCAGGAATCATCTGTATAATGAGCTGGTACTTGAATATATGGTTGATAATTATAATGGTTCAGACAAGGATATGTACAGGTTGTGGAAGAGTGCATCTGATTTTGGCGTAAATATTAAAAATCTTTCTGAGAGGGTTATCTCACAGTATATGTTTACTCAGGATAAAGATTATTATGATAAGCTTACACAGGTATTTACAGATTATTATAATAAAGGTGCATCACAGCTGATAGCCAAAGCATATATAGCTTATAATTCATTTTTATATTTTATTAAAGGAAAAAATGTAAGTGACATAACATTTACGGTTGTAAAAGAATGTTACAAAGATAAGATTGGTATTCCTGTAATATGCCTTGCTGCGTGGCTTAAAAAAGTATCAGAGAATATAAAAGAATTGAATAAACCAGATATTAAAGACACAGCACAGAAGATTCTTGATGAATTATGTGCAAAAGAGATAATCTATGATTATTATAAACGTTTTAATGGTGTTCTTAATATACCGTATAATGCATGTGGTGTTACAGTGATTGAGTATTATGGCAATCCTGATAATAAAGTTGTCATTAATTATAAAGTTAATGATGCTAAAGAATATGCAAGTGCAGTTATGAAATGTGATAACTGCGGAGTATTTACATACAGACTTTCATTGTTCTATAACGACAAGGTTATATATAATTATACAATTGGAACAGACACTAATACGAAGGAATATAACATATTGTACGATAACCTTAATGATGGAGATAATAAGGGCAGATTTGATGCAATTAATGAATGTCTTGCAAGCGAGGAGCTAAGGGATATGGTTACATTAAAGAAGCTTATGGAAAGCTATGCAGTAGAAGATTATGTGACAAAGCAGTTGTTTGTACCAGAGAATATGAGGCAGTAAGACTAAATTCCTGCTAAGAATGGAGATAGTTATGAACGATACAGATTTGATAATAGGAGTGGAGCTGCTTGAGGATAATATACAGATGTGTGTGTATGACAGTGAGTTAAAAGCACCAGTGGCAGCAGATACCGAAAAAGACAAAACTTTATCAGAGAATATAAAAGCTGTTATTAATAAGAAAAATGCCAGCAGTGTAGCTTCTATATGTGTTGTTGTTCCTGATTTTACCAAAGATACACTGGAGATTGTAAAGGAGGAGCTGTACAATGCAGGTGTTGCAAATGAGCAGTACCAGATAATAAGCAGAATAGAAAGCTTTGCATATTATGCGTACAGCCAGAAGAAGGAACTTTATCAGAATGGTACAGTGCTTATGGATTACAATGCTTCGGGAATTGATGTATACAGATTGTACTGCAATAAGATTGGTGATATGCAGTACATATTACAGGAGCATACATTAAGCCAGCCTGAAGGAAGTACAATAGAAAAGGCTTCACATTCCGTTACCTTGTATATGACAGAATATTTTAAGAAGCACAGGGCTTCAAGTGTATATCTTACAGGTATGGGATTTGATGTGGACAGGCTTCCAGATGAATTCACCAAAGTATTAGTTGCAGGAAGAAAAGCATTTGTTGGGCAGAATTTATATGTAAGAGGTGCGTGCTTTGCAGCGTTGGAGTATATATCTCCACAGGTATTTGGTAATGTGTGCCTTCTTACAGATGGCAGGATAAAAGCTGATATTGAAACGGATATATCAGAACACGGACGTCCTATGAAGTTTAGAATTGTCAAAATGGGAACTAACTGGTATATGGCAGAAAGAACAATTGATTTTATTATTGAAGATGTGTCGGTTATAAATTTCCAGATTATATGGCCGGACGGAAAATATATAGAAAAGCAGGTTGATATAAGCTCTATTCCTTACAGGGAAGGAAAGACAACAAGAATATCAATGAATGTAAAGGCATCTTCACAGGATAAATGTATTGTTACAGTAAAAGACCTTGGTTTTGGTGAGATATATCAGGCATCGGATAGTGTTATAGTTGAAGAACTGGATTTAAGTGAGGCAGATGTATGAGTGCAATGATTTTGTGCAGGGGGAAGGTTGCAGACAATCCTTTATATATAATGCAGTCAGGTATCAGATTGTATACAGAAGAAGAACTGTGTTATTATATTTACAATAATATATATATACTTACTAATGATTTTATCAATGATGAGCTTATAACATTTCTTAGGGATGAAGTGGGAAATACAGCACTTGCCCAGAGATTAACCATAATGAAAAGTAATAATGAGCTGTTGGCAAGTATGCTTGTCACAATACTTAAATCAGTTGATTATTATTCTTTGGAACAGATTGAAAAGATAAGCGAAATACTGAATACGCTTGATAATCAGAATGCTTATGAAAGACTTGGATTAAGAGGGGACAGTTTTCTTTCTAATGAGTGCTTCTATAAGGCGGTTGACTGTTATAAGCAGATTATAGATGAATACAGCAATGCTGCCCCGGCAGCGTTCTTAGCAGGTGTGTACCATAATATGGGTGTTGCACTTGCAAGAATGTTCTTATATAATGAGGCTTCATACAGCTTTATGAAAGCATATGAGATAGGACAGCATAAGAATTCATACAAGTGTTACCTTGCGGCAAAGTGGTTTATGGATAAAGACGGAAGTGTTATTAATGAAGATGTGCCAGAGGAGGAGTATATCATAAGAAGAAAGATAGAACAGCTTATGGATAATGCTGCGTATCAGGACGAGATTAGAAAGCTTAATGACACAGAGAAGTATAAAAATGCAGGAGATGTGGCAGGGTATCATAAAGTATTAGATGATATTCTTACCAATTGGAAACAGGATTATTATAAATATACTGCGAGGTGATAAGACAAGTGGGATTATTCAAATTCTTAAAAAATAATTATGACAGTGATGAGGATTTAAAAGACCTTGAGGAGCTTGTGTATGAAGATGAGAATGGATTTAGAAATAAACGTTCTATTAATGATATGATACACAGCTATCAGGTGGGTTCGTATACTGGCAGTAATCATAATGATGATCTGGAAGAAGAATTATATAAGACGGCTGGCAGTGATGCATCTGCTGATGAATTCAGAGGGCTGACAGAAAAGACTAAGAAACAGCAGGCAGATGTGTTAAAGGAAGAAGAAAAATATGACCACCTGCTTAACAGTATACAGGCACAGACGCTTATAAGAACAGTTGATAAGGTTAATCTTGGCGGAGCGGTCAATAATACGCAGGATAATCTTGAAGAGGTTGACACGGCAGGATTTACAGGCTCAGAGGTTGGGAGCTTTGTTAAAAGCCAGTGTGATATTATGGAGGAAGCTTCAAGATATATAGAAAATGCCAAGGTAGAATATGACAGTGTAACTGATTATTATGAGGATATACAAAGAATCGAGAATGCACCGGAAAATATAAAGCTTAAGCTTATGTATGCGGCAGACCGTGTTGATAATCTGTCGGTTGACAGGCGTATTTTTAAATCACCGGAGAACAAGCTTTCCAACAAAGTGTACCGTATGATGGAATCTTATGAGGAAGATTTTCCAGAGGCACTTGTAAAGCTGAGGCACGATGAAGAAGATTACAATACAGTATTAAAGAATGTAAGAATGATTAAGGGTGAGAGGTCAATGTATCGTATAGAGGCAAATGACCTTGTGAAAAAACAGCTTAGAATTAAGAAGTATTCAGTACTTATGCTGGCACTTCTTGTAGGGGTGTTTGTTATATTTCTTCTTATATCAGCGGCTTCACCAGATGATGAACACATTGGAATGTTCATAACAGTTGTAATACTTGCACTTACGCTTTCGCTTGGTCTGTTTGCTTATCTTAAATCAACAGAACGAAAAGTGTATGTGACAGAGGTAAAGCTTAATAAAGCAACAGCACTTCTTAATAAGTACAAGATAAAGTATGTAAATGCTGTAAATGTGCTTGAATATGAATATAGCAAATATGCGGTAAAGAGTGCATTTGAGCTTGAGCAGAAGTTTCAGGCATATGTTGAGATGAAAGATGAACAGCGTAAAATACTTGAGATAACAAGTAATCTTAATGAGGCAGAAGCGGAGCTTACAGATATATTAAGACAGCTTGGTGTAATTGATACACATATATGGATAGGACAAGTTAAGGCGATACTTAATCCTAAAGAAATGGTAGAGGTAAGACATAATCTTTCCATAAGACGCCAGAAGTTAAGAGAACAGATAGAATATAATGAATCAAGAATAGAAGATGCAAGAAATAATATTAAAAATGTGACTAAAAAGAATAAGGTGCATGCCAAGGAAGCTATGCAGGTTCTTGAGATTTATGAGAAAAGACATAAGAATAATTAAAATAATACTTGCGAAATATGAGCATTGTGTTACAATTGAGAGTGGTTTTTTGCGAAATGATTAACAATGTGTAAATAGCGCAAGAAGGAGGATAAGATGAAAGAAAGACTTGATGCAATCAAAGAAAATGCGTTGTCACAGATAAAGGCAACAGATTCTCTTGATAAGTTAAATGATATCAGAGTTGCTTTTCTTGGTAAAAAAGGCGAGCTTACTGAAGTTTTAAAGGGTATGAAGGAGGTAGCTCCTGAGGACAGACCTAAGGTTGGACAGATTGTCAACGAAACAAGACAGGCAATTGAAGAAGTATTAGAGGCTGCCAAGAAAGAGCTTGCTGCCAAGAAGAGAGAGCTTCAGATGAAGGCAGAGGTAATTGATGTAACACTTCCAGCCAAGAAAGCTGAACTTGGACATAAACATCCTAATATGCTTGCGCGTGAAGAAATAGAAAAGATATTTATAGGAATGGGATACGAAGTTGTAGAAGGTCCAGAGGTAGAATATGATTATTACAACTTTGAGGCACTTAATATTCCAGCTAACCATCCAGCAAAAGATGAACAGGATACATTCTATATCAATGATAAAGTTGTTCTTAGAACACAGACATCACCTGTTCAGGCAAGAGTTATGGAAAAAGGCAGACTTCCAATAAGAATGATTTCACCTGGACGTGTATACAGAGCAGATGAAGTTGATGCAACCCATTCACCTTGCTTCCATCAGGTTGAAGGTCTTGTAATTGATGAGAACATAACATTTGCTGACCTTAAGGGAACACTTGCAGAATTCGCTAAGGAGTTATTCGGTGAAGATACTAAGGTTAAGTTCAGACCACATCATTTCCCGTTCACAGAGCCTAGTGCCGAGATGGATGTAAGCTGCTTTAAATGTGGCGGCAAGGGATGCCGTTTTTGTAAGGGTGAGGGCTGGATTGAAATACTTGGCTGCGGAATGGTTCACCCACATGTATTTGAAATGTGCGGAATTGATAAAGATAAATATACAGGTTTTGCGTTTGGCGTAGGTCTTGAAAGAGTTGCCCTTCTTAAATACGAAATCGATGATATGAGATTGTTATACGAGAATGATACAAGATTCTTAAAGCAGTTCTAATTAATAATAAGTGGAGGATAAGTATGGATACATCTATTAAATGGATAAAGGACCTTGTTCCAGGTTTAGAGTGTACAAATCAGGAATTCAGAGATGCTATGACTCTTTCAGGTACTAAGGTAGAATGTTTTAATGAGCTTGATAAAAATCTGGATAAAATTGTTGTAGGACAGATTGTTTCAGTAGAAAGACATCCAGATGCAGACAAGCTTGTAGTATGTCAGGTGAATGTAGGAAATGAAACTGTTCAGATAGTTACAGGTGCTCCTAATATTGAACCAGGAACAAGTGGACAGAAAGTTCCAGTTGTTCTTGACGGCGGACGTGTGGCTGGCGGACACGATGGAAGTCCACTTCCAGAAGATGGAATTAAGATTAAAAAAGGCAAGTTAAGAGGCGTTGAGTCTTATGGAATGATGTGTTCAATTGAAGAACTTGGTTCATCAAGAGAATTCTATCCAGATGCAGCAGAAAATGGTATTTATATATTTGGTGATGATGCCAAAGTAGGAGAGAGTGCTGTAGAATATCTTGGACTTGATGATACAGTATTTGAATATGAGATTACTAACAACCGTGTAGACTGCTATAGTATCCTTGGTATCGCAAGAGAGGCAGCAGCTACATTCAGAAAGCCATTCAATCCTCCAGTTGTTAATGCTACAGGCAATAGCGAAGATGTTAATGACTATATTAAGATTGAAGTAGCAGCTAAGCAGCTTTGCAAGAGATATACAGCAAGAGTTGTTAAGAATATAAAGCTTGCTCCATCACCAAAGTGGATGCAGCACAGACTTATGACAGCAGGCATCAGACCTATTAATAACATAGTAGATATTACTAACTATGTTATGATAGAATATGGTCAGCCAATGCACGCTTATGATTATGATACAATCGCTGATAAGAAGATTATTGTAAGAACTGCTGCTGAGAATGAGAAGTTCGTTACACTTGATGGACAGGAAAGAACACTTGATTCAGAAGCACTTCTTATATGTGATGGAGAAAAGGCTATTGGTCTTGCTGGTATTATGGGTGGTGAGAACTCAATGATAACAGATGATGTTAAGACAATGCTTTTTGAAGCTGCAACATTTGATGGAACTAATATAAGAAAGTCAACTAAGAAGATTGGTTTAAGAACAGATGCTTCTGGTAAGTTTGAGAAGGGCTTAGATCCAGAGCTTGCACTTGAAGCTATGAACAGGGCCTGTGACCTTATAGAACAGTTAGGTGCAGGTGAAGTAGTTGGCGGTGTTGTTGATATATATGATGAGCCGGTATCTAAGAAGAGAATATCATTTGAACCAGATAAGTATAATGCACTTCTTGGAACAAATGTATCAAAGGAAGATATGCTTTCATATTTCAAGAGACTTGAAGTAGAATATGATGAAGCTTCTAATGAGCTTATTATTCCTACATTTAGACAGGATCTTAACAGAGATGCAGATATTGCAGAGGAAGTAGCAAGATTCTTCGGATATGATAATATTCCTACAACACTTCCAAAGGGTTCTACAACAATGGGTAAGATACCATTTGAGAGAAGTATTGAAGATGTAGCAGGTGAAGTTGCACAGTTCTGTGGATTCTCACAGGCTATGACATATTCATTTGAAAGCCCTAAGGTATTTGATAAGCTTAAGCTTGCGGCCGACTCAGAATACAGAAAGACAGTGGTTATCTCTAATCCATTAGGAGAAGATTTCTCAATAATGAGAACACTTCCTGTTAATGGTATGCTTACATCATTATCAACTAACTATAACAGACGTAATAAGAATGTTAAGTTATATGAGCTTGCAAAGGTATATCTTGCAGCAGATGATGTTAACGAGCTTCCAGATGAGAGAGTTATGTTCACGCTTGGAGCATTTGGAGATGTTGATTTCTTCCAGATGAAGGGTGTAGTTGAAGAATTCCTTGAAAGAATTGGAATGAGAGTTAAGCCGGAATACAATCCAGAGGCAGGAATTACATTCCTTCACCCAGGACGTCAGGCAGAGATTATCTATGATGGAACAAAGATTGGCTATATGGGTGAATTACATCCAGATGTAGCAGATACTTATTCATTAGGCGACAGAACATATATTGTTGTTATTGACCTTTCAATTGTAACTAAGATGGCAAGCTTTGACAGAAAGTTTGAGGGTATTGCCAAGTTCCCAGCAGTTACAAGGGATATAAGTATGGTTATGCCTAAGTCAGTTCTTGTAGGAAAGATTGAGAAGATAATCGAGAAACGCGGCGGAAGCATACTTGAGAGTTACAAGTTATTTGATATATATGAAGGTGCCCAGATTAAAGAGGGCTACAAGTCAGTAGCATATTCAATATCTTTTAGAGCTAAGGACAGAACACTTGAGGATAAGGATATCACACCAGTAATGGAGAAGATATATAAAGACTTAAGTGATAATGGAATCGAACTTCGTATGTAGTGAATATAGAGTGCACAATCTGAATAGAGGATTATTATGGATTTACATGATTTTTATTATGATCTGCCAGAGGAACTTATAGCACAAGACCCTCTGTCAGACCGTTCAAGCTCCAGATTGATGGTTCTTGATAAGAACACAGGAGCTATAGAACACAAGATATTTAGGGATATAACAGAATATCTTAAGCCGGGTGACTGCCTTGTAATTAATGATACTAAGGTTATACCTGCAAGACTTATCGGTGAGAAAGAAGGAACAGGTGCTGCCATTGAAGTGCTTTTGTTAAAAAGACTCGAAGACAGACAGGATACGTGGGAAGTCCTTGTTAAGCCAGGAAAGAAATGCAAGGTTGGTGCAAGGATAGTATTTGGTGGCGGAAAGCTTACAGGTGAGATTATTGATATAGTTGAGGAAGGTAACAGACTTATACAGTTTAGTTATGATGGCATATTTGAGGAAATTCTTGATGAACTAGGACAGATGCCGCTTCCACCATATATCACACATAAGCTTGAAGATAAGAACCGCTATCAGACAGTATATGCCAAGCACGAGGGTTCAGCAGCAGCACCTACGGCAGGACTACATTTTACAAAAGAACTGCTTAAACAGATAGAAGATATGGGAGTGAAGATTGCAAGAGTTACTCTTCACGTAGGTCTTGGAACATTCAGACCAGTTAAGGTTGAGAATATACTTGATCATCATATGCACTCAGAATTCTATCAGGTTGATAAAGAAGCAGCAGATATAATTAATAATACCAAGGCTAATGGTGGAAGAGTTATAGCTGTAGGAACTACAAGCACAAGAACTCTTGAATCAGTAGCTGATGAAAATGGACATATACCAGTTAAGAGTGGCTGGACAGAAATATTTATATATCCAGGTTATAAGTTTAAGGCAATAGATTGTCTTATAACTAATTTCCATCTCCCAGAATCAACTCTTGTAATGCTTGTGTCAGCACTTGCAGGAAGAGAAAATGTTCTTAATGCTTATGAAGTTGCAGTAAAAGAACGTTACAGATTCTTTAGTTTTGGGGATGCTATGTTCATTAAGTAGGCGTTAGATGTTTACAAAGTTACAATTAACTTAATAATACTAATAAATGTGAGTAGTACAGATGATCGCGGCTGCAAGTGTCGAAAGACCGCAGGTGAGGAAAGTCCGGGCTTCGCAGGGCAGGATGCCGGATAACGTCCGGTGGAGGTGACTCCAAGGCTAGTGCAACAGAAATATACCGCCAGTGCTTAACACTTAGTGTTGAGCTTATTGGTAAGGGTGGAAAGGCAGTGTAAGAGACTACCGTGGTATTGGTAACAATACTGGCTATGTAAACCCCATTCGAAGCAAGACCAAATATAAAGCGATACGGCTGCCCGTCGTGCTTTTAGGTAGGTTGCTTGAGCCTGCTGGTAACAGCAGGTCTAGATAGATGATCATCAGTAGTCAGGTCAAAGCCTGGCTGGACATAACCCGGCTTATAGTACTGCTCATATTTTTTTATTTAATAGGAAATTCCAATATAATTTCCTATTAAATAAAAGGCACTATGTGCCAGTTATGCGCACTCGCGTGAAGCTGTAGTTTGTCGCAAGCGACAGCACTCGTCGCGAGAATGTGCTTAGCACATTCTTTTTTATAATAGGAAATGGATGGATAGTAATGAACAATAATGATTATAAAGATAACAATGAGAACTTAAACAGTGAGAACACTGTGGATAATAAAAGCAGCCAGAACAGTGGTCATAGAAGAAGCAATGTCCAGCATACTGGCAGTAATACAGCTAACAATAACAGCCGTCACAATGTAAGAGAGGGCAGTAACAATAATTCAGAACATCACAGCAGCAATAGTAGTGAAGGACACCACAGCCACCATAGCAGTGGGGAACATCACAGCCACCATAGCAGTGGGGAACATCACAGCCACAGTGGTAAGAAGAGATTAACAAAACAGCAGAAAAAGAAACGTACTATAACAATTGTTTCAATAGTAGCTGCGGTTGTTGTTATTATAGGAATTATGGGTGTTAAAGGCTTATCTGATGCCAAGGGAATGTTAAAGAATGCTAATGAATTAAAGACAGAGATGAATGATATGCTTGGAGCTGTAAAAGCCCAGGATGCTGAGGCAGCTAATACAGCAGTATTAAAGCTTGACAATACAACTTATAAGATAAGCAAGACATTATCAAGCCCATTGTGGAAGATGGCAAGCCACATTCCGGTTGCAGGAAAGTATGTTAAGTCAGTAGATACACTTATAGGACTTGTTGAAGATGCATCAGATGATATTATAAAGCCGGCAGTAGCAACAATATCAGAATACCCTATGTCAGGTCTTAAAGTAGGTGATGGTTTTAGTGTAACAACAATTAATGCCTATCTTGATCTTTTAGAGCAGATACAGCCAGTGGTTAATAATATGACTGCTAAGATGAACAAGGTTGAACTTCCGGGAAGTATGGGAACAATGATATCTTCTTATAGTGATAAGATAACATCACTTATGAGTATGTACACAGATTATGAAGATTACATTCCATTAATGAAAGCATTTATCGGCGATGGAAGTGATAAGGTATATCTTCTTGCTGCACAGAATACAGCAGAGATAAGAGCTGCAGGTGGTTTCCCAGGTTCAATCGGAACAATAAGGGTTGAAGATGGTGTAATGTCAATTGGAGATTTTAATCCTGTTAATGATGTATTGGCAACATACCCACCAGATGAAGCTAATGTTACAAGAAAAGAATTAAAGATATTCAATGATACGTTAATCTATTCAAGAGATGCAAGTTTTAACCCTGATTTTGAAAGAGCTGCTCAGATATGGGCTTTGGCTTATGAAGCTAAGCACGGTGAGAGCGTTGATGGTGTGCTCTCACTTACACCGACTATTATACAGAAGGTTCTTAGAATATCAGGACCAATTACACTTCCTGATGGAACAGAGCTTAATGGTGATAATGCCGTATCAGTATTACAGTATGAGCTTTATTATAAATATCTTAGTGACAGAGGCACTAATGTTGATTATAATGAAGCTAATGAATATGTTGATGGTCTTTTTGCAGAGACAGCCAAGCAGGCAATGGCAGTATTGGTATCAGGCTTTGATTTTAAGAGAATTAATGAATATGTAGATATGTTTAATGAAGGTGTTGAAGAGAACACAATTATGCTCTGGTTCGTAGATGAGCAGGAAGAGCAGTATGCTAAGGATGCAGGCTGTTCAGGGAATCTTAATGATGACCCGGCTAATCCAGAAGCAGGAGTATTCTTCAGCTTATATGAGCCTTGTAAATTAGGCTGGTTCTTAAATATTGATACAGAGATGAGTGAGCCTGTTATTAATACAGATGGAACAAGAAGCTATGATATTACTGTGACATTAACTAATACAATTAAAAGAAGCAATATAACAAGAGCAGGTGGCTATATTCTTGGTGGATTCGATGGTGGAATAAGAGGATTTGTTCATTTATTCGCACCAGCAGGTGGTACTATAGGTAACTTTGAGACTAATAATGGCCTTAAGATAACAACTGATGAGTATGATAATCTTGAGGTTGGTTATAATGTTGATCTTGTAGTAGAAGCAGGTTCACCACAGGTAATAAAGTATACAGTAACAACAGCAGAAGGCGTTGATACACCACTTAAGATTCGCACAACACCTACATTACAGGCATACAGATAAAACAAGTCAGTAAGTATTGAATATTTTAGAAAGTGTTATGAAGGCAGGTTGTAGTGTATACAACCTGTTGATTATATGGTATATATGAAATAAAAAAAGGGGATGTGAAAAAACTCGATTGAGTTTTTTCACATCCCCAAAAAATGTTCGAAAATTACCCCTGGTATATCAGAAGTTTCATCGTCAGCACTTGAAAAATACAATTTCTTTCCATAAGAAAATCTGTAGATGAGATATGTTGACGATTTCGCAACCTGTTTGTAACGTCCGGAAACTTTTTGATACAATACCGTATTAAGTGTATTGTCATTATGCTTTTCCATATAGGTTCTGCCATTTGATTTGAACGTCCGCGATGATGCCTGCACCGTTGTCGTCCTGACATTGGTTATCGCAAAACATCCCAAAACCATAAACAATAACAACAGACATAGTTTCAAATGCTTTCTCTTTGTGTTTTTCATTTTCTTTTTTCTTTTTCGTATTCTTTCAGTTCTTTCAGAGCCTTCTCACCCTGTGGGTAAAGAATGATGATATTAAAGATCGTCATCAGTCCGATTCCAACATCACCAAGATCCCACACAAATGTATATGCTGCAAGGCCGCCGATGAACAGCATCACAAGTGCCAGTACTTTGTATGCAGTCTGTGAAGCCCAGTTATCTCCGAAAAGATATGCAACATTGCATCTCGCATAAAAAAGGATGCCCAGAAACGTCGAAAAACTGAATAAAAACAGCGTCGCCGCAATAAAGATCACACCAAAACGGCCAAGATGATGTTCCATTGCTGTCTGCAGAAGATCCATTCCGGAAAGTCCTGTAACTTTTTCTTCCGGCGCAAGCAGCATGATAAATGCTGTACAGCTGCAGATCACGATCGTATCCACAAATACCCCGAGCGCCTGTACCAATCCGGCTTTGACCGGCTGGTCACATTCTGCCGCTGCTGCCGCACACGGAGCAGATCCGGAACCTGCTTCATTCGAAAACAGTCCACGTTTGATTCCATTCATTAGGACTGCGCCAAAACCGCCGGCTGCTGCCTGTCGGAATCCAAATGCTTCCTCAAAAATTCTTGCAAAAACACCCGGTAAACTTCCAAGATTCGTCACAATGATCAGAATCGTGATTGCAAAATAGCATACCGCCATGACCGGCACTACCATATCCAGGATCTTAACTGTCGCATCTTTACGAAGCACTATCACAGCAGCCACAGCAACAAGTACTACCGTCATATAGATCGGCGGAATGGAAAATGCATTTTTAAATGAAGAAACAACAGAATTGCTGATCACTTGACTGATACCGCACCAGCAGATCAGACCGGAGATTGCAAACAACACAGAAATCACCACTTTGTTTCTCTTTTTCTTTTGTTTTTCTTCTACATATGCATGAATATAATACGCCGGACCGCCGCGGTAACCTCCGTACAGCGGATCTTTTTCTTTATAAAGCTGTGCCAGTGTCGCTTCAATAAAAGCTGTTGATGAACCGATAATTGCCGTCACCCACATCCAGAAAACCGCACCGGCGCCGCCTGCCGAAATTGCCGCAACAACACCGACCAGATTTCCCATACCGACACGGGTTGCCGTCGAAACGATCAGTGTCTGAAATGAAGACAGACTGTTTTTTTCTTGTTTCTTCTCAACCAGTGCCTGCACCATATCCGGGAACAGGCGAATCGGCAGAAAACGCGTCCGAACCGTAAAATAAATTCCTGTAGGAATCAGTAATATAATCAGAAGCGAAATCCCCAGAGTGCTGCCGCCCGGCAGTGGAATCTGCACCAGATCTCCCCACAGAAAACTATATACTTTCTCAATCAGAGTAACTATCATACTTTAAACCCTCTTCCATACTCACAACATCCGGGATACATGCTGCTCACGTCATCTACAACAGCCTGATTCCCGGACAAATTCCATAATAGTATAGCCCATATTAACCCTTAAACGCAAGTACTTTTAAGGGTTAAAGTCAAAAACTTTAAATAATTAAATCTTTCAACTATGTTTGAAGCCTACAGCATCGTTTAACATGGAATTTCATCAAGTATTGTTTGCATTATCTAAATACCATTGGTTCACTGGTAACTAAGTATGTACCGGATTATCTGAATGAAATCGTTGAGCAGCTAGTACTTTTATGGGAACTGGATACAAGTACATTTGTTTACGGAAGTGGAAAGCGAAAATCCAAAGAACAGCGTCATTATGAACACTTGACTTTCGGAATTATAAAAAACGACCGTTGGTACAAGAGAATTGTCCGAAGAGGTATTCATTCAGTCAAACTGGAAGTTTTACTTGTGGCGATAGGCCACAATCTATATAAACATCAGAAAAAAAGATGAGAAACAGAACTGCCGCATAGATTCAAAAAAAGAATTTCTATGGGGTAGGGGAAGTGTGCTTTCTTTGCGCATGATTTCAGTCATTTATACACAACAGGTACAAAAAGGGAGATGCGAAAAAACTCAATCGAGTTTTTTCACATCCCCTTTTTACTATATAATCAGAAGATTACATTAGAACTTCAAGCTTATATAATAAAGCTGTACGAATGTTGTATTGGGGGATATTATTTACCAGTATATTTCTCTTCACAGTATTTACATCTGTATACCTGCTTAACAGGGTCAGAAAGAACAAATACATGGTCAAGACCCTGTTCAATAGAAGTAATACATCTAGGATTCTTACATTTGATAACATTAGTAATCTGCTTTGGTAATGAAAGTGATTTCTTATCTACTATTTGTCCGTCTTTAATAATATTAACAGTGATATTATGATCGATAAATCCTAATACATCTAAATCAACAAGGTCAAGTCCGCCCTCAATCTTGATAATATCCTTTCTTCCCATTTTACTGCTTCTTGCATTCTTGATAATAGCAACCTGACAGTCGAGTTCGCCAAGACCAAGGTTATTATATATCATCATTGATTTGCCGGCTTCAATATGGTCTAGTACAAAGCCTTCATTAAGTTGTCCTACATTTAACATAATTACCCTCCTATATTTACTTGTTATTAAGACCAAGAAGTGTCATAATAAGAGCCATTCTTACATATACACCGAATTGTACCTGTTTAAAGTAAGCAGCTCTTGGGTCATCATCTATATCTACTGATATTTCATTAACACGAGGAAGTGGGTGGAGAACATACATATCCTCTTTTGCAAGAGCCATTTTTGACTTATCAAGTATATAGAAATCTTTCATTCTGAGGTATTCATCTTCTGAGAAGAATCTTTCACGCTGTACTCTTGTCATATATAATATGTTAAGCTCAGGCATAGCATCTTCTAGGTTTTCCATTTCAATGAATTCAGCCTGGTTGGCTTTTAATACATCATCTCTTATATAATCAGGTATTCTTAATTCCTTAGGAGATATAAGCACGAATTTGACATTTTTATATCTTACGAGTGAATTGATAAGTGAATGAACAGTTCTTCCGAACTTAAGGTCACCACAAAGGCCTATTGTAAAGTTGTCAAGAGAACCGCGGAGTTCCCTTATAGTCATAAGATCTGTAAGTGTCTGTGTTGGGTGCTGGTGTCCGCCATCACCTGCATTGATTACAGGTATAGAAGACTTGCTTGCTGCAACCATAGGAGCACCTTCTTTTGGGTGGCGCATAGCACATATGTCTGCATAGCAGGAAATTACCCGTATAGTATCAGCCACGCTTTCGCCCTTTGATGCTGAACTTGAGTTAGCAGAAGAAAAACCTAATACAGACCCTCCAAGATTGAGCATTGCTGCTTCAAAACTAAGACGGGTTCTTGTACTAGGTTCATAAAATAAAGTTGCTAACTTTTTACCATCACATACATGGCTGTATTTTTTAGGATCTTTAGAAATGTCTCTTGCAAGATTAAGTAAATCTTCAAGTTCTGTGACACTTAAGTCTAGTGGACTAAGTAAATGTTTCATTAATTGTTCCTCCACAAGTATATATTATTGTGCTCTTGGCACTCTGTTATATATATTACTATTAATTAGATTAATTCTCAATTGTTATTTTAAAAAAAATGTGATAAAATTATGAATATTTGTGATATGCATAGATGCGTTGCATAAGAATGGAGGAGCAATATGTCTAAGATAATATTAACAGGTGACCGTCCAACAGGAAAGCTTCATGTTGGTCATTATGTTGGTTCATTAAAGAGAAGAGTAGAATTACAGAATTCAGGTGAATACGATAAGATATTTATTATGATAGCAGATGCTCAGGCACTTACAGATAATGCTGATAATCCTGAGAAGGTACGCCAGAACATAATAGAGGTTGCACTTGATTATCTTTCAGTCGGTTTAGACCCAGCTAAGTCTGATATATTTATTCAGTCACAGATTTCACAGCTTACAGAGCTTACATTTTATTATATGAATCTTGTTACAGTTTCAAGACTTCAGAGAAACCCAACAGTTAAGTCAGAGATCCAGATGCGTAACTTTGAAGCGAGCATACCGGTTGGATTTTTCTGCTATCCAATAAGCCAGGCCGCTGATATAACAGCATTTAAGGCTACAACAGTTCCGGCAGGTGAGGATCAGGAGCCGATGATTGAACAGACAAGAGAGATTGTAAGAAAGTTCAATTCAGTATATGGAGATACATTGGTAGAACCACAGATACTTCTTCCGGATAATAAAGTATGTTTAAGACTTCCAGGTACAGATGGCAAAGCTAAGATGAGTAAGTCGCTTGGTAACTGCATATATCTTTCTGATACAGAAGAAGATGTTAAGAAAAAGGTTATGAGTATGTATACAGATCCAGATCATATTAAGGTATCGGATCCTGGTAAGATAGAAGGTAATACTGTATTTACATATCTTGATGCATTCAGTAAGGAAGAAGACTTTGGATTATTCTTACCAGAGTATAATAACCTTGATGAATTAAAAGACCACTATAAGAGAGGTGGACTTGGTGATGTTAAGGTTAAGAAGTTCCTTTTAAATGTTCTTAACAAGGAATTAGAGCCAATCAGAAATAGAAGACACGAATATGAGAAGGATATTCCTTATGTATACGAGATACTTAAACAGGGAACTAAGAATGCTTATGAGGTAGCAGAACAGACATTAAGCGAAGTTAAGGCTGCTATGAAGATTAATTACTTTGATGATGTTCAGCTTATAAATGCACAGTCAGAAAAGTACAGCGGATAATAAAAAGGCACTGTGCCATATATGTATTCAGGATGAGAATGCATATAGCACAGTGCCTTTTGCTTTGATAAAGGCTTGGTCTGGATTTATGGCCGATCCTTTATCAATTAATCTAACTTTTTAATAACCATATTGTTAGGACGTGATATTTTAAGTTCTTTGCCATTCATAACAATAAGTCCTTTGGTATAGTCTACAGTAAATATTGTTATTGAGTTGCCTTCATTATTCATGGATAAAAGGTGCTTGTCATCAGGAAAAAGGCATATGTACTTAGGATAATCACCACTTACAGGAAGTGAGTTAAGTGTAATTATCTTTCCTGTAGTCTTGTCCACAGAATATATTGTAGCAGTGTTATCACCGGCATTAGAGCAGATTAAGTTATTGCCTGAATTAGTAAGGCATATGTCTGAAGCTGCACTGTTAGACTTATGGTCGCGTCTTACAGTGAATATATTCTGAATCATCTCAAATCTGTTCTTATCAGAAGAAGCATCATAAGAATATACGTTAATATAATTCTTTAATTCACATACAACATAAGCGAATCGTCCATCTTCTGAGAATATCATCTTTCTTGGAGCAGATTCAAGCTGTGAACGTATAATATCAAAAAGCTTGAGCTTTCCAGTTGTATGGTTGAATTCATAAAGCTTAATCTGGTCAATTCCAAGATCACATACACATAAAAGTTCTTCATCAGGTGTAAAGCAGGTATGACTTATATGGGGTCTGAAATTACGTTCAGCAACGCTTCCAAGACCCTTATGAAATACCTCATCAGCTATATCACCTAAAGAACCATCAGCATTAATATGCATTACAGTAATCTTGCCATCGTGATAGCCGGAAATAACAAGAAAACGGTTATCCTTAGTTACAGAAATATGACAGCCTCTCATTCCGTTGATAGAAGCAACATTCATAAGTTCAAGAGAACCATCTTCAGTAATAGCAAATGAAGAAATACCCTGATCACATATTGCGTATAAATACTTCTTATTAGAAGATAATGTTATATATGAGGGATTATCAATTGTAACCTCACATCTTTCAGTTATTCGTCCCTTTTCAACGTCCATATCATATATATGAATACCTTTGCTGCTTTCGTGGGTATAAGTACCTGCATAAGCCACATATCTATCGTTCATAAGTAACCTCCAATCAAAATATAACGTATAGTCAAGATAAGTTAAATAACCGTGTACTCACTAAATTATATGTATATATTAGCATTTTTCTTTATGTTTATCAAGGCAGACATTGACAAGGATAATGTCACGCCCAATAGATTTGATACATCTGAAAGGTATGACATACACAAATTCACGTCCAAAGAAGCCGCAAAGCCGTCCAGGACCAGGAATTATTATAGAATTGATACAGCCATTTTTAGGGTCAAAGTCAATATCAATAACACAGCCTATAATACAGCAGTCCTCTTCGTTGATAACCTGCTTGTTTTTTAGTTCAAATATCTTCATACAACACCTCATTTTATATAATTATACTTAATATAAAATATGTATTTTTAAAGGGGAAAGTGCATATAACAGGTATAATAATGAAATATTAATGAACAAATGTGTTATGGGTTTGACACACAGATTGGCATAGGCTATCATATTAAATAATAAAATTGATAATTCGATGGAGGAAAATATATGTATTATTTCTATGATGCAACATATATACTCGTTATTATAGGTGCAATAATAAGTCTTATAGCATCTATGAATGTTAAATCGACATTTAACAGATATGATAAGTATAACAGCCGTTCAGGGCTTACAGGTGCTATGGCAGCACAGGAAATATTAAGAGCGGCAGGAATTACTAATGTAAGAATTGAGAGAGTAAGCGGTAATCTTACAGACCATTATTCACCAAAGGAAGGAGTTCTTAGATTATCAGATTCTGTATACAATTCAACATCAGTAGCAGCTATAGGCGTGGCCGCCCATGAGTGTGGACATGCTATGCAGTATGACGAAGAATATTTTCCAATTAAGATAAGAGCAGCTGTAATACCGATAGCTAATATTGGTTCAGCTCTTTCATGGCCAATAATTCTTTTAGGTTTATTCCTTGGAGCTACAGGACTTATGCAGCTTGGAGTAGTGCTTTTCTCACTTGTTGTAGTATTCCAGCTTCTTACTCTCCCGGTTGAATTTGATGCTTCCGCAAGAGCATTAAGAACCTTAAGAGAACGTAATATGCTTGAGTCAAGTGAACTTACCGGTGCAAGAAAGGTGCTTACAGCAGCAGCATTAACATATGTAGCGGCACTTCTTACATCTATTCTTCAGCTTTTAAGACTTGTTCTTCTTACAAGAAGAGATGATTAATATTAAATATGTATATAATTGCCAGTTCACAACAGTATAAAAGTACATTTATGTGGTAATGCTTGTAATATAAGCGAACTTAAATGTATGCCTTTCCACTAAAGATAAATGTTCGCAATGTCTTTAGGAGGAAAGGTTAATGGCTGGTGTAAAAGTTACGATATGTGGTGTTAATACGCAGGAGCTGCCTCTGCTTAGTGCGAAGGAGAAGAAAGAGCTTTTATTAAAGATAAAGGCTGGTGACCAGACAGCAAGAGAGAGATTTATTAAAGGTAATCTCCGTCTGGTATTAAGCATTGTTGGCAGATTTTCTAACAGTAATGAAAATGTGGATGATTTATTCCAGATTGGCTGTATAGGTCTTATAAAATCAATAGACAATTTTGATGTATCGCAGGGCGTGCAGTTCTCAACCTATGCAGTTCCAATGATTACTGGGGAGATTAAGAGGTATCTTCGTGATAACAGTGCAATAAGAGTAAGCCGTTCATTAAAGGATATGGCTTATAAGGCACTTTATACAAAAGAACAGCTATTAAAGAGCAGGCAGAAGGAACCGACAATATCGGAGATTGCAAGTGAGATAGGAGCATCTAAGGAGGATATTGTTATAGCACTTGAGGCTGTATCCCCAACTGTTTCACTGTATGAACCGGTATTTAATGAAGGCGGGGATACATTATATGTCATAGACCAGATTAAAGATAAAGCAGATGGGGAAGAGAACTGGGTTACACATCTGGCATTGGACTCTGCCTTTGCAAAGTTAAGCGGGCGTGAACAGCAGATAATAAGAAAGCGTTTTTATGAATATAAGACACAGATGGAGATAGCCGAAGAGATTGGAATATCACAGGCACAGGTAAGCAGGCTTGAAAAATGTGCTCTTAAGAATATGAAGAAGCATATGTCTTAACAGCATAGCAAGTATTAATAAAATAATAAATAAATAAAGGGCTGTCGCACAAAGTAGAATTTATAATAGGAAGATAATAACAGGTTGATAATGTCTTTATATTATAGATTATATTTGGTGCGGCAGCCCTGATATTTTATGTTATGTGTATTGTATATGGTATTATTATTGTATGTCTTTACAGTCAGAAAGGCTTTTGACTGTAATATAGATTGATTATTAATTAGTGCTATAGTGTGTTTATGGAATATTTTATAGATATTTTGACATAACAGCACCAGTGGGCTATAATTCTAGTAGTTTATTGTATTTAGGGGAGGTTTGTGAATGAAGTGCCCATATTGCGGAAAAGAGAATACAAGAGTAATAGATTCAAGACCTACAGATGACAGCTCTATAAGAAGACGCCGTCAGTGTGATGAATGTGGAAAGCGTTTTACCACATACGAGAAAGTAGAGACACTTCCTCTTATAGTTGTGAAGAAAGATAATAACAGAGAACCTTATGACAGGGAAAAGATAGTGGCTGGAATAGTCAGGTCGTGCCATAAGCGTCCGATATCAATGAAACAGATTAATGATATGGTAGATGACATTGAGGGACAGATATTTAATATGGAGGAGAAAGAGATACCTACAACAACGATAGGTTCTATTGTTATGGATAAGTTAAAGGATTTAGATGAAGTTGCATATGTAAGATTTGCTTCTGTATACAGGGAGTTTAAGGATGTTAATACATTTATGGACGAAATCAAGAAAATACTTAAAAAGTAGTAGATACTTAAAAGTAACAAATGCTTAAGAACAGCAGAAAGGCTGATAAGAAAGGTAGTAATTACAGATGTTTAAAAGGTTTTATCCGGATATGTATATAGACTCTGCATACGATATAGATTACAAGGGACTTTATGATAAAGGCTACAGGGGAATTATATTTGATGTTGACAACACGCTTGTTGAACACGGAGCACCAGTTACTGAGCGTGCAAAGAAGCTGTTTGGTGATTTAAAGGCTATGGGATATAATACCTGCATAATATCCAATAATAAAGAATACAGGGTTAAGCCGCTTGCAGATGAGGTTGGTTCATTATATGTAAGCAAGGCAGGAAAGCCATCTCCTAAGAATTATGTTAAAGCTATGGAGTATATGAATACTGATAAGTCTGACACATATTTTGTGGGGGATCAGTTGTTCACAGATGTGTGGGGTGCTAACAGGGCAGGAATTAAGTCTGTTCTTGTAAAGCCGATAGACAAGCACGAGGAAATACAGATAATTCTAAAAAGAAGGCTTGAATGGATAGTTCTGCATTTTTATAAGAAGCATATTAAAAGAGAAGGCGGAAAAGCAGGTTTCTAATACATATAGGTTTAATATAATTTCAAGATATATATTTATTGTGATTTCATAATATATGAATTTATCTGTACTTTAGATATAAGCTCATAAGAAAGGAAGTAAGATTTTAATGATAGATATTAATGGTACAACAAGAGTGTGCGGTCTTATAGGTAATCCGGTGGGACATTCAATTTCCCCGGTGATACATAACAGCCTTGCACAGCTTATGGATATGAATATGGTGTATACAACCTTCAAGGTTGAAAAGGGTGATGTTGTCACAGCAGTAAATGGAGCTTATGCACTTAACATATTAGGACTTAATGTAACAGTTCCACACAAGCAGGCTGTTATGGAGTCACTTGTGGATATTGATCCGCTTGCTAAAGCTATAGGAGCTGTTAATACGCTTGTAAGAACAGATAAGGGCTATAAAGGCTATAATACAGATATATTGGGACTTGAAAGAGAACTTATAGACGAGGGAGTTGTGCTTTTAGGCAGCCGTTGTGTAATTCTTGGTGCAGGCGGAGCGGCAAGAGCAATAGCATTTTTATGTGCAAAGAGCGGTGCTAAAGAAATATATGTGCTTAACAGGACTAAGGAAAAGGCTTACGATATAGCCAAAGCAGTTAATGATTATTTCGGTAAAGAATGTATCAAGCCTATGCTTATAAGTGAGTATGATAAGCTGGAAGCTGATGATTACGTTGTGATACAGACCACAAGCGTTGGACTTTATCCTAATGTGGATGATGTTGTAATTGATGATGAAGCATTTTATAAGAAGGTAAAAGTCGGAGTTGATATTATATATAATCCTAGTGAAACACGTTTTATGAAAATGTGTAAAAATTCCGGAAAGCCAGCCTGCAACGGTTTAAAAATGCTTTTATACCAAGGGGTTGCGGCGTATGAGTTATGGAATGATGTAAGTGTCACAAAAGAACAGGCGGATAAAGTGTATAATAAGATGAAAGAGGAACTTGGAATTGAATAATATTGTACTTATTGGATTTATGGGAAGTGGAAAGACGACATTTGGCCGCTGGGTTTCAAGACGACACGATAGAAAGTTCTATGATACAGATGAGTATATCGAGAAAAAGCAGAATACAACAATAAGCGAAATCTTTGCAAAGAAGGGAGAGGAAGCTTTCAGGGATATGGAGACAGAGACGGTAAAAGAGTTATCAGATACTCTTGATAACTGCGTCATATCTGTTGGTGGCGGACTTGTGTTAAGAGAGGTCAATAGGGAGCTTTTAAGAAAGCTTGGAACAGTAGTATATCTTAAAGCTTCTGAGGAGGAACTCTGCAAAAGGTTGAGTAAGGACACCAAACGTCCATTATTACAGGGCGGTGGGCTTCACGAGAAGATACATAACCTTATGGAGCAGAGAGAAGATATATATCTGGATGCGGCTGATATGATAGTTGATACGCAGAAGATGTCATTTGAACAGATGTATACAGCAATCATTAAGAATATGGAGGATTAGCAATGAAGATACTTGTTATTAACGGACCTAATATTAATTTCCTTGGAATAAGAGAAAAAGGAATATATGGCAATGATAATTATGACACGCTTGTTGATATGATTAACAAGAAAGCAGAGGAACTTAATGTTAAAGTTGAGGTATTCCAGAGCAACCATGAGGGTGCAATTATAGATAAGCTTCAGGAAGCTTATTACAATGATGTTGATGGTATTGTAATTAATCCGGGGGCATTTACACATTACAGCTATGCAGTAAGAGATGCACTTGCTTCGATAGCTGCAATACCGAAGATAGAAGTACATATATCCAATGTTCATACAAGAGAAGAATTCAGACATACATCTGTTACAGTTCCAGTATGTCAGGGACAGGTTGTAGGACTTGGACTTAGAGGTTATCTGTATGCGATGGAAGCATTAACAGATATGACGAAGAGTAATTAATAGATGATAATCATTATAAAGAAGAACCTATAGCACGATTTGGCTATAGGTTCTTCTTTATAATGGGCAGAATAAAAAGAGCCTGTACACTGATATGTACCCTCTTTACTGGACAAACCAGTAAGGAGGGTATTTTTATGCGATATAGTTATGAATTTAAAAGGAAATGTGTAGAGATGTATCGCCAAGGGATTGTTCCAGACATTCCTAAAGGTATTTCCAGAGAACGTTTTATCCATTACTTAAATGATTGGATGCATCTTGAAGATGCTCAAGGGCCCGATGCACTAAAGCCAAAAGGATCTTATAAAAAATGGTCCCCTGAAGAAAAATTGGAACTTGTTGCTAGAGTGATTTCCGGAGAATCCAACAAATCAGTCGCAATTCACGCAGGAATTCGTGATTCTATGTTATATCAATGGGTTCGCAAATAT
>FONU01000050.1 GCA_900112995.1 [Lactobacillus] rogosae | reverse complement strand
GATAAGCAGTTTGACTGTATGGCAAAATATCTTTCATGGGATATGCTTTTCAAAAAATCATATTACGCAACAGCCAGAGATGAACTTGAAAAAAACAAGGATTCCATGAACGAACTTGAGGGAATCGGAAAAAAATTATAAAGCACGTTCCAAATTCTAATTGTTTTGTAAGAGGGAATATCAGAGAGGCAATGTAAAAGCCACTAGCGGAAGTGCAGATGGCGATGGAACAGTCGATGGCAAAGTATTCCCTGAAGGATATCGCCGATTATATTGATAAAAAGATACATTTTAGGAATGTGTTTATTATACGCATGCCTATAACTAAAAACTTATGGGAATTATAGAGAATAAAGGATGATTAAAAATGTTAGATAAAATGGAGGTATACTATTTCAGTCCCACGGGAGGAACGAAAAAAGTGAGTAGTATTTTTGCGGATGCGATGGAAAAAGAAGTAATCTGGCATGATCTGGGAAGTAAGGAACCTATGATGGAGAAGCCGGAAGGTGAAATGACTGTTGTTGCATCTCCTGTTTTTGGAGGCCGTATTCCTTCAGTTGTACGAGAAAAAATCGAAAAATTCTCAGGAACCGGAAAAAAGGCAGTAACAATAGCGGTTTATGGAAATCGGGCATATGAAGATGCCCTGTTGGAAATGAATGACATTCTGACGAAATGTGGCTTTACGGTAATTGCTTCAGGTGCATTTGTAGCGCAACATTCCATGGCACCTGAAATAGGAGCGGGGAGACCAGATGGAGAAGATGAGAAAGAAATCCATAAATTTGCAGAAACTGTCAAGAATAGCACTGCTGTAGAGAATGTTCAGGTTCCAGGAAATCGCCCATACAAACCAGAGATGAATATGCCGGTTGCACCAATTTCCCTACCATCCTGTACGAAGTGTGGAAAATGCGTAACTGTCTGTCCGACAAACGCTATTTCAGTTGCAGATGGAGCAGTGATTACGGATATAGAGAAATGTATTCTTTGCATGGCATGCACCCATATCTGTACGGAACAGGCGAGAATTAGTCCGCTTCCATTACAGCAGAAAACGGAACAGATGCTTGGTGCCTTAAAGGGTGTCAGAAACAAAAATGAAGTGTTCTTATAAGGAAACTTCTAGTTTGTAAGGAACAGAAACTTTGAAGTTTATGGAGAGGAGAAGAATATGATTTTTCACTATGCTGGCAAATATAATGGAGATGAGAGTAGTCTT
>FONU01000030.1 GCA_900112995.1 [Lactobacillus] rogosae | reverse complement strand
ACTCTGTGCTCATTATTTCTTAATTTTCGTGCTGCTTTCCAGCACATATAAAGTTCCGCAAGGAACTTTTAAGATGAGCACTCTGTGCTCATTATATTTGAAAGTATTATTTAGTTAATCTTCTGCAATAATTCGTATATTCTCTCTAATTCTGCCTGAGAGTAATATTCTATTTCTATTTTTCCTTTATTGTTATTCTTATTCTTGATTACAACCTGAGTTCCCATAATTGCCTTCATCTTCTGCTCTAAATCTCTATAGACAAAATCATTCTTCGGAGCTTTCTTTTCTGGTTTCTCTGGTGCTTCAAGTGCTTTCATTAATTTTTCTACATCTCTCACACTTAACTTCTCGTCAAATATTTTCTGAGCAATCATATACTGCTTATCTTTATCTTCGATTGTTATAATTGTTCTTGCGTGTCCGCTGCTGATTTTACCTTCAATCACCATATCCTGGACTCTCTCATCAAGCTTTAATAATCTTAATGAGTTAGTAATTGCAGCTCTTGACTTAGAAACCTTTTCTGCAACCTCATCTTGTTTAAGTCTATAATCTTTAATAAGTCTTTGATATGCTTTAGCTTCTTCAATTGGGTTAAGATCTTCTCTCTGAATATTTTCAATAAGAGCAATTTCCATTATCTCCTGTGAAGAATAGTCTTTAATAATTACTGGTACTTCCTTAACACCTGCAAGCTTAGCAGCTCTCCATCTTCTCTCACCTGCTATAATCTCATAGTAATTATCTTTCTTCTGAACTAATAATGGCTGTAATACACCGTACTGTTTTATCGATTCTGATAATTCAATCAACGCATCTTCATCAAATGCTTTTCTTGGCTGATCTTTATTAGGCTCTATCAAAGATAATTTCACTTTAGTTTCTGCTGGTACTTCCTTTACAACTTCTTTGACTACCTCTTTAACAACTACATTTTCTTCTGTAGGTGCTTCAGGTATTAAATTAGAAATTCCTCTTCCCAATCCACTTGTCTTACTTCTTTTGGCAGAACTTTTAGTTCCAGTTGACTTTGTTGGCATATTATTTCTCCTTTATTTCTTTATCTCTTTCCATAACTTCCTGTGCCAATAATCTATAACTTTCTGCACCTGTTGATCTTGTATCATATATATTTATTGGCTGTCCATAACTTGGAGCTTCTGCTAATCTTATATTTCTAGGAATAATTGTCTTGTATATATTCTGTTTAAGATTATCCTTGACATTTTCAACAACCTGCAATGAAAGATTAGTTCTTGAGTCATACATTGTAAACACAACACCTTCTAATTCAAGATTTTTATTTAACTTTTTCTTAGCAAGATTAATTGTATAGATTAACTGTGACAAACCTTCAAGTGCATAGTATTCGCATTGTATTGGTACTAACACTGTATCTGCAGCTGTCATTGCATTAACTGTTAGCATACTTAAAGATGGAGGACAGTCCATTATTATATAATCGTAATTTCTTCTTATCTTTGCAACTTCTTCTTTAAGTACATATTCTCTATCTTCAACATCTATAAGGTCAATCTCTGCTCCAGCTAAATTCATATTTGATGGAAGTAAGTCCATATTATCATATACATCTTTAATTATTGCCTCGGATATATCACACTCTCTAAGAATTACATCATATACAGTTTTGTCTGCTTCATTCTTATCCACTCCAACTCCACTTGTTGCGTTACCCTGTGGGTCAATATCTATAAGTAAAACTTTTTGTCCTGCCTCTGCAAGGCAAGCTGTTAAATTAATTGCCGTTGTTGTCTTACCAACACCACCCTTCTGGTTAGCAATTGCTATTACTCTCCCCATAATCAGCCTCCGATTAATAATATAGTGCTTATAATTAATTGATATGTATTCATTATATGTGAAATGCAAGTGTAAAATGTTTCACGTGAAACACAATAAGCATTTTGATGTAAAACATTCATTTTAATTAATAGTCACATATCTATAGTTTAATACTCAAATCTATTTTTTTCAATAGATTTACCTCAATATAATCTGCTAATTTATGTATTTTTAATTATGCAACTAATATTGTTTTATAATATTCATACTATAATCAATAAAAGGGTACAATATAATCTATAAATAGAAAGCATCTAACTTTTAATCTATATTTTCTTGAATACATTTTCTTGAATACCATTAAAGTTTTTGAATTTTATTTAACAAATATTTTTATTTATCATTTATTATATTACACGTTTTATTACGGTTTACATTATTATTTTCACCAACATACAATATTATATAACCATTCAATATAACTCTCCACCCTACTTTACATCTTGATTTTTTGCAGCTAATACTTTCAAATTCTATATTTCAAGCAATACTTTTATATTTTATAGCTTATACTTTCACAACCTAAACAACAAAAAGCAGGTGATATGTTTCACGTGAAACATATCACCCACTCCATTAATTAAATCTATCTACTATATTCAATTCATTACGTTATCCTATAATTATTATTATTGTTACTAATGAATTCAACTCCAACAACAAATAATAAGCACTTATCTTTTATATTCAGCACCAATCTATCACTTTAACTTAATAATATCATTTTTAATTGCAAACACTGCCGCCTGCGTTCTATCAGATACATCAATCTTTTTAAATATATTAGAAACGTGATTTTTAACAGTTCTCTCACTTATGCTTAATGTACTTGCTATTTCTTTATTTGATGAACCAGAAGCAATCATTTTAAGTACTTCCACTTCTCGTCTTGTAAGTTCTTTTGATTTGTCTTTCATCAAATCTCTCTCTGCCAAACGTACATTTAACAAAGGAACAAGTGTTGGCTCTATATATGTCTGTCCTTCGTATACTGTCATAATTGCATTTTTCAATGTATCAAAATCTGAGTCTTTAAGTATATATCCATCGCAATTAAAATCTATAGCCTTAATCAAATATTCAATTTCATTATGTATTGTAAGAACTATAACCTTGCAATCCATTTTCTGAGTTTTAATTATGTTAAGCACCTGAAGTCCGTCAAGATTAGGCATATTAATATCCAGAAGTATTACATCAGGATGTGTCTTATCTGCAAGATTAAGACATTCAAATCCATCTCCAGCCTCTCCTACAACTTTAATATCATCATACATTTCAAGAAGCTGTTTCAAACCTTCTCTAATCATCTTATGATCATCTGCAAGTAAAATATTAACAGACATATTATTTTCTCCCCCAAAAAACTATTATTTCAAAGGTATATTAATAACAAACTCTTTCTCATCTTTGTTATAGTTAATACTACCTCTTAGCAGATTAACCCTTTCAACAAGCATTCTTATTCCATAACCTGTATTATTAGATTTAACCTTGCCAATCTGTTCAAAATCGAAACCACATCCATCATCTTTATAACTAATAGTAAGTTTATTATCATCTGTTGCAATATCAATATATATATTATTGCAGTCAGCGTGTTTAAACGAGTTACTGGTTAATTCATTAATTATCCTTAAAGTTGACATACACACAACGTGCGATATATCATCTGTGCAATCTATTGTATAGTGCATAATAATATCCTTATGACTATCATCTAATTTATCAAGAAGATTCATTAATGCCTCGTTAAATCCCAGGTCATCAAGTTCCATAGGTCTTAACTGGTATATAATATTACGTAGCTCATTAATACTTTCTTTGACAATACCCTTTACATTATTCATTTCTATTTTAGCTCTATTCAAATCCCTATCAGCAATCTGAATAGCAAATTCCTGTTTATGAATAAGTGCTGTCAAATTCTGTACGACTGTATCGTGAATATCCCTTGATATTCTCTTTCTGTCAGCCTCCAATAACCACAATATATTGGTACTATCACTGTTATTATCCACATTTTCCATGGTTTCAATATCATTATTGTTGATAACATCCTGCATTTCTTCCATTTTTACGGATAATTGGTTATAATTTTCCTGATATATCTCTTTTTGTTTTAATAAATCATCAATTTTACTCTTTAATAATTTATTCTGATTTCTCTCAAATACCTCATTGCCAAATGATATAAACATATCCTCTGTCTTATCAGTATTGTTGTCTATTAATGTTATTTTATCATTAATAGTATTAATTTCTATATCAACGCAATGAATATCATCAGATATTTCTTTTAATTTATTATTTATATTTTCAATCTGTTTACTTATGTATTCAACAGCCTTCTCTGACATATGTAACACCCGCCTATCAGTTAAATCGGTTAATTTCGAGCTTTTATACAAATTTTAACTTATTTGTCACTAAAAATAAAGCTTTTTATATAATATTCTAGTCCTAAATGGTCATTAATTTGCCTTAATAGGCATATTGTCACATAATTATATATGGATTATAATTATAATATCATAAAATATTAATATGAATGGAGATTAATATATGAATAAATGGCAAAAACTGGGGCTTGCGGTTGGTATGGGAACAGCCGTTGTAACAACCTCACACATTATTAATAAATTTATATTTGAATCAGCAACAATTAATAATTATACCGGCAAAACTGTTAAACACACCTATAGCTGGAAATTTGGCAATATTGCATATTCCACATATGGCAATTACGACAATCCTCCACTCCTCTTAATTCACGATTTGAAGTCTTATAGCTCTGGCTACGAATGGGATAATACAGTCCATTATTTATCCAAGAAACATCATCTGTATGTTGTTGATTTATTAGGTTGTGGACATTCTGATAAACCACAGATAACATATACAACTTATATGTATACACAGCTTTTAAATGATTTTATAACAAATGTAATTGGCAAAAAGACAGATATAATAGCAACCGGCGACTCCGCTCCTATGGTCATAAGTTCAGTATATATCAAGAAAGATTTATATAATAAAATAATCCTTGTAAGTCCTAAGGCTGTATCTAAAGCCAAAGCCGTACCTGGCAGACGTGCTGGCATAAGACGCAGACTTCTTGATATACCTGTAATTGGGACTACTATATACAATATATGTATGCGAAAAGACCGCCTGAATAATATTCTTTCCAAAAATGTATTCGACAACGGAATAGTTCCTGTTGATTACCTTAATGCTTATTATGAAAATGCACATCTTTCTGGAGCTTCAAGCAAATTTCTTTTTGCAAGCACAGAATGCAATTTTACTACTGCCTCAATTGCCAAAGCCGTATCTGATATTGATAACTGCATATATATAATAACTGGCGAGAACAGCAAGGATACTTCTGTATCAGAGTATCTTTATCTTAACCCTGCAATAGAAGTTGTTGAGATTAAGAACAGCAAGAATCTTCCACAGATAGAACAACCTGTAGAATTTGCCAAACAGGCTGATATTTTCCTGGATATGTAAATTGGTGCGTGACACCTATTTTTGATATTTAAGATAATTTCTACTATTGTAGATCAAAGTGGCTTAATCGGTCAATCAAGGGTTTAAGTAACCTAAATAATTTCTACTATTGTAGATATGTTTGGCAAGAAAATGAAATTTATGTTTAAGTAACTTAAATAATTTCTGCCATAGATATATAAAAATACCTGCTAAAACAGAAATATACATTAGAACTAATTTCTAACACACCTAACTGTTTTAACAGGTATTTTCATATATAATATTTTATATATAACATTTCATATATAATATGTTATTGAATAAATCAGACATACAATACATTTTATCTCTACAACTTATTACTTAATCAGTACTTTGAATAAATCGGACATATGCGTTATTCTATATAACAAACTACCACAATAAAATATTATTTTAATTCAATCACCCTATCGGCTCTTTAGCAGGTAATCCCGCTTTTCTCGGGAATTTCTTAGGCGTATTCTTAACCTTCTTTATATATACAAGTGACCTCTCAATATCTGTTTCAGGCAATTTGAATTTGTCAACTTTCTCAATCTGCCCTCCAAGTATTAATATAGCTTTCTTAGACTTCTCAAGCTCCTCATCAATCTCACCTGATTTGTATGCAACAAAATATCCACCTACCTTAACAAATGGAAGATTATATTCTGAAAGCACTGATAAATCAGCGACTGCCCTTGATACACTGACATCAAATTGTTCTCTTAATTCTTTAGACTTTCCACCATCCTCAGCTCGTCCGTGAACTGTGCTTATTCCTTTTAAGCCTAACTGTGCGATAACTTCATCAAGGAATTTAATTCTTTTATTAAGAGAATCAAATAGCACAACCTCTGTATCAGGATAGGCTATCTTTAATGGAAGTCCTGGAAATCCTGCCCCTGTTCCCACATCAATAAGCTTAATATTGAGGTTACCGCCATCTATAGGCAGCTTTAACACAAGACTATCAAGGTAATGCTTTAACATAACTTCCTCATACTCTGTAATTCCTGTGAGATTCATAAAACTATTCCACTCAACAAGAATTTCATAATACTTATCAAGCTGTTCAAGCTGTTTATCCGACAGTTCTACATTTATGCTTTCTAAATTTCTTTTAAATATAGCACTTGGCATAATTTCTCCTCTAATACACTAACATTTTTTACTATATAATAATTTCCATCATATATATTGATGTTGAGGGAAAAAGCACCAACTATGAGCAAGCCCATATAGTTTTAGACCTTTTGCCCCTGGTATAATATATTTTATATTAATTATTATTTCTTCTATAGCTCTCCAGATACACAAGAAGCACCGATATATCTGCTGGTGATACACCAGATATTCTTGATGCCTGTCCTATTGACCTTGGATTGAACTTATCAAGCTTCTGCATAGCTTCTTTTCTTAATCCATTGATTGCATAATAATCAAGCCCGTCTGGTATTATCTTCTTCTCAAGCTTCTTAAAATGCTCTACCTGACGCATCTGACGGCTTATATAACCTTCATACTTAAGATTAATATTAACCTGCTCCTTAACATCCCAAGGAAGCTCTGTACGGTCTTTATCAATTGGTGCAAGCACTTCATAAGAAAGCTCCGGTCTTTTAATTAATTCTGCAAGAGTAACACCTGTTAAAAGCTCAGTGCTTCCATTTTCTCTTAAAAGGTCCTGAACATTACTGCTGGTTCCTATATTAACAGCCTTTACTCTCTCAATTTCCTCGTCTATAAGCTTAATCTTTAACTGAAGCTTGTCATATCTTTCCTTAGATATAAGTCCGACTTCATAACCATATTTGCTAAGTCTTATATCAGCATTGTCCTGTCTTAATAAAAGCCTGTATTCTGCTCTTGAAGTCATCATTCTGTATGGCTCAAATGATTCCTTAGTTACAAGGTCATCTATAAGCACACCTATATAACTTTCTGAACGGTCAAGTATAAGAGGTTCTTTTCCCTTAACATATAGTGCTGCATTAATACCCGCTATTATCCCCTGTGCTGCAGCTTCCTCATAACCTGAACTTCCATTAAACTGTCCACCTGCAAATAAACCTTTAATCTTCTTGAATTCAAGTGAAGATTTGAGCTGTATTGCACTTATACAATCATATTCAATAGCATAAGCATTACGGACAATTCTTACATTTTCAAGCCCCGGTACGGTTCTATACATTGCATACTGGACGTCCTCTGGCATTGAACTGCTCATTCCGCCAAGATACATTTCATTAGTGTATAAGCCTTCTGGCTCAATGAATACCTGATGTCTGTCCTTATCAGCAAATCTTACTACCTTGTCTTCAATAGATGGACAGTATCTAGGACCTGTTCCCTGTATATCTCCTGAATAAAGAGGTGAACGGTCAATATTATCTTTTATTATCTTATGTGTATCCTCATTAGTGTAAGTAAGCCAGCAGCTTACCTGTTCCTTCTGAACTGACTCAGGGTCTGTTTCAAATGAAAATGGAACTACTCTCTTATCACCAAATTGCTCTGTCATCTTACTAAAATCAACTGAACGCTTATCAACTCTTGCTGGTGTACCTGTCTTAAATCTTCTTATCTCAATTCCATTTTTAATAAGTGAATCTGTTAAATGATTAGCCGCCTGAAGTCCGTTAGGACCTGTATGGTAGCTTACATCGCCGTATATACACCTTGCCTTAAGATATACACCTGTACATAATACAACTGATTCAGCCTCATATACAGCACCCGACACAGTCTTAACGCCCTTTATAACACCGTCCTCAACTATTATCTCAGACACCTCTGCCTGCTTTATATGAAGATGATCTGTATTCTCAAGCACGCATCTCATCCGCCTGCTGTAATCAGACTTATCTGCCTGTGCCCTCAATGAGTGAACTGCCGGGCCTTTTGAGGCATTAAGCATTTTTGACTGAATAAATGTTGCATCTATATTCTTACCCATCTCACCACCGAGAGCGTCTATCTCCCTTACAAGATGTCCTTTAGAACTTCCTCCAATATTAGGATTACAAGGCATCATTGCAATGCTCTCAACACTGACAGTAAATATAATTGTTTCAAGTCCAAGTCTGGCACTTGCAAGAGCTGCCTCGCATCCTGCGTGTCCCGCACCAACAACTATTACATCATAAGTTTCTTTAATATTAGGCATAACCTTAACCTTTCTATGTAACTTTTACTACATTTCTTTAATAACTTTACATATATATACTTATATATTTATCAATATCTTTAATATAATTAAATATACTTTATATAATCAATTACACTTTATACAACCTGACACTATTTACCCATACAGAACTTCTCGAATATCCTGTCTGCAAGGTCGTCCTCGACTTCCTCACCAATGATAAGACCAAGCTTCTCATAAGCATTCATCATATCAATAGTTAAAAAATCTTCGCTTACTCCTGCCTCTATTCCACCTTTAACAAGCTTAAGGCTTTCTAACGCCTCTCTTAAAAGATTTTTATGTCTGAGGTTAGTTATATATATTTCTTCGTTAGTTTCTATCTCGCCGTTAAAGAACATATTTTTAATTTCAGTTTCCAGATCGTCAATACCAGTTTCTTCTTTAGCTGATACTGATATTACATTACACGACAAATGCTTCAATATATCTTCTTTGGTGACAACCGCCTGTATATCCGATTTATTCAATAATACAAGTACCTTTTTATTCATAATAAGGTCCATAATCTCGTAATCATTATTATCCAGTGGTCTTGAAGCATCTATGACAAATATAATCAAATCTGCCTCTGAGGCATATTTCTTAGCTTTATTAACACCTATATTCTCCACATAATCATCTGTCTTTCTTATTCCCGCTGTATCAATAAGATTAAGCGTAATTCCTGACAGATTAATCTGTTCTTCAAGAACATCTCTTGTTGTTCCCTCTATATCTGTAACTATCGCACGTTCCTCTTTCGCAAGCGCATTTAAAAGGCTTGACTTACCCGCGTTAGTTTTCCCCAATATTACTGTCCTTATTCCATCCCGCATAATACGGCCATTGTCGGAAGTTTTCAACAATTTATCAACCTTATCCACACAGTTATCCACATCTTTTGTCATTTTATCAACATTATCATTAATATCAAAATGTTCTGGATCATCTAATGCAGACTCAATAAATGCTACATTATCAAGTATTACTTCCCTGATAGCTGTGATTTTCTCTGATAATCTTCCGCCTAATTGATTAACTGATGATTTAAGTGCATAATCATTTCTTGCATTAATAATATCTATAACCGCTTCCGCCTGAGATAAATCAATGCGTCCATTAAGAAATGCCCTCTTAGTAAACTCACCAGGCTCAGCAGGTCTTGCACCATTCTTTAACACTGTATCTAATACTTTTCTTGTTACAAGTATTCCTCCGTGACAGTTAATCTCTATCACATCTTCTCTTGTATATGTATTAGGAGCTTTCATTACTGATACAAGCACCTCATCAATCACCTCATCACCATCTTTTATCACGCCATAGTGAATTGTGTGGCTGTCTGCTTTTGATAACTTTTTATTATTCTTAGCTTCAAATATTGTATCTGCAACACTTATTGCATTTTCTCCGCTTATTCTTACTATGCTTATTCCGCCACTAGACATTGTGCTTGTCGATATTGCCGCTATTGTCTGCTCCATACTACATATTCCCTTCTAAATTATCGTAATAATTTCCTGCTATTTAAGAACAAAGAGTCACTTTGTGACTCTTTGCGCGCCGAGTGCTGTCGCTTGCGACAAACTACAGCTTCACGCGAGTGCGCATCACTGGCACATAGTGCCTATTATTTAATAGGAAATTCTATTGGAATTTCCTATTAAATAATAAAGATTGCTGTTGTAATAATACCACAGCAATCTTTAAATTAAAACATATTATCTTGAATATCTATTGTTATCTGAGTATCTGTGCTCTGAATATCTGTTATTGCCAGCCTTCTCTCTGTCAAGATATACAACGACGTGTCTGAATGGTTCTTCACCTTCACTCTTTGTAGATACGAACTTATCACCCTGTAATGCTGAGTGAATTATTCTTCTCTCATATGGGTTCATTGGCTCAAGTGCAACTGAGCGTCTGCTTCTCTTAACCTTGTATGCAATATTCTTTGCAAGTGATTCAAGAGTATCTTTTCTTCTCTGTCTGTAATTCTCTGTATCAACCTTAATTCTTACATACTTTTCTTTACCCTTGTTAAGTACAAGACTTGTAAGATACTGGATTGAGTCAAGTGTCTGTCCTCTCTTACCGATAAGAAGTCCCATATTCTCGCCAATAAGTTCAACATTGACACATTCTTCTTCTGTATCGAATGTTATCTTTACTTCAACCGGAATATCCATTGCACTGAACATATCACCAAGAAATGTTCTTATTCTTGATTCGATTTCTTCATTAGATAATACTGGTCTTGGTTCATTGTTGTTAGCTTTTTCTTCTAAATCTTCTTCACTGGCATTAACTGCCTGTGTTGCACTTACCTTTGAATTATCTGCCTTAGGAGCTGTTTCTTTCTTAACAGCCTTTTCTGTCTCTTTAACAACTTCTTTCTTAGATTCGGCCTTAATCTCACTCTTGATTGTGTCATCAATTGACTTCTTTTCTTTAGCTTCTAACTTGCTAAATTCATCATCTACTGAACCTACACCAGCCTTAACTCTTGCCTTAATCTTTGTTGGCTTTGAATTAAAAATACCGAATAAACCGTTGCTTCCTTTTTCAATAACTTCATATTCAATGTTATCGCTTGTTGTTTCAAGCTTAAGACACGCATTAGTAAGTGCGTCATCTATTGTCCTACCTGTAACTTCAATATATTCCATTGTTTTGCCCTCACTATCTAATTATAAAATATTGTCTGTTACTTTTTTAATCTGCTCTGTATACACTAATTCTTCTTGCCGCCATTCTTAGTATTCTTCTCATTATACTTGGCAACCATTCCAGCCTTTTCTGCAAGGCTTCCTGGCTTAGCTGTCTTATAATACTTAGATGATTCTTTTATTTCCTGAACCTTCTTTTCATTCTCAGCCTTAATCTGCTCTAAAGACTTTACAGCCTTTTCTCTGCTGGCAGACATATTCTTAGTGCTTGTTGTAGCATTTTTAGCTATCTTTTCTGGTGGAAGACCCTTCTTCGCACGCTTCTTATTACGCTTTTCTACATTACGTTTTACAATCTCGTCCGCACCAAGCTTGTCATAGTAACGATTGATAAATACAGTAATAATTGTCTGAACAACTGCTGTAGCTATCCAGTAAAGACCAAGACCTGCTGGTACTGAAATTGCGATAAATGCTGACATCAATGGCATAATGTACATTGTCATCTTCATTGATGCTGCCATTGGGTTATCGTCATCAACTTCTGTATTCTGTCCAGACTGAGCAACCTTTACACTTATGAACTGTGTTACACCAGCAAGGATAGGTATAAGGATTGCAAGTGTAAATCCAAATCCTGGTTCCTGTGACATATTAATACCCAAAAATGTATTCATATGTTCAAGACTTGAGTGGCTGTTAGCTATTGTATCGCTAAATGCAGGGAAAGCATTTCTTAAAGCTTCCCACTTATCAGCACTGAACTTATTAATCTCTGTGATTGCTGTATCAACATTAGTCCAGTCTATATTCTCACCGAACTGCTTCATAGTATCTGCATAACCATCAACAGCCATAATACCGCCGTTATCTTTAAGAAATGCTATAAATAAGTTCTTTAACTGTGAAATATAAAGAGGGATAAATCTGAATACCTGGTATAATGCCAAAAGGATAGGCATCTGTATAAGCATCTGTACGCATCCACCCATCTGTGAAACGCCATACTTCTCATATACAGCCTTAGTCTCTTCCTGCATCTTCATCATTGCATTCTGATCATCTCTTTTGTCCTTATATTTGGCATTAATTGCCTTAATTTCCGGACTCATTACTGCATTAAGCTTAGTAAGCTTCTGCTGTTTAATACTAAGTGGAAGCATACAAAGCTTAACAATAATTGTAAATAATACGATTGCAACAGCTACATTTCCAATGTGTAAAAAGCTCAAAGCTTCAAACAAAAGGTTAAATATATAACCTAACACCTTAGCTATTGGCATAATAATTGCATTAAACAAATCGAACCTCCTGGTTATTAATGTAATCTTTTTCTTTTATATTTACCAATAGGTACAGGATCAAATCCTCCCTTATGAAAAGGATTACATCTTAATATTCTTTTAAATGCCAACCATCCACCTAATATAACTCCATACATATCTATAGCTTCTACTGCATACTGGGAACACGAAGGAACATAATTACAGTAACTTCTTCCTTTATATGGCGACAGCACCAGTTGATAAAATCTAATAAGTTTAATAACTATCTTCTTTCCCATTATAATCTACCTATACATATTATGAAGCTTTAAAAGATGAATCATTGATTTACAAGTTTCTGTATAACCCTTGTCTTTAAGACCAGCCTTGACAACAACTACTACATCTATGCCATCAGGTATATGATTAGTGTTAAGCCTGAAGGCTTCTCTTACTAATCTGGCCAGTCTGTGTCGGACAATACTATTCCCGACTTTCTTGCTCACAGATACACCGAGTCTTTTCGTATCCGTTCCGTTCTTGCTGATATACATAATTAACTCTCTGTTTGCGTAAGAGTTTCTTTTGTTGTATACCTTTTTAAAATCTTCATTTTTCTTCAATGTTTCAAAATCTTTGTACTTCATAAACACTCCACCATATAATTATTTGTTTAAATTAAATTCTGGTTAATCTTCAATAAATGAATTATTTCTAATAAATAACTCATTTAAGCAATTCATTTACAATAAATATAATAATAAAGAAAAAAGCAGATGAATACTGACGTACTCATCTGCTGTAAAATCAATTAAGCTGAAAGTCTCTTTCTTCCCTTTGCTCTTCTTGCTGCTAAAACTTTTCTTCCACCTGGAGTACTCATTCTTGATCTAAAACCGTGAACCTTAGATCTCTGTCTTGTCTTAGGCTGAAATGTCATCTTCATAATCTATGCACCTCCTTCACTACCATTATTATATATGGTAAGAATATTCTTCAAGTTTCAATGTGCTTAAGCACTTTTTTTTAAAACATCGTTCTAATTATATTCGCAATATATAGCAAAGTCAAGCAAAACATAACTTTTTTTGACGTTTTTTTAATCATGTGGATTTATACACAGATATCAACAGCTTATACCGAGTTATCAACATATTGTGCAAAACTTGTGCATAACTCTCATGGATATTGTGGTTAACTCTATGATTTTCTTGACAAATTGCGTATTTTCGACATTTTTCAACTGCATAAACTTATACACAGCATGTTTACAATACCTTATTTTTTAAAAGTTATCCACAATTCTGTTGAAAAAAACACTTAAATGCTTTATGATTATAAAGGAATGTTGTAATCATTCTAATACTGCCAGAAAGGCGAATAATATGAACGAAATTATTAATAACTGGGATTTAATTCTTAACACCTTTAAGAACGAATGTGATATACAGAACCTTTCTTTTACAACATTTATTAAGCCGCTTCAGGTTATTTCAGTCAGTGATAATGAAATAACTCTTCTTTCAGACACACAGATGTCTGCTAACTATGTTGAAAAAAGGTATCTTAAATTTCTCGAAGTAACCATTAGTGAGATTATGAAAAAAGATTATAAATTAAGAATTATTTCAGAAGATACTTTAAATGAAGAAACTGCTAAAAAGACAGCACAGGAGAGTTCTCCTAATAAGAATATTTCTCTTAATCTTAATCCTAACTACACATTTGAAACATTCGTAGTAGGTAATAACAACAACCTTGCCCATGCGGCGTCTTTAGCTGTTGCTGAATCACCGGGGGAAGTATATAACCCTCTGTTTATATATGGAGGTGTTGGACTTGGTAAGACGCATCTTATGCAGGCAATAGCACATTTTATAATAGAAAACAATCCTTCCAAGAAGGTGTTGTATGTAACAAGTGAAACATTTACTAACGAACTTATTGATGCAATCCGTAATAAAGAGAATGCAGAAAAAGGCAATGCTGCATTCAGAAACCGTTACCGTAATATAGATGTTCTTCTTATTGATGATATACAGTTCATTATAGGTAAGGAATCTACTCAGGAGGAGTTCTTCCATACTTTTAATTCCCTTTATCAGGACGGCAAGCAGATTGTTATATCTTCTGATAAGCCACCTAAGGAAATGGAAACTCTCTCCGAAAGATTAAGAACACGATTTGAAATGGGACTTCCTGTCGATATACAGATCCCTACATATGAAACTAAGATGGCTATTATTAATAGGAAAGCAGAGATTTCAGGACTTGATATTCCATATGAAGTTTCTGATTATGTAGCTACCCATATCAAGTCAAGTATCAGGGAGCTTGAAGGTGCATTAACTAAACTTTCAGCATTTTCTAAGCTTTCACATACGCCTATAACTGTGGAATTTGCAGAACAGACATTAAAGGATCTTATCTCACCTGATGCGAAAAAAGAGATAACCCCTGAACTTATTATCCAGACGGTTGCAGACCATTTTAATGTCAAATATGATGACCTTTTATCATCTAAGCGTACAGCTGACATTGTTCATCCACGCCAGATTGCTATGTATCTGTGCCGTCAGATGACCACAGCTCCACTTCAGGCAGTTGGTAAGGCTCTCGGTAACCGTGACCATACAACAGTTATCCACGGAGCTGAAAAGATAGCTCAGGAAGTTGTCAAGAATGATTCTATGCGCAATACCATAGATATTATCATTAAAAAGATAAATCCTTCATGAGTTATTAACAGTTGTACACCTGTATTTGCATAGTTATCCACATGGTTATCAACATATTGTGGATTTATCCACATATTATTATTGATATGTTGTTTATAGCCTGTGCTTTTTATGTTGATTAAATTTAATAACTTTTTTTTGAATTTTTCATTTTATTTTTTATCAACATTTTTTTATTGTTTTTAACACGCAATACAGTTACTAATAACTTGGTTATCCTATGGTGTAATGCTGATATTTACTGGGTTTGTATGACTTTTTAACATATTCACAGCCCCTACTATAACTACTACTGAATTATATATATTTATATATGTGCCTGTTATTAACTTTACGGCACCGAAAGGAGTTTTGAACAATTATGAAACTTGTATTTTCTAAGAGTGATTTGAATAAGGCAGTTGGTATTGTAATGAAAGCCGTTCCTACAAGAACAACTATGAACATTCTTGAATGTATTCTTATTGATGCTACTACTAACGTTATTAAATTTACTGGTAACGATATGGAACTTGGTATAGAAACTATCGTTGAAGGCGAGATTATAGAAAAAGGTAAAGTTGCTATTGATGCTAAGCTATTTTCTGAAATCGTAAGAAAACTTCCAGATAGTGAGATTACTATTACTACAGATGCTAATTACACATCTTTAATTACCTGTGAGAAGAGTAAATTTAATATTGCCGGTAAATCCGGAGATGATTTTTCTTATTTACCTATCATAGAGAAAGATAAAATGATAACTATTTCCCAGTTTAATTTAAGAGAAGTAATTAATCAGACTATTTTCTCTACTGCACCTAATGACAACAATAAGATGATGACTGGTGAACTTTTCGAGGTATCTGACAATGTGCTTAAAGTAGTAGGTCTTGATGGACACCGTATCGCTATTAGAAACTTCAATCTTGAAGGACGTGCAGATGACGTTAAAGTAGTTGTTCCTGGTAAGACTTTACAGGAAATCAGCAAGATATTATCTACTGATGCAGAAAATATGGTAAATGTATACTTTACTAATAACCACATTTTATTTGAATTCGATAATACAACTGTTGTATCACGTCTTATTGAAGGAGAATATTTTAAGATTAACCAGATGCTTTCAAGCGATTATGGTACTAAGGTTGTTATCAATAAGAAAGAATTTATTGATTCAATAGACAGAGCTAATCTTCTTATTAAGGAGGGCGAGAAGAAGCCTATTATCATTAATATTACAGATGGCTCATTAGAGGTTAATGTTAATTCAGCAATCGGTACTCTTAACGAAGATATTGATATTGAGAAAGAGGGTAAGGATCTAATGATTGGATTTAATCCTAAGTTCCTCTTAGATGCTTTAAGAGTTATTGATGATGAAACAGTTGATATTTATCTTGTTAATCCTAAAGCACCTTGCTTTATAAGAGATAAAGAACAGTCTTATATATATTTAATACTTCCAGTAAACTTTACAGCTTAATGGTAAATATTAGAAATGGAGCGTATTATGGAAGAAATAACAATCAGAAATGGTGATGAATTCATCAAATTAGGACAGGCAATTAAAGCCGCAGGCTTTGTTGAGTCTGGAGTTGAAGCCAAGATAGTCATTCAGGACGGACTTGTTAAAGTGAACGGAAAGGTCGAGACACAGAGAGGCAAAAAGCTTGTTGGCGGCGAAATAGTAGAATTTGAGGGCAATAAGCTTCTAATTAAAAATAATTAATAACAGCAGGTGTAATTGTGATAATAGAGTCTCTTGATTTAAAAAATTACCGTAATTATGATATTTTGAATATGAATTTTGATAAAAATGTCAATATTATATATGGCGATAACGCACAGGGTAAGACTAATATTTTAGAATCTATATATTTCTGTGCGACTTCTAAGTCACACAGGGGAAGCAAAGATAAAGATATAGTCAAATTCGGAGAGTCTGAGTCACATATTAAAGCTAATGTAATTAAGAATGATATAAGTTATCGTATTGATATGCACTTAAAGAGCAATAAGCCAAAAGGTATAGCTGTTAATGGAATACCTATAAAGAAAGCTGTTGATTTATTTGGTATAATTAATGTTGTGCTTTTTTCGCCTGAGGATCTTAACATTATTAAGGACGGACCTTCGCAGAGAAGACGTTTTATGGATATGGAGTTAAGCCAGCTTAACAAAATATATCTTAGTAATCTTGTTAATTTTAATAAAGTACTTGGACAGCGCAATAAATTATTAAAAGAACTGGCATTTAATCCGTCAGAGGAGATGATAAGCTCACTTGATATATGGGATATGCAGTTTGAGCGATATGGTAAATGTATCATAGAAGGCAGAAAAAAGTTCATAAGGGAACTTAATCTTATTATTAGCGAAATACATTCAAAGCTTACAGGTGGAAGTGAAAAGCTTGTTGTAGAGTATGTGCCATTTGTCAATGAAGATGAATTAGGCAGTGCTTTATCAGAGTATCGCAAGAAGGATATTAAGTATAAATGTTCCTGTGCAGGGCCGCACAAAGATGACCTTGTATTTAACATTAACGGAAAAGATGTCAGGAAATACGGTTCTCAGGGACAACAGCGTACAGCAGCTTTATCACTTAAGTTATCAGAGATAGAGCTTGTCAAGAAGATTATTAAGGACAAACCTATATTACTGTTAGATGATGTATTGTCTGAGCTTGACAGTAACAGGCAGAATTTTCTGCTTAACAGCATAGGAGATATACAGACAATAGTCACCTGTACAGGATTGGACGAATTTATTAATAATAGAATTAATATTAATAAAGTATTTAAAGTAACTAATGGAACAGTAAGTCACATAATGTGCGGCGATGAGGCTGCAGAAATGAGGTAATATGGCAGAGCAGAATTATGGTGGAGATCAGATTCAGATATTAAAGGGTCTTGAAGCCGTTAGAAAAAGACCTGGTATGTACATAGGAAGTACATCTGCAAGAGGATTACACCATCTTGTTTATGAAATAGTAGATAATGCGGTAGATGAGGCACTTGCAGGATACTGTAATGTTATTAAGGTATTTATTAATAAAGACAATTCAATAACGGTTACAGATAATGGTAGAGGAGTACCTGTAGATATCAACCACGAAACAGGAAAGCCTGCCATTGAAGTTGTATACACTATGCTTCACGCCGGTGGTAAGTTCGGTGGTGGAGGATACAAGGTATCTGGTGGTCTTCACGGTGTTGGTGCATCAGTAGTTAACGCATTGTCAGAATGGATGGAAGTTGAAGTTAAGAGAAATGGACATATATATGAACAGCGCTATGAAAGAGGCAATGTATGCTTTGATTTAAGAGTTGTCGGTGATTGTCCAGCAGAGCAGACAGGAACAAAGGTTACATTTTTACCTGATAAAGAAATCTTTCAGGAAACAACAATATTTGAATACGATGTGTTAAAGCACAGATTAAGAGAGATGGCATTCCTAACTAAAGGAATTAAGATTGTTCTTACTGACTTAAGAGAAGGTATTGAACAGGAAGAAACTTTCCATTATGAGGGTGGTATCAAGGAATTTGTTGAGTATATCAACAAGAGCAAAGAGCCTCTCTATAGTCAGGTTATATACTGTGAGGGTGTTAAGGATAACGTACAGGTAGAAGTAGCATTCCAGCATAATGACGGCTTTAACGAGGTTGTAGACACATTTGTTAATAATATAAAGACACCTGAGGGTGGTACACATCTTGCTGGTTTTAGAAATGCTATGACTAAGACTTTCAACGATTATGCAAGAAAGAATAAGATATTAAAAGACAGCGACCAGAGCCTTTCAGGTGATGATATAAGAGAGGGACTTACAGCAATTGTAAGTGTCAAGATTGAAGACCCTCAGTTTGAAGGACAGACTAAGCAGAAGCTTGGTAATACTATAGCAAGAAGTGCCGTTGACAGCATTGTTTCAGAACAGCTTGGCATATTCTTAGAGCAGAATCCATCAGTAGCCAAGTCTATATGTGAGAAGTCACTTCTTGCACAAAGAGCAAGAGAGGCTGCAAGAAAAGCAAGAGATCTTACAAGAAGAAAGACAGCACTTGAGAGTACATCACTTCCAGGAAAGCTTGCAGATTGTACAGATAAGAACCCTGAGAACTGCGAGATATACATCGTTGAGGGTGATTCAGCCGGTGGTTCAGCTAAGACAGCAAGAAGCCGTGCAACACAGGCAATACTTCCACTTAGAGGTAAGATTTTAAATGTTGAGAAGGCAAGACTTGACAGAATATTAGGCAACGAAGAGATAAAGGCTATGATAACAGCCTTTGGTACAGGCATACACGAAGATTTTGATATAAGCAAATTAAGATATCATAAGATTATTATTATGACAGATGCCGATGTTGATGGTGCTCATATCGCAACACTGCTTCTTACATTCTTCTACAGATTTATGCCTGAGCTTATAAGACAGGGACATGTATACCTTGCACAGCCACCACTTTACAAGGTTGAGAAGAACAAGAAGGTATGGTATGCCTACAGTGATGAAGAACTTAATAATATTATGCTTGAAATCGGACGTGACCAGAACAACAAGGTTCAGCGTTACAAGGGATTAGGTGAAATGGATGCTGAACAGCTCTGGGATACAACTATGGATCCTCATAAGAGAATATTATTAAGAGTAGATATGAAAGAGGATGACGAGGCAGACCTTGATGTTACATTCTCAACACTTATGGGTGATAAGGTAGAACCAAGACGAGAATTTATAGAAACTAATGCCAAATATGTTAAAAATCTCGATATTTAGGCAGAATAATATTTACTATATGTGTTAAAGAAAGGAAATATATTAATGGATGAACATATCTTTGATAAAGTTCAGGAAGTAGATATGCAAAAGACTATGAAAGATTATTACATAGACTATGCGATGAGCGTTATAGCTTCAAGAGCATTGCCTGATGTAAGAGATGGTCTTAAGCCGGTTCAGAGAAGAATATTGTATTCTATGGTTGAACTCAACAATGGTCCTGATAAGCCACATAGAAAGTGTGCCCGTATCGTAGGTGATACAATGGGTAAATACCACCCACACGGTGATTCATCAATATATGAAGCCCTTGTAAAGCTTGCTCAGGATTTTAATACAAGATATCCACTTGTTGATGGACACGGTAACTTTGGTTCTGTCGATGGAGATGGAGCTGCTGCGATGCGATATACAGAAGCTAGACTTAGCAGAATTTCTATGGAGATGACAGCAGATCTTAACAAAGACACAGTAGATTTTATACCTAACTTTGATGAAACAGAGAAAGAACCTACAGTTCTTCCATCAAGATATCCTAACCTTTTAGTTAATGGAACATCAGGTATAGCTGTTGGTATGGCTACTAATATTCCACCACATAACTTAAGGGAAGTAATAGGTGCAGTAGTTAAGATAATTGATAATAAGATAGAGAATAACAGAGATACTTCGCTAGAGGAGATATTAGAGATTGTCAAAGGTCCTGATTTCCCTACTGGCGGAACAATTATAGGAAAGACAGCAATAGAGGAAGCTTACAGAACAGGAAGAGCCAAGATTAAGGTAAGAGCGGTTACTAACATTGAGCCTATGACTAATGGAAAGAACAGAATTGTTGTTACAGAACTTCCATATATGGTTAATAAGGCAAGACTTATTGAGAAGATTGCTGAGCTTGTAAGAGATAAGAGAATTGACGGAATTACAGATTTAAGAGATGAGTCAGACAGAGAGGGTATGAGAATAGCTATAGAGTTAAGAAGAGATGTTAATCCTAATATTATTCTTAATCAGTTATATAAGCATACACAGCTTCAGGATACATTTGGCGTTATTATGCTTGCCCTGGTAGATAACCAGCCTAAGGTGCTTAATCTTTACGAGATGCTTAAATATTACCTTATGCATCAGGAAGATGTTGTTACAAGAAGAACAAAATACGACCTTAACAAAGCTGAGGAGAGAGCTCACATATTAGAAGGTTTAATAATTGCACTTGATAATATCGACAGGGTAATCTCAATAATCAGAGGTTCGGAAAATGTCCAGACAGCCAGGGAAAGCCTGATGAAAGAGTTCAATCTCACAGAGGCACAGTCACAGGCTATCGTAGATATGAGACTCCGTGCCCTGACAGGTCTGGAAAGAAGCAAGATAGAAGCAGAACTTGCTGAATTACAGAAGAAGATTGATGAGTATAAGGCAATCCTTGCTGATAAGAATAAGCTTCTTACAGTTATTAAGACAGAGATATCAATAATAGCAGACAAATACGGAGATGACAGAAGAACATCTATAGGATTTGATGAGTATGATATTTCTATGGAGGATCTTATACCAGATGAGCCTTGTGTTATTGCACGTACTAATATGGGATATGTAAAGAGAATGACACCGGATAATTTCAAGAGCCAGCACAGAGGTGGCAAGGGAATTAAAGGTATGCAGACACTTGAAGAAGATTACATTGAAGATTTGTTTATGACAACATCACACTATGTACTTACATTTTTCACTAATACAGGACGAGCATATAAGTTAAAGGCTTATGAAATCCCAGAAGCAGGAAGAACCTCCAGAGGAACAGCTATAATCAACCTGTTACAGCTTGCACCGGGCGAAACTATAACAGCAGTCGTTCCAGTTAAGATAGAAGACATCAAAGATGACGATTATCTGTTTATGGCGACTAAAAATGGTATAGTTAAGAAGACACCTTGCAAAGAATTTGCCAACATAAGAAAGAATGGAATTCAGGCAATGACTTTAAGAGATGATGATGAGCTTATTGAAGTTAAACTTACTGATGATACAACAGAAGTTATGATGGTAACTAAACTTGGTATGTGCATAAGATTTAAGGCAACAGACGTAAGACCTACAGGAAGGTCAGCTATGGGTGTCATAGGTATGAATCTTATGGATACAGATGAAGTGGTAGGAGTACAGCTTAATAATCAGGGTAATACTATGCTTATCGTATCTGAGAATGGTATGGGTAAGAAGACTGATATTAATGAGTATGCAGTACAGCATCGTGGTGGCAAAGGTGTTAAATGTTACAAGATAACAGAAAAGACAGGTAATGTTATAGGTGCTAAGGCTGTAGACGATACAAGAGAAGTAATGCTTATTACAACTGAGGGAATTATAATCAGACTTGCATGCAGGGATATATCTACATTAGGAAGAATAACATCAGGAGTTAAGCTTATTAATCTTGATGAGGGTGTAAAAGTTGCTACAGTTTCCAAAGTAAGAAAGAACCCATCTGATGAGAATGGCAGTGAAGCCAGTGATGAAAATGGTTATTCTAAAGAAAATATTGCAACAGATACACAAGAAGATGCTGTGGACATACAGGATAAATCAATTGACAGATTACTAGACGCGGCAGAAAAAGACCAGCAGCAATAATATAATTATAAATAATATAATTATAAATAATATAGTTATAAATAATATTAATTATAATTAAGAGCCATCAGTTGTATACAATTACAATTGGTGGCTTTTGCCTATTCAGACCAATTATTAAGAGGAGAATGTGGATATGAGAGAGTTAAATGTGGATATAATCACACAGAACATTAAAGAAATGTGTATAGAAGCCAATCATTTTTTGACAGATGATATGAAAAAGGTATTTAAAAATGCAGTTGCCACAGAAGAATCACCATTAGGAAAGAAGGTTCTTAACCAGCTCAACGAGAATCTTGATATAGCAGGTAATGATATGATTCCTATATGTCAGGATACAGGGATGGCAGTTATATTTATAAATGTCGGACAGGAAGTACATTTTACTAATGGTAATATAACAGATGCCATTAACGAAGGGGTACGTCAGGGATATGTTGACGGATATTTAAGAAAGTCAGTAGTATCAGACCCTATTATAAGAGAGAATACCAAAGACAACACACCGGCAGTTATTCATTACAATATTGTAGAAGGTGATAAGGTAGATATTACTGTTGCACCTAAGGGCTTTGGAAGTGAGAATATGAGCAGGGTATTTATGTTAAAGCCTGCTGACGGAATAGAAGGTGTTAAGGAAGCTATATTAACAGCAGTAAAAGATGCAGGTCCTAACGCTTGTCCTCCTATGGTAGTAGGAGTTGGAATTGGTGGTACATTTGAACAGTGTGCACTTCTTGCAAAGAAAGCACTTACAAGAAATGTAGAAGAACCTTCACCAGTACCATATGTCAATGAACTTGAGAAGGAAATGCTTGAAAAGATTAACAAGTTAGGAATAGGACCGGGTGGACTTGGCGGCACACAGACAGCACTTGCCATAAATATAGAAACATACCCAACACATATAGCTGGTCTTCCAGTAGCAGTTAATATGTGCTGTCACGTAAACAGACACGCACATAGGGTAATATAATAGCTTATATAACAATATATATAATAGATGTAAGGCACATCTAAAAGGTAGAAGTATTATTTTATGCAGGCATAGACATATTTTGACATTGTGAGCCTTACATCGTATATAAAGACTAATATAACAGAAATGAGGATTAATATGGATAAATATATTAATGCACCAATAAGTGATGAAGATGCAAGAAGTCTTAAATCGGGAGATTATGTATATATAACAGGAACTATCTATACAGCAAGAGATGCAGCTCATAAGAGAATGGCAGAGGCTCTTGAAAGAAAAGAGCAGCTTCCAATAGATATGAAGAATAACATAATATATTATATGGGACCATCACCAGCCAGAGAACAAAGACCAATAGGTTCAGCAGGTCCAACAACTGCAAGTCGTATGGATAAATATGCACCAGACCTTTTAGACCTTGGACTTAAGGGAATGATAGGCAAAGGCAAAAGAAGCAAGGCAGTAATAGATGCAATTGTAAGAAATGGGGCAGTATACTTTGCGGCAGTTGGCGGAGCGGGTGCTATCCTTTCCAAATGTATTAAGAAATCAACAGTTATTGCATATGATGACCTTGGAACAGAGGCAATAAGAGAACTGGAGGTTGAGAATTTCCCTGTTGTCGTAGTAATAGACAGCGAAGGTAATAACTTATATGAAACAGCAATTAAAGAATATAGAAAAGAATAATAAAAAATGTATTGACAACAATAATATGCTCTGCTATAATCAGCTATGCGATTGACGCGTGAGTACGTCAAAGCATAATTTCATAATCGTTTATATATGGAATCTGGAGAAATACTCAAGAGGCTGAAGAGGCGCCCCTGCTAAGGGTGTAGGTCGGGCAACCGGCGCGAGGGTTCAAATCCCTCTTTCTCCGCTTGGCAGGATCAAGCTCACAACCATATGGTTGCGAGCTTTTTCTATGGGATTTCTTAAGCTGGTTATGAAAAGTTATTTACTTAAAGCTTCGCAAGGTTAATATTTAACCAGAAGCGTTAATGCAGTTTACATTATCTTTATTGAATGTTTTTGATGGACTTGATTGTTTGCAATCAGAGCATTGATATGAAGAATGAGTGAGTTTTAAATTATTTTTACAACAATTTAAAATAAAATTCAAAAAAATGTAAAAAAGTGTTGACAAAGTAAATAACAAGTGATATTATAATCAAGTCGCCACGAGAGATGAGCGACACAAAAGCTTCTCAAACATAGATAAATACTGAGTTTGAAAGCAATGAACTTTGATAACTGAACAGAAAGACAACCTTGAAAATTCTTTTTTAGAATTTCGAGATGAGTACAGAATTCGATAGAATTAAGTATACATCTTTTGTGAACATCATTCAAGCAATTGAATGAATCCTTAAACACAGTATAAGGAAACTATTATTAAGCTAGTTAGTTTGTAACTGACAAGGCAAACTTTTTATGAGAGTTTGATCCTGGCTCAGGATGAACGCTGGCGGCGTGCTTAACACATGCAAGTCGAACGAAGCATTTGCGACAGATTTCTTCGGATTGAAGTTGCTT
>FONU01000041.1 GCA_900112995.1 [Lactobacillus] rogosae | reverse complement strand
TCTATCTTTCCAATATCATTCTTGTATTTCCTTGTTTTTGATATCTCATAATTAGCCGGCTTTATGAATGCTATCTGATTATTAGCTTCAAGAAACAGATAGTTTTCCTCGCTCTCATAACCAGCATCTGCAGTTATGTTCTTATATTTGAATTTTAAGTTATGTTCAGCATCTTTAAGAGCATACAGCTTTTTGCGTAGTCTCTTTAAATGTTTGATTTTTATTACATTTCCATAAACTATTTTTATGTCATAGAGTTGTTCACATTCAGCTACAAAATCAGCTAACTTAATTAACAGTTTTGCCTGATTTTTTGTAACGGCTTTTTTCCACACGAAAGTATATTTATTGGCATTTGCCTCGATTTTTGTACCATCAATAAAGATAGTTTCACCGGATATTTCACCTAAATCAAAAAGGATATTTGAAACTTCTGCGAGAATACGCTTAGAACAAGGGGCAAAATGAATGCTCCTGAATCGTGCAAGTGTTGCATGGTCAGGTGCAGAATGTCCTTCTAAAAGAAACATGAAATTGATATCTCTTATATAGATCAGTCAAATCCATCTCCTCTACAAACTGACTGAGTAACCGCACAGAATCATTCTTAGGAATAATTGTTCCTAATTTGAGTGGAAGTTTTAGTTGATATCCACTCTGATTTAACGTATAATCTTTTTGTAATTTATTATGTAATAGCATATTAATATTTTACCATAAATCCCAGGATTTTCGAAGCCTGGGATTTATTTTTTTCAGATTATATACCACCTTAACATAAAAAAAGGGGCATCGCACTAATTTCTTAGTGCGACAGCCCCTTTGTGGTAATAGGGTAATTAATAATTTATATTTCACATGCTACATCATATGCTGATTTAATAGCATGCTCAATATTACTTGGACGTTCTCCAGCACAATCACCAATATAGTGAAGTGGAAGAGGACAATCAGAAAGCTCTGGAAGGTTCTTTCTTGCACCAACAGCCATTACAACAAAGTCTGAAGCAATTTCTTCTGTTGATGTATTGTCGTCTACTGTTTTTTCAACAACTACAGAATCATCTTTAATTTCTGATAATTTTGCAGATGTTACTATTTGAACATTATAATGCTCTAATTCCCTCATTAGAGTAGGTAAAATAGTGTTACTTTCTTCTTTTGCAATCTGATCCATCATTTCAATAATTGTAACCTTACATCCGCGTGAAGCCAGATATTCAGCGGTTTCAACACCTACAAGACCACCACCGATTACAGAAACATTACCGAATACGATTTCTTTCTTGGCAAGTACATCCCATGCACTTGCTACAGTTGGAAGATCTTTGCCAGGAACAGGGATTATTGCATTGTTTGCTCCTGTTGCCACAATTACTTCATCGAATGAATTATAATCTTGGGATGTGAATTCCTGACCAAGCCTGAATGTTACATCCAATTCAGGAAGTACATTTGTATAATAATTAATGCTTCTCATCATTTCTTCTTTTCTTGGAGGTACACTAGCAATAAGTAACTGACCACCAATCTGAAGTGATTTCTCAAATATAGTTACATGATGTCCTCTTAATGCGGAAACACGTGCAGCTTCAAGTCCAGCAATACCAGCACCAATAATAGCTATTTTCTTTGATGCTGCTGCAGGAGTTATATGTCGTGTTGCTTCGTAACCGTTTTCAGCATTAAGTACACAACTTAAGAAAGCACGATTCTGAATATTATCTGTACATCCTTTATTACACATCATACATGTTCTGACATTACAGCAATGTCCATCTGCACATTTGTTTGCAAAGTCAGGGTCTGTGAGAAGAGAACGACCTAATCCAATAATATCAGCAGAACCATTTGCAATAACTGCTTCGGCAGCTTCTGGTGTAACGATACGGCCTACTACAGATACAGGAATAGATACAAGCTCTTTGATTTTTTTAGAATAAGAAACCATAAATCCGTATGGCTGTGTTCCCATGGCAGGGATTGTATCACCCATATTTCCAGTATGGTTAGCCTGTGCAACATGTAATGTGTCAACACCGCAAGCTTCTAATTCTTTAGCAAAAATGCAAGCTTCATCAAGTGGAAGACCACCTTTTCCTCTAAAACTATTTTCTCCAAGAGGAGTAACTATAGGAAGCTTGTAGTCGATAACCATGTCAGGTACGATTGTTTTTAATCTTTTTACAAGTGTTAATGCAAAACGTGTACGATTAGCCAGGTCACCGCCATATTCATCAGTTCTATGATTTAAAATAGGAGAGCAAAGAGAACCAACAAGACGGTCTCCATGTACTTCAATACAATCAACACCAGCTTCGTGTGCTAAGATAGCACAGTTTTCCATATGCTTTATTATTTCATCAAGTTCTTCTGCAGTAACTTCATTTACAAAGTGCTGCATATCATGGTGAAGTTTAGCTCTTGCTTCCTGCATTTTGCCCTGATGAAACAAATCGTTTAAAGCTTTAACATTGTAGTCAGGATGGAATAACTGAATTCCAAGTTTTGCGCCATTTTCATGACATGCGTCAGCAAGTCTTTTGAAGCTTTGAACCTGCTCAGGTGAATAAAGCTTTGGTGTAGGAGAGAATGTTGGAAGTGGTGCAACATCTCCAATTACTATATATCCGACACCGCCTTTTGCGAGACGCTCGTAAAAACGAAAACTTTGTTCTCCAATTGAACCATCTTTTTCCTCATATCCTGTTGTAAGTGGTGGGAACATAATACGGTTTTTAAACTCAATATTTCCAACTTTTATAGGCTCTAATAATTTCATTGTTCATACTTCCTTTCAAATTGAATATACTATTTAAGTGGTGTTAAAAACTCTAACATTAATTTGTCTAATTCTGCTCTTGCAAAAGCACTGGCAAAATTGTGGTTAGCGCCTTCAATTGTTTTATAATTGCATTTTCCATTGTAAAGTGACTCATATCTATGGCATGTTGCATCATCTACCAAATCATCTGCAGTTCCTCTTATAAGGAGGACTGGTCCGTTGTATCCTTCTGCTGACGAGAATGGCTCATAATTAAATAAATCATGATTAAAAGATGTTGGGAAAGTGAGTCCTTCAATATCGGCCTTGGTGATCCCCTTAGCTTCCATGGCTTCAGCACGATCCTTACATCCAAACCACATTCCAGCACCTGGACACATAAGTATGAGAGCATAAGGATTAACAATAGGAGCGGCAGTAGCAGCTGCGTATCCTCCCATACTCTGACCAGATAAGATAATCTTATCTGGATTGGCAAAATCTTGTGTTTTAGTCCAGTTTATAATATCCTCGATATCGTGTAGGATACCTGTAAAGGTCATGTCCTCGAATTCACCATCACTTTCACCATTTCCGTATAAATCAAAACGGACACTGGCAAATCCATGTTCAGCTAATAATCTGGCTGTGTGCGTATAAATACTTTTGTAACCGCTTTTATTCCCTGTAAAGCCATGTACATTTACAATAGCAGGAAATCTTGTGCCATCTTCTGGAATGTTAACTATTCCGCGTAAGATGTGTCCATCACGGTTTGTGATTTCTACTTGTTTTGTCAATTTAAAATACCTCCATTTCTAATTTTATTCTGCAGTAGTAGCATTTCGCTTGTCAGCTAAATCCTGTAACATTTCAGCTGTTTTCTCTTTTGTAAGAGGGTAGATAAATTTTAATACCAGAACAGCTAATAAATATCCTACAACATATAAACCTGTATATGTTTTCCAAAGATGTCCTGAGAATGCTTCATTCTGGACAGCTTCATTAACCTGGAATCCAGCAATTGCAAGTGCAAAACTACTCATACTTCCTGATACAGCATTAGCAAGTTTACGGAAGAATGTATATGCCGAATATACAATTCCTTCATTACGTTTTCCTGTCTGAAGTTCTTGATAATCAATTGCATCATTTACAAGTGCCCAAACTAATACTTGGAAACCACTTACTCCAAGATAGCAGATTCCGTTGATGATAATAAAGAGCAAAGGATTTTCAAGTGGGAAGAAGAATAAAATAGCATAAACAACAACTGAGAAAGTTGCACTGTACATGATCCATTCTTTCTTTCCAAATTTCTTAGCAACAAATTTTGTGCCTACGAATGCAATAAGTGACCAGAGTACACTTAACATACCTGAAACTGCCATGATGGCAACATTTCCAAAATAATCGCGGAATAAATAAGTATTTAATCCGTTAACCATACCTGCTCCAACAATACCGATAAAGCTTGATAACATAACTCCGAGTAATGCTTTGTTTTTAGTAATATCTTTAATTACCTGGAAGTAGTTAAACTTTTCTTTTTTCTCAACAACTGGTTCTGTAATAATACGCTCTTTACACCAATGAGATGTAAACATAAGACAGATTAATCCAATAACTGCACAGATTGCTGACATAATAAGGAAATGGCTAGGTACTGGCTGGTTATCTTTATATAAGAATAATGGTCCAGCAATAACGATAACTGTCATAAAAATTGTACCGCCAAGACTTCTGAAACGAGAAAGGTCAGTACGTTGGTTAACATCATCAGTCATTACACTTGAAAGACTACCAAATGGAACGTTGACACATGTGTACATAATTTCGTAAACAATATATGTAATGAACATATAAGCAATACGTGCACCATAAGCGAAATTGCTTACGTTAACAAATCCTAATATACAGAGTACTGCAGTTGGAAAAGCAAAGAATTTAATCCAAGGAATAAATTTTCCTTTTCCTTTGTTTTTGTGGCTATCAACAAGTGCACCAATTAAAGGGTCATTTATAGCATCCCAAAACTTTGTAACAAGCATAAGGATTCCTACGTGTACTGGATTAACTTTTAATACCAGTGTATAAAAAATAGCAAGATACATGGCACGGAACTGCTCAGTACAGCAACATCCCAAATCGCCAAGAGTGTAACCAATTTTGTCCTTCATGGAAAAAGGTCTTGTTTCTTTCATGATAATTTACCTCCAAACATTTATATTGTTTTAGTAGCTACAATCTTATTATATTGGGGTTATGCTGATATCCATATACAAATATTGCTTGCAAACTACGAAAAATTGATATATTGTATATTTTGACGAAATGAACAAAAAATATAATAGGAAAGTGTACAAAATAGACATATGAAAAAGCAAGGCTACAAAATGGAATATTTGAAAATATTGGATAGTGCCCAGCGAAGCTTTGGGCAAAAGGAGAGCTATACAATTGTATTTATAGCTGGTGGGATAGGGTATATGCACCAGGAGGACGATAATATTGTATGTACTATGGAGGATTTGATATTTATTAAGCCAGGTAATAAAGTAAAGCTTGAATATCGTAAAAATAAGTATCCTCTTGAAGTTTATGTTCTTTATATAGGTGGAGAACTTTTAAGGAAATTGTCAGATGAAGAAACAAGACTTGATGAAGCGTTTGATTTTGTTCCGTACCAAGTTAAGATTGTTCATTCTGAGACTGAATCGGCTATGCTTATAAAGAATATATCAAAAAAGCTCTATTCGATGAATAATGAGCTGCCTAAATTTGCCCACTCATTATACGAGAAAAGCCTATTAACTATGATTCTTGTACTTGCACTTCGCTCATCTGTTCAGGATGATGTACAGATCAAGAAGAAGAAGAAAAAACACGTTGTAATGGATGATATTTTTATTTATATCAGAGAACATTTGACAGAAGATATCTCGTTGGAGCGCTTGGAAAATGAATTTTATATAAGCCGTTATCATATAGTAAGAGAGTTTAAAAAATTGACAGGTGAGACACCTCATTCATACATTGTAAAGAGCAAACTTGATTTATGCCGCCATTATATAGAGCAGGGGAAAAGTATTCATGAGGTATATGAGCTTGGTGGATTTGGAGGGTATAATCATTTTTTTAGAGCATTTAAGAAAGAATATGGTGTTACTCCAATGCAATATTACAAAGATTTAAAGATTGACAGGAATGAAAAGTAATGATTGTGTTTGTAGAATAAAGCAAATTTTGCCTGATTTTTTGTAACGGCTTTTTTCCACACGAAAGTATATTTATTGGCATTTGCCTCAATCTTGGTACCATCAATAAAGATAGTTTCACCAGATATTTCACCTAAATC
>FONU01000038.1 GCA_900112995.1 [Lactobacillus] rogosae | reverse complement strand
CGCTGTTAAGTGCCATAGAAGCACGCGTATATTTATCAAGAACAGCCGGTTCTCCACGCTGTACAAAATCCCCGCTCATAACAGCAACGCTTATATCCGCCCCTGTAAGCTCCATTGCTTTATTAAGATGATATAAATGTCCATTATGAAATGGGTTGTATTCTGTTACAAGTCCTACTGCTTTCATATATAAATCCCCTTGTATTTTAATTCTATGAATAAATTCCATAAATATTATGTGCTCTGCGTTGCTTTTCCACGCATCCGAAGTTTCGAAGAAACTTCCAAGTGACTACGAAGTAGTCATATTATATCATATGCCCTGCGTTGCTTTTCCACACATCCGAAGTTTCGAAGAAACTTCTAAGTGACTACGAAGTAGTCATATTATATCATAGTTTTTGCGCAGTTCTTCAACGCATCCGAAGTTTCGAAGAAACTTCTAAGTGACTACGAAGTAGTCATATTATATCATAACATAAATTATAATTAATATTAAACACAGCGAATATATCCAACACATAAAAATGCCCCTGAAGCTTTTGCTCCGGGGGGATTTTTACTATGTAAGTTATTTCAATATATATGTCACTTCGTTATATATATTAACCACCATATAACTTATGTTGTCACATAACCTACATCAATATATTAACTCTAAAATGTGTAATTAATTCTTAAAACTATGTATAGGCGCAGGTATTCTTCCTGGTCTGTTTACAAATGCTGAGCAGTCAAATGTATTAACCGGCATAATAGGAGCATAGCCTAAAAGTCCGCCGAATTCTACAGTTTCGCCAACACCTTTTCCAACAACAGGTATTACTCTTACGGCTGTTGTCTTCTGGTTTACCATACCGATAGCTGCTTCATCTGCAATGATACCAGATATTGTAGATGCCTTTGTGTCTCCTGGTATAGCAATCATATCAAGACCTACAGAACATACACATGTCATAGCTTCAAGCTTTTCAATAGTAAGTGAACCCGCATTAACTGCATCAATCATTCCCTGATCTTCACTTACCGGAATAAATGCACCACTAAGTCCGCCTACATATGATGAAGCCATTACGCCGCCTTTCTTAACCTGATCGTTAAGAAGTGCAAGTGCTGCTGTTGTTCCCGGAGCACCGGCTCTCTCAAGTCCGATTTCTTCAAGAATTTCTGCAACAGAATCACCAATTGCCGGTGTTGGGGCAAGCGAAAGATCGATTATACCAAATGGTATACCAAGTCGTCTAGAAGCTTCCTGAGCAACAAGCTGTCCTACTCTTGTTATCTTAAATGCTGTCTTCTTGATAGTTTCGCAGAGTACTTCAAAACTTTCTCCTCTTACACTTTCAAGTGCATACTTAACAACACCCGGACCACTGACACCTACATTGATAATAGCATCATCTTCTGTAACTCCGTGGAAAGCTCCTGCCATAAATGGATTATCATCTGGAGCATTACATAATACAACAAGCTTTGCACAGCCAAGAGAGTCTGCGTCTTTAGTTAATGCGGCAGTCTCTTTAACTATTTCACCCATAAGTCTTACAGCGTCCATATTAATACCCGTCTTTGTAGAGCCAACATTTACTGAGCTGCATATAAGTTCTGTAGATGCAAGTGCTTTAGGAATTGAACGGATAAGCAGTTCGTCGCTCTTTGTCATACCCTTTGATACAACAGCAGAATAACCACCTATGAAATTAACTCCGACTTCGTGGGCAGCCTTATCAAGTGTCTTTGCAATAGTTACATAATCGTCAGGTGTTTTACAGCATGAGGCACCAACTAATGAAATAGGTGTTATAGAAATTCTTTTATTAACTATTGGAATACCTATTTCCCTTGAAATATCCTCTCCTGTCTTTACAAGGTCTTTAGCAAGAGTTGTGATTTTTTTATATATTTTTTCATTTACTTCATCAAGATTCTCGCTTGCACAGTCAAGAAGATTGATACCAAGTGTAATTGTTCTTACATCAAGATTTTCCTTCTCAACCATTTTGTTGGTTTCAGTAACTTCATATATGTTAATCATTTTTCTCCTCATTTCCGCATCGCCAATGGCGTATACTTAATAATAGTTAATTAAATTCTGTGCATCATATCAAAGATTTCTTCTCTCTGACATTTAATTACAACACCAATTTCCTTGCCAAGATTCTCAAGTGCTGTTACAACTTCATCAAAGCCTGTATTGGAATTAGATAAATCAACTATCATCATCATATTAAAATAACCTGATACGATAGTCTGTGAAATATCAAGAATATTAATTTCTGTCTTAGCAAGATATGTACACACCTTTGCTATGATACCAACAGTATCCTTTCCTACGACTGTAATTACACATTTTTTCATAATAGTCCTCCATTCTTTGCATTTGTGCATATGTATTTATGTAAATATGCTCTCGCATATTTATACCACTGTAGTGCTATATTTCAAGAAGTGTTGATGGCTCACTTCTCTTTGCTACCTCTATATGAAAATCTTTAGACTTGTATTCATTATCACTTAAGTCTATCTCTAACTTAACTGTTTCATATGCAAGCTTATCATAATTATTCTCTTTGCTTAAATGTCCAAGGTATATCCCTTTAATGTTATCATTAAGAAGGGAATTGATAAGCCTTGCTGATGAATCATTCGACAAATGTCCTTTATTGCCAAGTATGCGCTGTTTAAGATAATAAGGATAACTTCCTATCTGAAGCATATTAATATCGTGGTTGGCTTCAACAAGCATCATATCCGAATTCTCAAGATTATCAATAATATAGTCATCATAATATCCAAGATCTGTTATGACCGAAGCTTTGTTATTATCGCAATATACACTGTAGGCAACTGGTTCATTGGCATCGTGCGATACACTGAAACTATGTATTGTCATATCTTTAAGATGAATATCTGTATCAGCTTCAATTATATGGTAATAATCTGAGTCTATATTTCCAAGGCTCGTAGCTGCCTTAATTCCATTAATTGTTCCGTCTGTTGAATATATTGGTATTCCATCTTTTCTTGACATTACGCCAAGTCCTTTTATATGGTCAATATGTTCGTGTGTAACAAATACTGCATCTATATCCTTTAATGATACATCTATGCTGTTAAGCCCTTCTTCTATCTTCTTACGGCTTATTCCAGCATCTATTAATATATGTGTATCATCTGAACCAATATATATACAGTTGCCACTACTGCCGCTTGCAATCGGCATCATTCTCATAAGTCAATCCTCATTTCTATTATTATGAATTATAAATTCTTCACATTACTTAAAGCTTGTTATTCCCAGAATATCTTTATATCATCACCATCATTTAGCGGTGCTGTATATTCACTTCTGACACCATTATGTAATATTACAATATTTCCTTTGGGTTTGGAAAGGTCAAAGTCATAAAACTGGAATAAATCAACAAGCACATAATCACTCTTTCCCTTTAATACAACAGGTGTCCCATTAACGATTATTGACACATCCCTGATTGGCCTTTGAATATCAGGTGCTGTATTAAATGAAGCTCCATCGGCTGATTCTTGTGTATCACCAGCATTATTATTACCTTTAGTCGCATCAGACATATCAGACGAATTATTATCATCACTATCATTCTGGACTGCCGGTCCATTTCCAGCTTCATTATTCTGCTCAGTATTGTTATCTGAATAATAACCTCCGTCAGCATCTTCATTTTCTGTATCATCTTCTAAATCAGCATAGCTTGTCTGCTTAGGCACATTGCTGAATGAAACCATAAAATTCTCATAAACCTTAGTATGTTTATTAGCTGGCATATTATTAACTAATACATCATAATCTTTATAGTCCAGGTCAAGGAATGTAAATAACTGTTCTACTGTATAGAAGTTCTCTATTCTTATTGAGTCTTCATTTCTGATATCATAGAATTCTGACTTTAATTCACCATTAACATATGCAAATCTTGGGCAGACGATATTCTTTCCATTGACAACAAATGTTATATCTGAACCAAATTCTTCTATCTGTCCTAAAGTAATTGAAGCCGGCTCACCAATCGTTGACTCCTCAACAAATATGACATCATTCTGCTCAATTGCTGTATTAAGGCTGGCAGGCTTATTATTAAGTGTAATAACTGCACCTTCCCCGGCAAGACCTCTTACAAGCCTTACTTTGCCATTAACCATAAATTCAATCTGAGCACCCCGTCTTGGGAAAAGCTTCTCATTAGGATAACCTATCTGCATAATCGCATCAAATACTGTGAGCTTATTATTATCATATAACTTAATACGCTCATTATTGACATTAACAAATATAAACTTATTCTTCTGTGTATAATAATTCGTACATATACCTACTGGTGTTACATATAAAGAATCTTTCTCAAAGCCTTCAACATTAAAATCCACTGTTGTAAGGACTTCCTTTCCTCTTATTGCAACTCTTTCAGGTGCTATGCCAAGATTCTTAGCAAGTACCTTGGTGTAACTTGGCATTTTACCGCCACCACCTACAACGAATACAGCATTTACCGGCTTACCGCCATTAAGCTCGATAATCTTATCTGATGTCGACTTTGCCATATTATCAATTGATTCTTCTGCTATTGCCTGTATCTCGCTTGAAGCAACCCTCTGTTCAAGTCCCATAATATCATTGAACACAACCTCTTTATTGTCCGGATTGCTTGCGGATATCTTAATAGTCTCCGCTGTGTTGAAGTCAACAAGATAATTCTTTGCAATCTTTTCTGTTATCTCATCACCTGCTAATGGAATCATACCATAAGCCACAATGCTTCCATCTTTAGTAATACATATATCCGATGTACCCGCTCCGACATCGACAAGACATATGTTAAGAAGTCTGTACTGTTCTGGAATCGCAATATTCATTGAAGCTATTGGCTCTAATGTAAGTGAAGCAACATTAAGTCCAGCATACTCTACTGCCTCGTATAGTCCGTCTACAACTTCTTCCGGAAGAAATGTAGCAATAAGCTCAACAAATATTTTTCTAGCCTTATGCCCCTCAAGGTTACCTATATCATAACCATTAAGCTGATATCTTATAGGTGTATTGCCTACACAGTAAAATCTGTCTTTCTGTGTGGCATCATTGATTGAATGATGTGCATTCTCTACCGCAAGAAGATTAAGCGAATATATATCCTCCGCTGTAACTCTTGTCTCTTCTTCAAATTCATACTCGGCAGTCGCATTAACTGTTCTTAAAACCCTGCCCGCAGCAGCTATACATACATCTTTAAGTTCCATATTAAGCTGCCTTTCAAGTGCAAGCTTAACCTGACGTATTGTATCACCTACTTTATATATATCGTGTATCTGCCCATCAAGCATAGCACGCGTTGTATGGAGCTGCTGTGCCATTGCTGCTATTTTAAATCTGCCATATTCAAGATAACCTACAACGCCAACAACGCTCCTTGTTCCTATATCAAGACCAAACACATAACTATTGTTGGAATTCCTTTCTTTATCCATATCATATCCTCATTTCTGCCCACATTTTAACACAAGAGCCACTTTAGCTCAATAAAATGTTTTGTATCTGTCTGAAAGTATATTCTAAATCCTTATTATTATCAATACAATAGCTGCATTTATCTTTAATATTCTCTAATGCCTGCTGGCTCTTTAATATATTATCAATCTTCTCATCACTATAGCCACGGCTTTCTTTTAAGCGCCGTCTTCTTATATCCTCTGATGTGTCTATATACCATACCTCATCGCAGAATACATCATAATGTTCTGTAAGCAGCAGTGCTGACTCAACAAATGTATAATCTAATCTTCCAGCTATTTTATTATTCGTTATGCGTGTGATAACCTCCTGCTTTACTGCCGGGTGGACTATACTATTTACTGCCATACGTTTATTAGCATTAGAAAATATTATATCTGCCAGCTTCTTTTTATCAATCTCTCCTGTTTCATCGACAATGTCTTCGCCAATCAATGCTATCATCATTTCATATGTCTTAGAACCTTTTGTATACAATCCTTTGGCTACATCATCCGTCATAATAATATCACAGTTGTAATTATCAGCTAAATATTCAAGAACTGCTGATTTACCAGCACCAACTCCACCTGTTATTCCAATTGTCTTCATAAGTAGTCCTCATTTATAGTTATAATATACTTTTCTATACCTATAGCATTAATGTGCCTCAAGCCAGTTTTTACCCTGCTTTATATCTATTTCAAGTGGCACTTTAAGACTTACTGCCTCTTTCATACCCTCTGTTAATATCTGTCGTACTTCATCAATTTCATCTATAGCTGTTTCAACTAAAAGTTCATCGTGAACCTGTAATATAAGGTGTGATTTAAGACCTTTTTCCTTTAAAGCCCTGCTGACCCTAATCATAGCAAGCTTAATAATATCAGCCGCTGTTCCCTGTATTGGTGCATTCATAGCAACTCGTTCCCCAAATGAACGCTGCATAAAGTTACCAGATGAAAGTTCAGGTATCTCTCTTCTTCTGTTAAACATTGTAAGAGAATATCCTTTTTCTTTGGCAGAGCTTACAAGTCCGTCAATAAATTCTTTAATTGATGGATATGTCGCAAAATATTTGTCAATATAAGCCTTAGCTTCTTTTGGTGTAATACTTAAATCCTGACTAAGACCAAACGAACTCATTCCGTATATTATTCCAAAATTAACTGCCTTGGCATTGCTTCTCTGTAATGGTGTAACCTCATCTATAGGAGTATTAAATACTTCTGCCGCTGTTGCCCTGTGAATATCTTCTGATGAATTATATGCAGCTATTAGCTTCTCATCACCTGACATATGGGCAAGTATTCTTAACTCAATCTGTGAATAATCAGCATCAATAAACACATAGCCGTCTTTGGGAATGAATACCTTTCGTATCTTCTTTCCCATCTCCATTCGTATTGGTATATTCTGAAGATTAGGATCTGTACTGCTTATTCTTCCCGTCGCAGTAATTGTCTGGTTAAATGTTCCGTGAATCCGTCCATCTTCTTTAATATATGCTGTAAGTCCGACAGCATATGTTGAATTAAGCTTTGCTAACTGTCTATATTCAAGTATCTTCTTAACAATTGGATAATCTGGTGCAAGCTTATCTAAAATATCTGCGGCTGTAGAGTAACCACTTTTTGTCTTCTTTCCGTTAGGCATACCCATTTTCTCAAACAGAATAACACCAAGCTGTTTAGGCGAATTAATATTAAATTCTTCGCCTGCAAGCTCATATATCTCTTTCTCAAGGACATTTATCTTCTCTGTAAGTACCTTTGAGTAATCATCAAGCTCATTCTTGTCAACCCTTATACCGAATCTTTGCATATCGTAAAGCACGAATACAAGAGGCATTTCTATATCATTGTATAATGAATACATATCCTCTGATATAAGGACATCTATAACAGGCTGTGCACATCTATAATTTACATATGCCTTAAAACAGGCAAGTTTAAACAAGTTCGCATCATCAATATCAAAGCTTTCCTTTATGCTTCTCTTTCCAAGAAGCTCTGTCTTTGACATAACAAGCATTGAAAGGTATTCTCTTGCCAGTGCTTCATAATCATATCTTTCATTATTAGGATGAATAAGATATGCCGCAATTGCTATATCCATAAATGCCTGTTCTGATACTTCAAGGCTGTCATCGTTATTCCCATCTGTATAGTTATCAAAAATGTAAAGATAGTCTTTAAGATTATCTATTACAATATTCCTGTTATCTGAACACTTTATTAATCTCATAAGCTTATCTTTTAAATAATCAGATGTAATAAAGCCTCCAGCTGGAATATAATATATATCCTCATCAGAATATGATATCGAAACTCCAAGAAGCTCGTCTTCTGCAATTATTCCAAGTCCGATTTTTTTATTTTCTTTAATATGTGAAGCTGCTGTTTCAAACACTTCCTCGGCTTTGGCAAAATCTTCCACCTTATTAAAATGTTTACAACATTCAGGCTCTGACTGTGTACCATTGTCACATCTTTTAAGCATATTCTTGAAATCGTAACGCTTAAAAAGCTTATATGACTCCTGATTAAACATATCATTAATATCCGCATTATTAATGTCATAATCGACATCAACATCTATCTTAATCTCTGATAAATAACGGCTTAATTTAATCTGCTCAATATTTTCTTCTATTGATTTCTTAGCCTTTGGCGGCTTTAATTCTGATATATTATCTATAATATTATCTATATTATGATACTTTATTATTAAAGCTGAGGCTGTCTTAGGGCCTATTCCCGGTGCACCAGGTATATTATCAGAGCTGTCACCCATAAGTGCCTTCATCTCTATGAATTCCGCAGGTGTTACGCCATAAAGTTCTTTTACATCTTCTGGATAATAATCTTCAACCTCTGTAACTCCCTTTTTAGTCTTTGGTATACGGATTTTGATATTAGTATCTGCAAGCTGCAACAAATCCCTGTCACCAGATACAATAGACACGTCAATTCCCTGCTTCTGCGAGTTCTTGGCTATTGTTCCTAGAATATCATCTGCCTCAAAGCCTTCTTTTTCTACTATAGTTATATTCATAGCTGTAAGTAGTTCCTTCATAAGCGGAACCTGCTGTCTTAACTCAGGAAGCATCGGCTTTCTTGTGCCTTTATAACCATCATATACTTTATGTCTGAAAGTTGGTGCACTAAGATCAAATGCAACTGTAACATAATCAGGCTTTTCCTCATCTATAAATTTAAACATAATATTAAGGAATCCATACATTGCATTAGTATGTATTCCTTCGCTGTTAGTTAAATCAGGCACTCCGTAGAATGCCCTGTTTAATATACTGTGCCCATCTATAAGCAGCAATTTACTCATTCTAAATCTCCATTCCAGCTGGAAATCCTGTAAATAGCAGGATACAAAATGCCGTATTACAACATTCCAGCTTTTAATAATATCTGATTATTATACAAATAATAAAAGTCAGAAGCATAATTACTTCTATCATAATATTCAATATTGTTATATTATGATTCCATTCTCTTATTGCATTGCATTTATCTATGCTTAGAGATAATTTCAAGTCAACTAATGTCTTAAAATCATAGCTGTCTATGCAGGCTTTGATAGCTGGAGGGGTATTTTTTGATATATTGTCTTCATCAAGTCCGTATGACACAATATAATATATCTCCAGTTCTTCTTTGCAGTCCTCACAGTTAAGGATATGCTGTATGAATTGTTCTTCCTGCTTTAATGAAAGATTACCTTTGTCGTAATCTTTAATCATTTTCTGAATTTGCTTGCAATTATCCATAATATGCCTCACTGAGCCAATAGTTTGTCGGACGGACGAAATCGCACAAGATGTGCTCTTCTGGTGGTATCCGAATTTAGTTCTTAATTCAGGCTAAAACCATTGGGGTATTTTAGTACGCCGTGCAGGTTCTGGAAAGCTTTGCTTTCCAGAACTGTCGGGCATTCGCCCTATCAGTCTAAAGCCCAAAGAAGAACTTTGTGCAAGCACAGTTCTTCCTCAGGCTTCAGACTGGCACGGCTCATTGCTTACGCACATTATAGCAGAAAATGCACAGACTTTCCATTAAAAGTCTGTGCATTATTAAAAAATACATTACTAATTTCAGGTTGTTACATTTAACGGATATTTATTTATCCCTGTTAATAACTCTTAATATGAGGTTGACAGCTTCATCTATACCATAGCTTGCACTGTTAATACATAAATCATAGTTGTATGCCTGCCCCCATATATTATTGGTGTAGAATTTATAGTAACGTTCTCGCTTTTTATCCAATTTAACCAACCTCTTTAATGCCTTAGAATATGGAATTTTCTCAAGTTCCATAATACGTCTTGCTCTCTGCTGTACAGGTGCAGTAATAAATACACTGACGTGAGGTATATTGTTATTCTTAAGAATAACGTCAGCACAACGTCCGATAACAATAAAGTCCTCTTTCTCAGCAAGTTCCCTAAGAATTTCTGATTCATTAAAGAATGCCGCATCATTAGCTGGAAGTCCATGGTTACGGCTGAAACGTCTTGCCTTTTCTGGATTAATCATTTCGTGGCTTAAGTCAATCTTCTTGCTCTTCCATCTTGCATCTTTTTCTGCATCTTTACGGATAACAAGATCCTTGAAAATCTCAGCATCATAATAGTTAAGCCTTAACTTATCAGCAAGTGCAAATCCGATATCAGTACCAGCACTTCCCTCTGTACGGCTTATACATATTATCATTCTGTTATCGTTGTTATTTCTGTGGAAATTAGATACATTTAACTCACTGATTGATGTATCAAGTATATCAACTGAACCAAATCCGTGAGGAAGTTCTGCTATCTCGTTTAATATGTCATTATACTGACGCATAAACTTAGACTTAACTTCCTTATCCTTAATTGTTCTTGCCATATTTCCTACAAGAGCAACTTCACTTCTTAACAGATATCCGTGTGGGTTAGTATATATAAGTGCACTAAGCTTATCAAGACATTTGTCCGCATCACCTATAAATACTCGTCCAAGTTCTGAACCTACACTCTCATATACATTGCTATCAAGTTCATATATCTTCTTAGCAAGATTGTAGGCAATTGTCTTAGCATCATCATTTGATGACTTATTCTCATTATTGATACTATTATCAATATTATTAATATTATTATCGCTCATATTGCCTTCCTCCTATAAAAAGAATATTAATGTGTCAAGTATAAACACAGGAACTAAAATACCTATAGACCAAAGCATATATCCGAAGAAACCAGGCATTCTGACACCATTCTCGTCTGCAATGGATTTAACCATAAAATTAGGTGCATTACCGATATATGTACCAGCTCCCATAAATACCGCACCACAAGATATAGCAGTAAGAAGCTTCACAGTTATAATACCTGCACTTGTTGTAATACCATTTGTAAATCCTAATGTACCAGCAGTTGTAAAGAATACAAGGTATGTTGGTGTATTATCAAGGAAACTTGAAAGTGCACCTGTTGTCCAGAACATCTGCCATGCCTTATTAATTCCAAGTGTTGGACCAACAGCCTTAAGAATCATCAGAGCTGGCTGCATTGTAATAAATATACCTATAAAAAGTACAGCTACTTCCTGAATTGCACCCCAGTTGAAATGGTTCTTGGTTCTAATCTCAGATTGTGTTGTCTTAAATGACAATAACGCTGATAAAAGAATTATTGCAATCTCTATCATTGTAACAAATGAGAATGTTACTTCTCCAATATGTAAGCCCTTAAGCTCTCCGTTGGCTCCAATAAATGCTGGAACATTAGTAAGTGTACCACTGAGTACAACAGCAATTACGATTGTTACTATAAATATAATATTGTGAGCACCCTGAAGCTTTAATTCTGTTGACTCCTTACTTATATCAGGCACACTACCCTCAGCAATATCAAGTCTGTAATTATGTCTGTCAATCATATAGAATATTGGAAGCAGAATTACAAGATTAAAGCATAATACTGGAAGAAGATGTAAACTCCATGTAAACGGAACCCCTCTCATAAATCCCATAAGAAGTGGTGGATCACCAATTGGTGTAAGACAGCCACCCATATTAGAGATAAGGAATATAAAGAATATCATAATATGACTTCTTCTATGTCTCCAGGAGTTCATCTTAATAAGCGGACGAACCAATAACATACTTGCACCAGTTGTTCCTATTAGGCTGGAAAGAAATGTTCCTATTAATAATGTAATTGTATTTACTCTTGGTGAACCAACCAAATCACCATCAACAGATATATTACCTGTAACACAGAATAAACCAAATAATAAAATAATAAAACTAAGATAATCGTTAATTATACATTCAAGCACCGTTTCCGCTGCTGTTGATGCACCTTTTGTTACCGCATATGGAATGATAAATAAAAGTGACCAGAATATAACTGCGTGTATCTGATGACTTTCCCACCATTCAGCTTTCACAAGTGGCATAATTGCAATACATAAAAGTAATCCTGCGAAAGGGATACAAAGCCATAATGGCAACATAATAAATTCCTCCTGTTCATAATAATGATTATTTATTAGATAAACATAACCTCAATGTTTATTGCTAAAGAATTATAGTCCATTTATTAAAAAAATAAAAGCATTATTAAGTTTTTATTTAAAAACAACAAACCACTTTTCGCTTTTCACACAGCATTAATATATAAAAATACAACAAACAATATATAAGCATAACAAATAATATAAATACACAGACAACTATATATAAACACATAACAAGCAATCTATAAGTAAATGCCAAATTGTATATAAGCCATTTCTATTACATAGTCTATATGTTATACTTTAGACAAATAATTAATTAGTTTACTTATGGAGGTTATTATGTACGACTTAAATGTATTGATATTTGATATAAATAAAACTGCCGAAGATGAGGAACAGGTAAAGACATTAAACAACCTGTTAAGTCTCTTTGGCGGCAAAGCAGAGATAAAAAATAAGTTCGATAGAAACCAGCTTGTATTATCCTACGATGAAGAAAAGCTCAAAAAATGGAAAACAAGAAATGCAGGCCGCACAAGCAATTACTATAATCTTTCCGTTAAAGAAGTCAGGGAAATGATTAATACACTGGGTGCAGAGCAGGCAGCCGCCAAGCTTGGAATGACCAAGCAGGGAATGTATAAAAGGCTAAAACGCTGTCTGGAAATTGATACAGAACGATTCTAGCCATATCTTACACCAAAAATCACAAAAAGGAAGCCTTTATACAAAGACTTCCTTAATCTATTAATGCGGAAGATGGGACTTGAACCCACACGATGTCACCACCGGCAGATTTTGAGTCTGCTGCGTCTGCCATTCCGCCACTTCCGCATAACAATAAAATAATACCATAACATAATTAAAAAGGCAAGTAGAAAGTTTCTTTTACTGTTAAAAAAATGCCAGACCAACATACATCAGTCTGGCAGGTAAATAACAATATTCAATTACATAACACACAGCACTATATTTTATAATTCTTGTGCTCATTATACCATATGCCCTGCATTGTTCTTCAACGCATCCGAAGTTTCGAAGAAACTTCTTAGTGACTACGAAGTAGTCATATTATATCCTATTTTCTGCGTTGTTCTTCAACGCATCCGAAGTTTCGAAGAAACTTCTTAGTGACTACGAAGTAGTCATATTATATCATAATTCTCGTGCAGCTTTTCTGCACATATAAAGTTCCGCAAGGAACTTCTAAGTGACTACGAAGTA
>FONU01000019.1 GCA_900112995.1 [Lactobacillus] rogosae | reverse complement strand
GATTGTTGTTGTAATAAACATACTTTATAAGCTCAAAGATATGTGCTAAGCGTTCACGATATTTTCGCTTTGCATCCTTTTTGTAGTTGTAATAACAATTAGGACTAATGCCAAACTTCTGGCATAGCCATCTTAAACCAAATATATTTTTATTGTCATCGATGAATCGATATACCACTAATCGATTTCCTTCGCGAAGAATGCCGCCGCTTTTTTTAAGAAAGCAATCTCTTTATCTTTTTCATTAAGAAGCTGATTTAATCTTCTGATTTCCTTTGCTTCATTAGATTTTGCGGTTGTGCTGGTGGTATAAAGGCATTCTTCCTTGTATTCGTTAACCCATTTGCTAACTTATTATATCACAACAACGAGCCAATATGATTTTTGTGAAGGTTCCAGAGTCGAGTGTAACGGACACAAAACTGCCTCAAATTGGGGCAGAAAATAAACCATATTACGGTTCGAAAATTGTCGGTTCAAGGGGCGGAAAAGTAGCCTCTAATAACTATAAGAATAATACAAAGATAATCACTAATTATGATTTTGAGGAAGGAGAAAGTTTATGAGTGAAAAAGTAATTACAAGGAAAATTAAATATTGTGACAAGTGTGGTGAACCATTGGAGATGTTATTTACAAATGGACCAGTATTAGGTATGGACTGTCATCCGAGAATGTGTGAATGTATGCGCATAAAGAATTTTCAAGAAACAATGGAGCGCCGTGAAAGAGAGCGCAAAGAAAAAAATTAGTCGTAATAGATCCATTTGCTTTGCGGACAATAAGATGTATGAATGGAACTTTAAGAATGATGACCGTTCTGTTCCGGCTATGGTTCATGCCAGAAACTATGTAGATAAGTTTAAACTAATGCTTGAGGATAATATCGGTTATCTCTTCTGGGGTGGTGTTGGCACCGGCAAATCATATATGGCAGCATGTATTGCCAATGCTTTACTAGACAAGGAGTATACCGTGAAGATGACCAACTTTGCAACAATCATCAATGATTTGTTCTGTTGTGAGGACAAGAATGAGTACATAGATGCTTTGGTCAAATATGACTTGCTTATTATTGATGACCTTGGAGCGGAACGTGGAACTGAGTATGCAGTGGAGAATGTGTTCAATGTGATTGACAGAAGATATCGTTCTGGTAAGCCTCTTATCATCACAACCAACTTACATTTATCCATGCTTACAAACGAGCAGTCATTGGACAAAAAGCGTATCTATGACAGAATCTTGGAGTTATGTATTCCGGTTTGCGTAAATGGAGTCAGCAAAAGAACTGCGACAGCAAAGGAGAAGATGAAAGAGATGCAAGAAATCGCTAAGTCATATCAGAAAGGAGGGGATGCGATTGAGTAATTACGAGATTCCATATTGGAAAAAATACACCTTATCAATTGAAGAAGCTGCAGCTTATTTTAGGATTGGAGAGGGAAAGCTTCGAAGACTAGTTCAGGAGAATCCAAGAGCAGATTATTTGCTTTGGAATGGTAACAGGGTTCAGATTAAGAGGGAGAAGTTTGAAAAGTTTATAGATACGCTGAGTGCGGTGTAGAATCATTGTAACTAGAAGAAACCTATCAATAATCATAAGTGAAAAGAGGTTGAAATTCTGGATGAATGGTGCTATGATAAAGAAAAGTTACCATTTTGGTAATTTTATTTTAGAAATGAGGATGCAGTTATAGAAATTCGATATTATGACAATACAGTAAAGAAGCTATGTACAGATTTGAAAAAGGCCAAGAAAGATTTGCCGGCTAATGTTGCAGAGAAGCTTCATGCGCTGATAAACTTGATTGAGAGCTCAGCAAATTTGCAGGATATAGCAGAAATGCAGATTTATCATCTGCATCCCCTACAAGGAAAAAGAGAGGGACAGTATGCTCTTGATATTGCAGGACGTAGGGCAGGATATCGCTTAATCATCATTCCCGTAGATGCCGATGGAAATGAATGTAAAGAAAAAGATGTGAATATAGTTTATAAATCTACGGAAATAATAATAGCATGGGAGGTGTCTAATCACTATGAATAAGATTGAATATGAAGAGTTGATTGCATTTCATCCTGGTTACTATGTAAAGGATTATATTGAAGATCAAGGCATTACTCAGGAAGAGTTAGCGAAACGCCTTCAGACGACTCCAAAATATGTAAGTGATTTGGTAAATGGAAGAATAAATCTTACTGATGAGATGGTCTTAAAGTTGTCCATTGTTTTTGGAACTTCAACTACGATGTGGCTTAACTTAAATCAGAAATATATTGAGAAGAAACTTGAAATTGAGAAAAGAATACAGTTGGATAAGGAATGTGAGCTTGTTCGCCAGATTGAATATAAATTCTGGGTTGAATTGGGATTGGCTAAGGCAACACGAGTTGCAACGGAAAAGGTCATGGAATTACAACGCTATTTCAAGGTTTCTTCATTAAGTGTTTTAAGTGAACGTGATTTCTTGGTACAGTATAGAACTAGTGTGCCAGAGGTTACTGATGTTAATGTAATCAATGCAAATGCATGGGTTCAGACTGCTATCAATATTGGATCAGGAATGGATGTTGAACCTTATGACAAGAAAAAATTATCAGCAGCTATTCCAGAGATAAGAGGCATGACAGTACAGGATCCGAAGAAGTTCTATCCAAGACTGAAAGAACTGCTGGCAAGTTGCGGTGTGGCTTTGGTGCTTCTTCCTAATCTTAAGAACTGTGGTGTTAATGGTGCTGTTAAATGGCTTGGCAAAGATAAAGTTGTTTTGGTCTTGAATGATAGAAGAAAATACGCAGATACTTTTTGGTTTGCCTTATTCCATGAATTAGGTCATGTATTACAGCAGAGAGTAAAGGTTCTTCTTGTAAGCGAAAAGAATAAGGCTGGATTAGAAACTGATGCTTTGATTCAGAAATTAGAGACGGAAGCAGATTTATTTTCACAGGATACACTTATTCCGAAAGATGAGTACTTGGAATTCATAGAGGATAATCCGAGAGGATTTACTTCAGATTCTGTCAGAGCATTTGCTAAAAAAATAAATATTCTTCCTGGCATCGTTGTCGGAAGATTACAACAGGACCAGTACTTAACATATCAAACTAATTTGAACAGTTTGAAAATCAAATATGTGATTTCATAAACATGTTTTACTCTTCGGAGGAAATAGCGAAAATGCATAAAAATGTCTTCTAGAATTTCTAGGAGGCATTTTTTTCTGCCCAATTTAGTAATTAGCTTTTTTTCAACCCAAATGTATTGTGTAAGGAGTAGATGAGAACTTACAAAAAGATACAAGAAAATTTGCAATCAGCTTTTTAAGGTTCCAAGTACTTAATAGAGGACGAATCATACATATCAAGTACTTGAGAAATTTTGTAAAAGTTGAGGAAAGAAGAGGCCTGACGTGTTATACTGTTTATATGCTATGTCACGCCCTGATGTGGAGGTAGAAAATGAGCACAAAAAGACGTGACAACAAAGGAAGGGTTCTTTTGAATGGAGAAATCCAGGAAGAATCCGGAAGATATCGTTATCGATATATTGATATCTTAGGTAAAAGAAGAGAGATTTATAGTTGGAGACTTACCGAGGCAGATCCAATACCTGCGGGTAGGCGAAGGGACAAATCACTTCGTGAAAAAGAGGAAGCAGCAATGCTCTTACAGTTCAAGGGAATATCTGGTTCAGATATGACAGTTCTTGATTTGGTGGAACGTTATATTTCCCTTAAGACAGGAGTAAAGAAGTCTACACAGCGGGGGTACCAAACTGTGATAAGTAACTTGAAGAAAGAGCCGTTTGCACTTAGAAGAATTGATTCTATCAAGATTTCAGATGCAAAGCTTTTTCTAATCCATTTGCAACGAGAAAAGGGGATGAGCTACAGCTCGATTCACAACATCAGAGGTGTACTTAGACCGGCATTTCAGTTAGCAGTGGATGATGACCTTATTATGAAAAATCCTTTTGGATTTGAGATGGGTACTGTGATTCAAAACGATAGCAAGAAACGTGAGGCAATTACCACAGAAGAGAAGGAGAATTTTTTAGCTTTCGTGAGAGCAGACAATCATTATAAGCAGTACTACGATGCGTTCTGTTTATTGTTTGCAACAGGACTTCGAATTTCAGAATTCTGTGGACTAACAACCAGGGATTTGGACTTTAAAAATAAGGTGATTCATATGAATAAGCAGTTGGTTCGTCACAGCGATATGGAGTACTATATTGAGACAACCAAGACTTCCAGTGGTAAGAGAGATTTTCCGATGGATGATGAAATCGAAGCGATTTGCAGACGTATTATTCAGAATCGTAGAAAACCAAAGGTTGAGAAAGCAATCAAAGGAGCATCTGGTTTTCTATTCTATGACAAAAATGATATGCCACGAGTAGCACTGCATTGGGAGAAGTATTTCGAGTATGCTGTGAACAAGTACAATCGAACGCATAAGGTTCTAATGCCTAAGATAACACCTTATGTTTGCAGACACACATTCTGCAGTGAGAAGGCGAAAGAAGGTATGAATCCGAAGGCTCTTCAGTATCTAATGGGACATTCAGACATTGCTGTTACATTGAATGTTTATACTCATATGGGACTGGATGATGCACGTAAGGAACTAGAGAAAATGAGAGCGGTGAATCAGTAAAATACACCTCGATTTGTACACCTTTCGTACACCTTTTGCCCGAAAAAATGAGGGAAAATTTAAGAAAAAATGAAAAAATACAAAAAATGAAACTGATTTTATTGGGTTTCACAGAATACCCGTAAACCCAGTAAAATTAACACTTTGAAAGGTTATAAAAAGATATGAAAAAGAAGATTAAAGTCCTTTTCCTGTGTCACGGCAGGATTTACCGGGCATGATGAAAAATCTCAAATCGTCTCATAAGCCCCGTTTTTAAGCGTTTTTTGTGTTTCAGTCTCAAATTTACCAAAGATTTACCAATATTTCTGGAGAGCCAGACTTGCAAAAAAATGAGCCAGAATGAGGAGATTAAAACATGGGCGAATTGAAATCAAGAATAACGGAAAACGGAATTGATTATATCCTTGTTGGGGATTACTACATCCCAGACTTGAAACTGCCGGAGGAACACCGCCCCATTGGAAAGTATGGACGGCTACACCGGGAATATTTAAGAGAAGCCCACCCAGCCAGATTGAACACATTGACACTGACCGGGGAGTTATGGACATACCTTGCAGACCTGAACGAACAAGCACAGGAACGGTTAGCCACCATCATGGAGCAGATGAAAGCTGTCGAGGGCGTGACAGAGGAATTAAAGCGCACTTCTCAAATGGAATGGGTGCAGCGTTGCAATAACATTCACAACCGGGCAGAAGAAATTGTTTTGCATGAGATGATTTATTCATAACGGTATGATAGAATGATTACTGTTAAATTAGAATTGGGAGATGCCTATGAACAAGTTTTTGAATGATATAAGGAGTGCCGAAAATCCTATATCTGGTAATAGAAAAATTATAAATACCATAGCTGTATTGTTCCTTGGAATAGCTTTGGGGACTTTTTCAAAATTTTTGGATTTTCGTCAAACTGAACTGCCAAGTGTGCTTATGGCAATAGATGGGGCATTAGATGTTCATAATTTCCTTGGGCGTTTTGAAATTTGGGTATTGATTGCACTGTGTATTTCTATTTATAGTAATTCTGCAACAAGAGCAAGTGTTAATGTTTTTGCGTTTTTTGCTGGCATGGTTGCAAGTTACTATTTGTATTCAAACTATGTCGCAGGATTTTTCCCAAGAAGCTACGCTATGATTTGGTTTGGCTTTACCATGATTTCTCCGTTCTTGGCATTTGTCTGTTGGTATGCGAAAGGAAAAAGCAGACCTGCATTTATGCTATCAGTATTGATTTTAGCAGTATTGTTTAACATGACTTTCGTATATGGATGGGGATATTTCGAAGCACGCTCTGTTTTAGAATTGATAGTCTTTATCATCGGACTTACTGTTTTGAGGAGGGACACATTGAAAAGTTCTGTGCTAATGGGAACAATTAGTATAGTTCTTGCAGTTTTACTTGATATGGTTATTCCATTTCATTTTGGATAAACAACTTCCAGTGTCGTTCTAAAAATTCAACTGAATAATCCCAGCAAAAACCGCTGCTACATGGAAGCCAACAAACCATGCAATAGCGGTTTTTTGTTACCGTTTTTTCCTCTGGCTGATAGGCGTTCCCATTTTCTTTGATTTTTTGAGAATCCGAATGAGCCAGCGAAATTCTTCATCTGACAGATTTTTATAGTTGATGCCGAGCTGCTTGCAGTAAAGGACAACCAGCTTTTCATCCCGGCTGCCCTTGAAATTTTCGTCTGCTTCCAGATTTTCTTTCAGTTCATCGGCAACGGTGGTCTGGGGAGCACTCTCGCTGTCTTTTTTGTGAGCTTCCCGAATATCCCGGATAATGAGGTTGAGGTCATCCAGAACCATGTGACTGAAATATTCATCATCGCTGATATGGGCGGCTTGCAGCACTTTCAAATGCGGGTCATCTTCGCCGGGGCGATACCGTTCAATGATTTCATGCCGGACGGTATCGACAAGAGCGTTGAGATTTTGAATCTGCATGGTGGCAATCCCATCCACATAAATCTCAATGTCCGCAAGAAACTTGATAAAGTCCTTATGGGTGGCAAGTTCGCAGAGCAGGCGGTTGTTAATCCGACCGCTTTTCAGAAGTGCTACCATCTCATCACTCAAATGCAGCTCCCTTAATGGCGTGTTGATCTCCGCCCGGTTCTCTGTCCGGCAAAAGAGATAATCGAGGGACACCCCATAAAAATCTGCCAGCAGGATAAGGTTGCCATGATTGATTTCCTTATAGTCATCTTTTTCATAACTGCCAAGAGCCGATTTTGAAATGCCCGTTTGCTCAGCCAGTTCTTCCAGTTTTAATCCTTTGTTTAATCGTAAATCTTTTAGCCGTTCCTGTATTGTAGTAGCTCCGTTCATTGAAGCAGTTCCCCCTTTCTGACGACATTTATAACCGTTGAATTGATTATACCATATCAATTCCGTAATCGTGGAAATTTCTGATTTTTACCCTTAATTCCTACTTTGTGGACATACGGCACAGGGCACAAAAATGTTCTATGATACAGGTAGTTCATCGATGGATTATTCCAATCGAATGACCAGCCTGTGTGGGATATGCTTCCCCAGCGATGTAGCGCCATGACTTTTGGCAGGGATGTGGAGGAACCCTGACCGAAACGAGCGTACCAAAGGGAGCGATACGCCGCTGTGAGATTCAGGGGAGGAACGACACCGGGGAGAACTGGCGAACTGACACCGAGATGATACCGAAACACGACAATCTGATAGGGGGACAGTCTACCCTATCGCTGATACTTCGGGAGATTTTAAGCGGCTCTATGGCTATGTTTTTGCCGAAAATCGCCCCGAAACCATACACTAAAACGGGAGGAAGCGCAATATGCCGAGAATGAGCAAAAAGAGGAAGCATGAGCTTTCCTTTTACCTCAATGACCGGGGGCGTGTCACTTACAACGAATTATGCCGGAAATGCCAGCATGGGTGCAGGCAGAGCTTCCGGGCGGTTGTGATTAACTGCCCCCGTTATTTATCCAAACGAGCAAAGAAAAAGGAGGAACACACCGAATGAATTTTGAATTTATGACGATAGACACACCATTGCCGCTCTGTATGCCCTTTCCCAGAGCGTTAACAGGATTTCCAGTCAGCAGCACCGCAAAGGTTATGTACTGCCGGATGCTGGACGCTATGCTATCCAAAGGGCAGGAGGACGAGAACGGAATCCTGTTTGTCTGCTTCCCTGTCACAGCCCTTGCCGCAGTCCTGTCCCGCAGCTCTATGACGGTCAAGCGTTCTTTGAATGAACTGGAAACCGCCGGACTTATCATGCGGGTGCGTCAGGGCGTGGGAGAACCAAACCGGATTTATGTGCTGATACCGGGAAAGGAGGACGCTGCCCTTGCCTGATACCTCAAAGCTGGAAAAGCTCAACCGGGAGCTGGAGAAAAGCGAAAAGAAACTGCGGAAAGCCATCAATGATGAAAAGGTATTGCAGCACCAGTTGAAGCAGCTTACCCGAAAGGAACGGACACACCGGCTCTGTACTCGTGGCGGTATGCTGGAAAGTTTTCTGCAAGAACCGGAACGCCTGACCGATGATGATGTCATGCTGCTGTTGAAACTCATTTTTCACAGGCAGGACACGCAGGAACTATTGAAAAAACTGCTGGAACGGGAGAAGTCGGAAACCCCTTAGTTTACTAAGGGCGCAATTATACACCACCCAGAGGTTGGTGCATTGCGTTCTCCGAAGGCTCCTCGCCGGAGGGCTGTGATTTTCCGCAGTCATGGTCTGCTCCAAATCATACAGGGGACGCTACGCTTCCCCTGCGCTGGCTGCCGCCAGCTACCCTTTTGTGGACTTGCCATCTGGGGACACCTTGCGTTGCAAGCTGTTCCCAGCCGACAAGTTTTACAAAGTCTCTCTATACTTTGACGGTCGGGTAAAGTATAATGAAGTCGACGACAAATCGGAAGTGGCTTATTGTATTGGGAAGGAGAAGTTATGGACAGAATGGTAATTGCAGGTGGCTATGGGATCTGTTTATTTTCCGCAGACACCTTACAGGATTTTTTGAAGCGTGAGAAAATTCGGAAAAGAAAACTGTTAAGTCTTCTGCAAAAGGATAAGGAGCTTTATCTGAACACGCAACGAGAGGGAATTTTCATCCCGTTGGTAGGGATTGATCACTATAATTATGCAATCAAATTGGAAGGGCAGGACGAGCCCTTTGATGACCAGTGGGTGCAAAAAATCAGCTATGAGGGCTTTAATCTGGAAGTAAAAGATGGACTTTGGATTTCTGCTATTGAACAGCTTGAACCTTTTGAGCCAAAGGAATACCATATCAAGGAAGAAGAATTTTATACCACACCGGGGTACTTCGGTTCTGTGGAGCACTACCACTCCCCGTGGGAACGGTGGTATAAGTCAGAAACACCAGATGGTATCTGTACAATTTATACGGACATCAAGTATAATGTTCCTGCTGGAAAATATCTGCTGTCCATCAAAGGCTACACCCGAAAGGAACAACAGAAATTTCCTACCCCCAACTGTGGTTTTTTCTTTTCCTTTACAGAAGTAGATTCGTTTGAAGGTTTCAAGAATCCACGAGAATCTGATGAGTACGATTTTAATCTAGGAAGTATAAAGTAGAAAACTTTCAATTTGCCACCCACACATCGGGTCAATTTGTCCCGAGCTTTTACAACTTAATACCCGCCGCCCACACAGCGGCACACCGAGCAGGAAATCTGAAAAAGGTCTCCTGCTTTTTTTCTGCCCAAAATGAGGTGGTAAAACCCCACCCCATCCGCCAATCACAGAAAGGAGTGACACGAAATGCCCTGCCCACACAACGAAATCACGATTGTTCAGCGCAGCCAGCGACAGTCTGCGGTTGCCGCCGCTGCTTACCAAAGCGGCGAAAAGCTGTTCTGTGAATACGACCAGCAAGTGAAGCACTACCCGAAAAAGCGTGGTATTGTCCACAATGAAATTCTGCTCCCGGCAAACGCCCCACGGTCGTATGCAGACCGCAATACCTTATGGAACGCCGCCGAAGCGGTGGAAAAGCAATGGAACTCCCAGCTTGCAAGGCGGTGGGTGCTTACCATCCCAAGAGAGATACCACCCGACCAGTATGCTGTCCTTGTCCGGGAGTTTTGTGAGCAGCAGTTTGTTTCCAAAGGCATGATTGCTGATTTTGCAATCCATGACCCCCATCCGCCGGGACACAATCCCCACGCCCATGTCATGCTCACTATGAGGGCAATGGACGAACATGGAAAATGGCTTCCCAAGAGCCGCAAGGTTTATGACCTTGACGAAAACGGGGAACGGATAAAACTTCCGTCCGGCAGATGGAAAAGCCACAAGGAGGATACGGTGGATTGGAACGACCAGAAGTATTGCGAAATCTGGCGGCATGAATGGAAGGTCATCCAGAACCGCTATCTGGAAGCCAATGACCGTCCGGAGCGTGTGGACTTGCGTTCCTATGCCAGACAGGGGCTTGATATTGTCCCCACTGTCCATGAGGGGGCTGCTGTCCGGCAGATGGAAAAGCGTGGTATCCAGACGAATATCGGAAACCTGAACCGGGAAATCAGAGCCGCCAACAGTCTGATGAAGTCCATCCGGCAGCTTATCCAAAACCTCAAAGGCTGGATTACCGAGCTGGGAGAAAAACGGAAAGAGCTGCTTGCACAAAAAGCGGCGGAGGAAGCGACACTTCTTCCCAATCTGCTGATGAAGTACATGGAGATACGAAAGGAAGAACGGAAGGACTGGACGAGGGCTGGACAGAACCGGGGGACTTCACAGGACTTAAAGGCAGTCAGCGAAGCCCTGTCCTATCTCCGGCAAAAGGGGCTTTCCACTGTGGAGGACTTAGAAGCGTTTCTGGAATCTTCCGGGAAATCAGCCGCAGATTACCGCAATCAGATGAAGCCAAAGGAAGCCCGCAGCAAAGTGATTGACGGGATTCTTGCCAGCCGGACAGACTGCAAGGAATGTAAGCCTGTCTATGAGAAGTACCAGAAGATATTTTTCAAGAAAGCAAAGGAGAAATTCAAACAGGAACACCCGGAGGTTGCCCGGTATGCGAAAGCCGCCGCCTACCTTGCCAAGCACCCGGACGATAAGGACAGTACCCAAAAGGAGCTGCAAGAGGAGCAGGAAACGCTTCTGGAAGAAATTGCAGCCCTGAAAACACCGCTGACCGAGGTACAGGAGGATTTGAAGAAGCTGCGGGACATTCGCTACTGGGTACGGAAAGCCACCCCCGGCACAGAAGAAAGCAAAGAGCCGCCCAAGAAACAGCCTATCAAAGAAGTCTTGCAGGATAAGGCTGACGAGAAAAAAGCACAAAGAACTGTCCCGGCACAGACGAAACACAAACAACAGGATATGGAACTTTAACAGGCACTTGCCATTTTCAATCAGAGAATGTCAGGTGCTTTTCTTATTTTCAAGGAGGGATAGATTTGAATGTATTTGAAGCTGTGAAGCAGTCCGTCACAACAAGACAGGCTGCGGAGCATTATGGAATCCATGTAGGTCGGAACGGGATGGCTTGCTGCCCGTTCCATAACGATAAAACCCCCAAGCATGAAGCTGGATCGGCGTTACCACTGCTTCGGCTGCGGTGCGGATGGGGATGTGATTGATTTTGCCGCCGCCCTGTATGGGCTGGGAAAGAAAGAAGTCGCCGTACAACTGGCACAGGACTTCGGGCTTTCCTATGAGGACTGGAAACCGCCGGGAAAGGCAAAAAAGCCCAAGCCCCGGCAGAAATCCCCGGAGGAACAGTTTCAGGAAGCAAAGAACCGCTGCTTCCGTATCCTTGCCGATTATCTCCATCAGCTTCGGGCATGGAGAAAGGAATATGCCCCGCACTCCCCGGAGGAAGCCTTTCATCCCCGGTTTGTGGAAGCCTTACAGAAGCAAGCCCATGTGGAATATCAGCTGGATGTGCTGCTGTTCGGGGAAACAGAGGAAAAAGCGGCTTTGATTACGGACTACGGAAAGGATGTGATACAGCTTGAACAGCGAATGGCAGAGCTTGCAGCCGCAGACGCAGCAAGAACTAAAAAACACCATGAACGCCATGCAGCCGCCCCAGAGCATTGAGGAAATCAAGGCGGGGCTGGAAACTACCGAGAAAGGCGGTGTCCGTCAGAGCATACGGAACTGCCTGACCGTATTCCAGCGTGACCCTCTGCTTTCCGGGGCTATCGCATACAACATCCTAACTGACCGAAAGGACATCATAAAGCCCATCGGCTTCCACAGAGAAAGCACCGCCCTGAACGATACGGACATGAAGTATCTGCTTCTCTATCTGGAAGAAACCTACGGGCTTACCAATGAGAAAAAGATTGATAACGCCATCGGGATTGTGGCGAATAAAAACAAGTACCATCCCATCCGGGACTATCTCAATACCCTGGTGTGGGACGGGACAGAACGAATCCGTTTCTGTCTGCGGCACTTTCTGGGGGCTGACGCAGACGATTACACCTATGAAGCGTTGAAGCTGTTCCTGCTGGGTGCAATCTCACGAGCCTTTCAGCCGGGATGCAAATTTGAAATCATGCTCTGTCTGGTAGGCGGTCAGGGGGCTGGCAAGTCCACCTTCTTCCGTCTGCTGGCAGTCCGGGACGAGTGGTTCTCCGATGATTTGCGGAAGCTGGACGATGACAATGTGTACCGCAAGCTGCAAGGTCACTGGATTATCGAAATGTCGGAAATGATGGCAACCGCCAACGCCAAGAGCATTGAGGAAATCAAGTCGTTTTTAAGCCGACAGAAAGAGGTTTACAAGATACCCTATGAAACCCACCCGGCAGACCGCCCCCGTCAGTGCGTGTTTGGCGGCACTTCCAATGCCCTTGACTTCCTGCCCCTTGACCGTTCCGGCAACCGCCGCTTTATCCCCGTCATGGTGTACCCGGAGCAAGCCGAGGTTCACATTTTGGAGGACGAAGCTGCTTCCAGAGCCTATATCGAGCAGATGTGGGCAGAAGCTATGGAGATTTACCGAAGCGGCAGGTTCAAGCTGGCTTTCAGCCCCACCATGCAACGGTATCTCAAAGAACACCAGCGGGATTTTATGCCGGAGGACACCAAAGCCGGAATGATACAGGCGTATCTTGATAAGTACACCGGGAGCATGGTCTGTTCCAAGCAGCTTTACAAGGAAGCCTTGAACCACACCTTTGACGAGCCGAAGCAATGGGAAATCCGGGAAATCAACGAGATTATGAACCAGTGCATTACCGGCTGGCGGTACTTCCCGAACCCAAGAATGTTTTCCGAATATGGCAGACAAAAGGGCTGGGAGCGTGAAAACCCGGCAACGGACTCCGGCAACCCGTCTGAAAAAGCGATGGACGGTTTTGCGGAGGTCGCAGAACAGATGGAGCTTCCATTCTGAAAAGGACAGCCCGTTGCACCCCCTGTTGCTATCCCGTTGCCGAGCCGGTTGCCGGGGGAAATCCCATAACTGCGGGCTTTTCTCCCTTATAACAACCAAAACAACAGAAAAATAAAAGAAAAGTATAAATAGTAAGTAATGCCAGACTGAGATTGTTTGCAAGGTCTTTTGAAGCCCGTTGCCGGACTTCGTTGCCGACACCCTCTGTCTGGCTATTTTCATGTATGGAGGATAACTGCCTATGGCAAATAATAAGATGAATATAGAAGGAAAAAATTACTCGGATATTCCGGTGTGGCGTAGATATACGCTTACCATTGAGGAAGCAGCCAGATATTATCATATCGGCGAAGGAAAATTGAGAACGCTTATTGACACACATCCCAATGAAGATTTTTATGTGATGAACGGCAATCGTGCCCTCATTAAGCGTGAGAAATTTGAGAGGTATCTGGATCAGGCTACAGCTGTGTAAACAGAGCTGACAGATTTACCAATTTCACATGATATAACTATGCGGAGAGCCGGATTTGTGCTATGATAAGAGTGCAAGTCTGGCTCTCTTTTTTTGAAAGGAGAGTTCGCGATGAGTGAGAAAAGACGAGATAACCGTAATCGGATTTTGCGAGAGGGCGAGTACCAGCGTAAGGATGGGAGGTATCGGTTCCGCTATATTGATGAGGACGGAAAAGAGAAAAATGTATACAGTTGGCGTTTGGACAAGAATGACCCAATGCCAAAAGGGAAGAAGCGGGAGCCTTCCCTGCGTGAGAAAGAAAAACAGATTGAAGCGGATTTGTTTGACCGTATCGTAACCAACGGTGGCAACTATACTGTTTTGGAACTGGTAGAAAAGTACGTTTCATTGAAAACAGGAGTTCGTCACAATACGGTTGCCGGATATAAAACGGTCATCAATATGCTGAAAAAAGAGAGTTTTGGGAATCTGCGAATTGATAAGGTGCGTTTGTCAGATGCAAAGGCATGGTTAATTAAGCTCCAGCAGATTGATGGACGGGGATACAGTTCCATTCATTCTATCAGGGGAGTTCTCAGACCGGCATTTCAGATGGCAGTAGATGATGACCTGCTCCGTAAAAATCCATTTGAATTTGAACTTGCATCCGTCATTGTCAATGATTCTGTTACCAGAGAAGCGATTACCCGAAAGCAGCAGAGAGATTTGCTAAAGTTTATTCATGAAGATAAGCATTTTAGCAGATACTATGATGCAATCTATATTCTTTTTCACACAGGGCTTCGTATCTCAGAGTTCTGCGGGCTGACGGTTTCAGATATTGAATTTGGAGAAATGCGTATCAAGGTAGACCATCAGTTACAGCGTACTGCACAGATGCAGTATGTGATTGAAGAGCCAAAAACAGACAAAGGTATCCGCTATGTGCCGATGACAGAAGCTGTCGCAGCATGTTTTCGCAGAATTATTGCCAACCGAAAGACACCAAAGGTTGAGCCGATGGTGGAAGGATACGTTGGATTTTTGTTTCTGGATAAAAACGATATGCCGATGGTCGCCCTTCACTGGGAGAAGTATCTGGAGCATATTGTTCAGAAATACAACAAGATTTACCGTGTCCAGATGCCGAAAGTTACCCCGCATGTATGCAGGCACACCTTTTGTTCTAACATGGCAAAATCCGGGATGAATCCGAAAACCTTGCAGTATATTATGGGTCACGCAGACATCAGTGTAACCTTGAACACTTACACCCATGTGAATTTTGATGATGCAAAGGAAGAAGTATATCGGATAGCGAATAGTTAAAAAAGCCCGTTGGTAAGGATACTTGCTTTACCAACGGATTTACCAAGATTTCAGGGAAAAACATAAGAAAACACGAGAGGATTTGAGAAGAAAACTTGAAAAGAAAGGAAAACTCAAAAATCGGAAAACCCTGAAAAATCAAGCATTTGAGAAGAAATACAAGACTTAAATGGAGATATAAGAAGATGATAAAAGTATTATTCATCTGCCACGGCAACATCTGCCGTAGCACTATGGCAGAAAGCATTATGACATATTTAGTTAAACAGGCAGGAGTTGAAGATCAATTTTACATCAACTCGGCGGCAACAAGCTATGAAGAAATAGGCAATCCGCCACATAGCGGAACCGTGGCGAAGCTTAAAGCGGAGGGAATACCTGTAATTCCTCATAGAGCAGTGCAGATGACACTTAATGATTATGAGGAGTATGATTACCTGATTGGCATGGATACAGAGAATATCCGCAATATGCAGAGACTATCTGGTGGAGATCCTGACGAAAAGGTATACAAGCTTATGACATTTGCAGGTTCAGGTTCGGATGTGGCAGACCCTTGGTATACAGGAGATTTTGAGGCGACATATAAAGATGTAAGAAAAGGCTGTGAAGGATTGCTAAAAGTTCTTATGAATCTTTAATTAAATAGTATATTTTCCCCACCCCTGCATAAACTGTACAAACAGATATGCAGGGGTTTTTATTTGAAAACTTATATTGAAGAAAGGGTTATAGATATAGCTGATTATATAATCGACAATAATGCAACAGTGCGCAAGGCGGCTAAGCAGTTTGGGGTGAGCAAAAGCACAGCACATAAAGATGTTACGACAAGACTTTTGGAGATAGACCCACAGCTTGCAGCGAAGGTCAGGAAAATACTGGATATTAATAAGCAGGAACGCCACATAAGGGGTGGACTTGCAACCAAAGAAAAATATTCACATATGACAAGATAAAATAATTTTTATATTTTACATTTTATATTTCGCACTTTATATTGTATATTTTGCACTTTGTATTTTACAATTTGCACTTTGTACGTTATACATAAAAAGAAAATTGAATAAATCAGACATAACTACCAATAATATAACTGGAATTATAAATGTGACAGACACACATTTTATTAGTAAATATTAGTTGTTGTATTAATGGAGGTTGTAGAATGAATTATGATTCGTCTGACTTTGCAGGTGGTGTACCAATGAATGAGCCGGATGCAGTAAGGTGCTGTGCACCAGCGGCAAGTGCTTATAGTGATGGAATTCCGGCAGGATATCTTGATAATCCGTGTATTCCAGCAGGAAGCCATAACAGGTCACATAAGGTTATGGAACATAGAAAGCTTGAGATAAGAAAGGTTATAGGCAGGGAAATTCTTGACTCAAGGGGCAATCCGACAGTTGAGGCACAGGTTATGCTAAAAGATGGAACAGTTGGAATGGGAAAGTCACCAAGCGGTGCATCAACAGGTGCGTTTGAGGCGGTAGAACTCAGGGATATGAATCTTAAACGATATGGTGGTAAAGGTACGCTTAAAGCAGTTAATCACATAAATGTCGAGCTTAATAACAGCGTTCTTGCGATGGATTCGTCAGAAACATATTCAGTTGATAAAGCGATGATTGACGAAGACAAAACGCATGATAAGGCACGGCTTGGAGCTAATTCGATACTTGCAGTTTCAATTGCGGCAGCAAGAGCTGCAGCACAGTCGCTGCATATGCCGCTGTATCGTTTCCTTGGAGGAGTGGCTGGTACTACATTGCCGGTTCCACTTATGAATATAATTAATGGTGGAAGACATGCCGTTGGAAGCGATTTTCAGGAGTATATGATAGTTCCAGCAGGAGCACCTTGTTTCAGGGAAGCTTTAAGAATGGGAACAGAAGTGTTTCATTCATTAAGGGACATACTTTCACAGAGGGGATATGTTACAACTGTTGGTGACGAGGGCGGATTTGCACCTGCCATAACAAAGGCAGATGAAGTGTTTGCTGTGTTGCAGGAAGCAGTTATGGCAGCAGGATATGAACCGGGTAAGGATGTGTATTTTGCTATGGATGCTGCGGCATCAGAACTTTACAATACAGAGAGCGGATTATATGAATTTGCAAGAGAATACGCAGCTCTTGGAAACTCAGCCGATGGCGGAATAAAAAGGAGTACTGAAGAATTAATTAATTATTATGAAATGCTGGTTAATAAATTTCCAATTATTTCAATTGAAGACCCTCTTAATGAGGAAGATTGGAGTGGCTGGAAAAGCATTACAGAAAGACTTGGGGAAAAAGTACAGATTGTGGGAGATGATTTATTCGTAACTAATACAGTAAGATTAAAGAAAGGAATTGAGATGGGTTGTGCGAATTCAATTCTTATAAAGCCTAACCAGATTGGAACATTATCAGAGACATTAGAGGCAGTAAAAATGGCACATAGATACGGGTACACAGCAATTGCCAGCCATCGCTCAGGTGAAACAGATGATACAACAATAGCAGATCTGGCAGTTGCTCTTAATATGGGTCAGATAAAGACAGGTGCACCATCAAGAGCCGAGCGTATCGCCAAATACAACCGACTCCTACAAATAGAAGACGAACTAGGCGAGTCCGCCACATACGCCGGCATAGAAGCTTTTGGAAAATAGTCAAACAAGACATAAAGAGATTAAATAAAAAACTGTATACAATATTAGCATATTGTATACAGAAAATCCAAAGTCTGGTTATTATGCAGACTGTAAAAAATGTCCGATATATTCAATTAACAGATAGTAAATAAAGAATAAAAACAGCATCAAGAACTGCTATATTACAAGCTGGGTGCTTTTGCAGCCGTCGGCACTTAGCGTCTGTATTTTAACCGCTTATGTGTCAGCTATGGCTGCAAGCAGTGCGAACGTGCCCGGCGGTAATATAGCAGTCCTTGCTGCGTCTGTTGTCAATCCACAAATTAGCAAAACTGTAATTGAGTTATTTCTCAATCCTTTAATTGGTTAAATCTGTAATTCGGCAATATCTTCATACTTAGATGAGACATTTTCGGAACGCTTCTATAACAGTGCCGTAATATTCAAATCCTTCTTCTTAGAAAGATCAATATATTCCCCATCAACCTGCACAACTGGCTTGTGAAGTGCACTGTCATTAATAAGTATGACCTTTCCTACACGTCCGTCAGACAGACGTACATCAGTGTGAATGTAAGATGAAGCTACATTTTTAAGGAAAGGTATTGCAAATACAGGGTCAAACTTGGTAAATGCGTCTTCATACATAAGGCGTACTACCTCAAATGGACATATAGGAGCTCTGTATATACGGCTTGAAGTCATTGCATCATATACATCAGCTATTGCAATAATCTTGGCTGTTTCAGGTATTTTATCGCTCTTGAGTCCGAAAGGATAACCAGTTCCGTCACATTTTTCGTGATGGAGAAGAATAGCTTCCTTAACAGACATAGGCATAAACTTGTTCTTAACCTGCTCGTAACCTAAGTTGACGTGCTTTTTCATGATTTCGTATTCGTTATCAGTAAGATTTCCGGGCTTGTTAAGAATCTTCTCAGGTATAAGGAGCTTACCAATATCGTGCATAAGTCCAGCGAGTGTAAGCACCTTAATCTTCTCCTGATTGTAGCCCATCCATTTGCCAATGACAGAAGCGATTAAAGCGACATTCATAGAGTGGACATATGTAAGGTCATCAACGTCACGCATAGCGTGAAGCATATCAAATAACTGTAATGAGTTGTTAGACTCAGCAACGATGTCAATAGTATTTTTGACTAAAGATTTTGTGTTAACTTCATCATCAGATGAGATTAACTTCTTTAAGTCATCTTTGAAAGTGTCAATATGTTCATTGTAATGTTCTTCAAATGTCTTGAATTCTTCTGAATTACGGACAGTTTCGTAGTATTTGGTGTTCTCATCATCAGCGGCTTTGGCAGCTTCTTTAGCTTCGTCTACAGCAGAAATGCTACTTATAGTACGATTATCTATGGCAGAATCAGCCTCAGTCTTATCATATACAGATATTTCAAGAATATGATGTCCTGAAATTCTTGAAATGAGGTCAAGATTAAGGACAGTTCCTTTTGTCAAAAGGACAGAACCATCATTAAGTATTACGTCACGGGAAAGTTCCATTCCTTCTTCTGCATCAAATATAAATATTGTAAGTTCGTTCATTAGTTAAATCCTCTTATATGGCTTGAATATTAGTAATCATAATACGATTAAATGATAAAAATATTATAAATTTAATATATAAAAAAGTCAATTAGACTTGACGTATTAGCATCAATTGTGTAGTATCTATATGCAGTTAATTAAATAATGATTATATCCCTTATTTAGAGCGGTGGAGATACATAGGATCTATGAAGCCCGGCAACCCCTTTTTAGGAAGGTGCCAACCTGAGCGAGAGAATTCGAACAATGAGAGGATTTCGAGATAAACAATCGGGGTCCCTTAGGGGGCTCCGGTTTTTGCTATTACATTTAAAAAGTCGGAAACACCAAGGACGATAAGTGATATTAATCACAGTGACTAAAGGATTAGATATTAAGAAGGAGAAAGACAAAGAATGGAAAAAAGATTATTTACATCAGAATCAGTAACTGAAGGACATCCTGACAAAATCTGCGACCAGATTTCAGATGCAGTGCTTGATGCACTTTATGCACAGGATCCATATTCAAGAGTAGCCTGCGAGACACTTACTAACACAGGTTTCGTTATGGTTATGGGTGAGATTACAACTAAGGCAAATGTTGATATTCCTCAGATTGTACGTGATACAGTTGTAGAGATTGGTTATGATAGTTCAGAAAAAGGCTTTGATGGTAATACTTGTGCTGTTATGGTTGCACTTGATAAGCAGTCAGCAGATATAGCTATGGGTGTTGATAAGGCACTTGAAGCAAAGGAAGGTGTAGATAAGGAAGATGATGACCTTGGTGCTGGAGATCAGGGTATGATGTTTGGTTATGCTACTAACGAGACAGAAGAATATATGCCATACTCAGCAGCACTTGCACAGAAGCTTTCCAAGCAGCTTACAAAGGTTCGCAAGGATGGTACATTAAGCTACTTAAGACCAGATGGAAAGACACAGGTAACTGTTGAATATGATGAGAACAACAAGCCAATCCGTCTCGATGCAATTGTTGTTTCGTCACAGCATGCACCGGATGTAACACAGGAACAGATTCACGAAGATATCAAGAAGTATGTTATCGATGCAATCGTTGACCAGGCTATGGTAGATGCAGATACTAAGATATTCATCAATCCAACAGGACGTTTCGTTATAGGTGGTCCAAATGGGGATTCAGGCCTTACAGGTAGAAAGATTATCGTAGATACTTACGGTGGAGCTGCAAGACATGGTGGTGGAGCTTTCTCTGGTAAGGACTGCACTAAGGTTGACCGTTCGGCAGCATACGCAGCCCGTTATGTAGCTAAGAACTTAGTTGCAGCAGGTATCGCCGACAGATGTGAAATCCAGCTTTCATATGCTATAGGTGTTGCACATCCAACATCTATATGTGTTGATACATTTGGCACAGGTAAGTTAAGCGATGAGAAGATTGTAGAAATCATAAGAGAGAACTTCGATTTAAGACCAAACGGAATTATCAAGATGCTTGACTTAAGAAGACCTATCTACAAGCAGACAGCAAGCTATGGCCACTTTGGACGTACAGATCTTAACCTTCCTTGGGAGCAGTTAGATAAGGTTGATGCACTTAAGAAGTATCTTTAATAAAGATATAATTGGATGGATTAAATTAGTTAAATTATAGGAATTAATATAATTATAATGGATATATGGCGGATACATTTTAGAATTAGTAAAATGTATCCGCCATATTTTGATTTTTTGTAAGAATGCAAATGTAAATTTTCTGCTATGTAGGTTTTGTCAATAATGTGAGTTTTTCATTATTTCGGTGTTATATCAAGAATATCGAACACAAATCTAATGCTATTTTATGCTTTTAAAAAAATTTTTCTTTTTTTAGCGTTTAGGACTTTTAAAATTCTGTATTTATGTATATAATGTTGATTAGCTATGAAAAATGTTTTTGATAGCAGGTATATTAACAAGATATAATTGTTGGAAAAGTTAAAGTGTGATGCTGGTATATAGTATTTTATACTTAATATAGTATAGCATTTTACAATGTATAGTACTTATAGTATTTAATGTATAGTGCTTTAACAGAATTATGTAATAGATTGGATAATTATAGAAGATTAGGGAGGAGAACAGTATGTTATCTACTGATATTGGTATTGATTTAGGTACTGCAAGTATTCTTGTATATATAAAAGGAAAGGGTGTTGTGTTAAAAGAGCCATCAGTTGTTGCCTTTGACAGAGATACTAATAAGATTAAAGCTATCGGAGAGGAAGCAAGACTTATGCTTGGTAGAACACCTGGTAATATTGTCGCTGTACGACCTCTTCGTCAGGGCGTTATTTCTGATTACACAGTAACAGAAAAGATGCTTAAATATTTCATTCAGAAAGCAATTGGTAGAAGAATGTTAAAGAAGCCTAGAATAAGCGTATGTGTTCCATCAGGAGTTACAGAAGTTGAGAAGAAGGCGGTTGAGGATGCAACTCTTCAGGCAGGAGCAAGAGAAGTTGCAATTATCGAAGAGCCAATTGCGGCAGCTATTGGAGCAGGTATTGATATTTCAAGACCTTGCGGTAATATGATAGTTGATATCGGTGGTGGTACTACAGATATCGCTGTTATTTCACTTGGAGGTACTGTTGTTAGTACATCTATAAAGATTGCAGGTGATGATTTCGATGAAGCACTTGTTAGATATATGAGAAAGAAGCACAACCTTCTTATCGGTGAAAGAACAGCCGAAGATATTAAGATAAAGATAGGATCAGCGTATCCAAGACCAGAAGTAGTTACAATGAATGTAAGAGGACGTAATCTTGTTACAGGTCTTCCAAAGACAGTTGAAGTTACATCTGAAGAGACAGAAGAAGCATTAAGAGAAGCTACTTCACAGATTGTTGAAGCTGTACACAGCGTATTAGAAAAGACACCTCCAGAACTTGCATCTGATATTGCAGACAGAGGTATTGTTCTTACAGGAGGCGGAAGTCTTCTTTCAGGTCTTGAAGATCTTATAGAGTCTAAAACAGGAATTAACACAATGACAGCAGAAGACCCTATGACAGCAGTTGCTATAGGAACTGGTAAGTTTATTGAATTCCTTTCAGGATACAGAGAAGAATAGATTTAAGAAAAGGGGTCAGGTATGGTAAGAGGTTTATATACTGCTTATACTGGATTGGTGAATCAGCAGAAGAGACTGGACATTGTATCTAATAATCTGGCAAATTCTACAACAACAGGTTACAAGAAAGAGGGCATGACTACCCAGAGCTTTGATTCAGTATATGGGATTAAGGTTAAAGATGAGACAGTTGGTTATATGAATCAGAATATAGGCAAGATGAGTCTTGGAGTAAAGATAGGAGAAACTTACAGAAGCTGGGATCAGGGTTCTTTAAAGAATACTGAGAGTTCTTATGATTTTGCACTTGCAGGCGATGGCTTTTTCTCTATATCATTCACTAACAAAGCAGGTGAGACATCAACACTTTATACCAGGGATGGATCGTTCCAGATGAACAGCGAAGGCTATCTGGTTACCAAGGATGGTGATTATGTGCTTGGAGAGAGTGGAGATCCAATCGTTCTTCCAACAGACATATCCAAGCTTACAGTTGATTCTACAGGAAGAATATATGCAGACGGACAGTATGTAGATACATTTGGAATTGTAGATTTTGAAGATTATGATTACATAGAAGCATATGGAGAAAATCTTTACAGAGCTGTAGACGGTGCAACATTTAAAGATTCAACAGCAAGTGTTAATCAGGGGTATCTTGAAACATCTAATATTAATGTTGTATCAGAAATGGTCGATATGATTAACATAGCAAGAGAATTTGAAAGTAATCAGAAGATTGTTAATTCGATTGATGAAATGCTTGGCAAGATGGTAAGTATTTCCGAATTGTAATCACATAGGAGGATAAGATTATGATGAGATCATTATGGACTGCTGCATCAGGAATGATGGCACAGCAGACAAGTGTAGATACAATATCTAATAATCTGGCTAATGTTAATACGGTCGGTTATAAGTCAGAATCAACAGAATTTAAATCATTATTATATCAGAATCTCCAGTCGAGAACAACATCTGCGAATGGAGAATATAAGCCGGTAGCTGCACAGGTAGGACTTGGTGCAAGAGTTGCGTCAGTTACATCACATTTTACACAGGGTGCTATGAATGCAAGTGACAGCTCAACTGATTTTGCGATTAGTGGTGACGGATTATTTGCTGTACAGAATGAAGAAGGTGAGACAGTATATACACGTAATGGTAATTTCTACTTCTCAACAGCAACAGAAGGAATGATGTTATGTACAGCAGATGGTTATCCTGTACTTAGCACAGATGGACAGCCAATCGTATTATCATCAGATTACAATGCGGCTAATATTAAGGTATCATCAGAGGGTGACCTTATGTATCCAGGTGAAGATGGTAATCTTGCTAATATAGGTGTTAAGATAGGACTTTTCCAGTTCGCTAATCCATCAGGTCTTGATAAGCTTGGTGGTAACTATCTTGCAGAGACTGAAGCATCAGGAGTTCCAATGAATGAGGAGACTGACGGAGTTGCTAAGAAGAGTCAGTTAAAGCAGAATTATCTTGAAGCGTCAAATGTACAGGTGGCAACAGAGATGGTTAACCTTATTACAGCACAGAGAGCATATGAGTTATGTTCTAAGGCAATCACAACATCAGATACAATGATGGAACAGGCTAACTCATTAAAGAGATAAATAAAATAGATATGATTTGCAGTAATGACAAGGGAGAATAGGTATGGATTATTCAACATCAATAAGTACAAGTTATGCAGATACATATGATAAAACTTCATCACAGCTTAGTGATAAGCTTACAAGTACAGATTTCTCACAGGCATCAGACGATGAACTTATGAGCGTGTGCAAGGACTTTGAAAGCTACTTTGTTGAGCAGATGTTAAAGTCAATGCAGAAAATGGCTAAGATAGATGCAGATGATGACGACGACTCATCTTTATTCAGCAGTATGGCATCTATTTCAGGCAGTTCGGATTCGGCTATGAGTACAATGGGAAGTTACTTTGGCGATGAGATGATAAAGAACTACGCAGAAGTATTTACAGAGTCTAATAATGGGAAAGGACTTGGAATAGCCCAGACATTATATGAACAGATGAAGCGTAATTATTCTTCAGATTTATAGATTGCAGTGTGTTTTAAGTGGACGGTTTTATTAAACACAATGTGGTTTTAATATTAATATATTATTAAAGAGAGGGAAGCAGATTGGATTACGAGTCTGTTAAATACGTTGAAGGATTTATAGATAATATAATTTATCGTAATGAAGACAATGGATATACAGTATTTGAGATAATATATCAGGGTGAAGATGTCACCTGTGTTGGTACGTTAAGTTATATCAACACAGGTGAATTTATTACTGCGAATGGCGAATTTGTCAAACACGCAGTATATTATATGCAGTTTAAGATTTCTTCTTATGAATTCAAGGCGCCGGCGGACAAGGAGTCAGTGAGGCGTTATCTAAGTTCTGGTGCAGTTAAAGGAATAGGCAGCAAGATGGCTGAACGTATAGTAGATACATTTGGCGATGATACATTCCGCATTATGGAAGATGAACCAGAACGTCTTGCAGAGATTAAAGGGATAAGCATAGCTAAAGCAATGGACATTGCTAACCAGCTTGCGGATAAGCACGATATGCGTCGTGCGATGATGTTTCTGCAGAATTATGGAATCCAGATGAATTTAGCCAATAAAATATTTAAAAGATATGGCAATGATATTTACACAATCATAGAACAAAATCCGTACAGGCTGGCTGATGATATTGAGGGCGTAGGCTTTAAGACGGCTGATGAGATCGCTTCCAGAGTTGGAATTAAGGTTGATTCGGAGTTCAGAATAAGAAGCGGAATGTTTTATTGCCTTAATCAGGCGGCATTGCAGGGACACGTGTATCTTCCTTATGAAGAATTAAAGAGGCAGGTATCATCACTTCTGCTTATTGACATTGCTGATTATGATAAGTTTCTTATGGATCTTGCTATAGATAAGAAGATTGTTGTAAGAACAGAGGGAGAATCTAAAAATGTGTATTCTGCGATGTATTTCTATATGGAACAGAATGTTGCAAGGGCATTGGCAGGACTTGATATAAAATGCGATGAAAATATCAACGAGGTCAATAACAGAATAGCAGGGATTGAACGATCAGAGGGCATTGTGCTTGATGACATACAAAAAGAAGCTGTTGTAAAAGCTGCACTTAACGGACTTGTTATAATAACAGGTGGACCGGGAACCGGTAAGACAACAACAATTAATACGATAATTAAATATTTTGAGATGGAAGGTCTTGAGATAAGGCTTGCGGCACCGACAGGAAGAGCTGCCAAGAGAATGACAGAAACGTGTGGTTTTGAGGCACAGACAATTCACAGACTTCTTGAAATAGTTGGAAGCACTATGGCTGATAAAGAAGACAAGAAAAATCAGACATCAAGCCTTGGAATGAGCTTTGACAGAAATGAAGACAACCCGTTGGAAGCAGATGTAATAATTGTAGATGAGATGTCAATGGTTGATATTAATATTATGAATTCGCTTCTTAAAGCAGTAGCAGTTGGAACAAGACTTATACTTGTAGGTGATGTTGACCAGCTTCCAAGTGTTGGACCAGGAAATGTTCTTAAAGACATAATAGCATCTGAGTGCTTTCCTGTTGTTAAGCTTGAAAAGATATTCAGGCAGGCGGCTGAGAGCGAGATTATAACTAATGCCCATAAGATTAATAAAGGCGATAAGGTGACACTTAATAAATACAGTAAGGATTTCCTGTTTATACATAGAAATGGACCAGATGCAATAATTGCGGCTATGAAGACTGTTATAAGTGAGAAGCTTCCAAAGTATGTTAATGCAGATGTGAGTGAACTTCAGATTTTGACACCATCAAGAAAATCATCTGTCGGAGTTGACAGGCTTAACACTGTAATGCAGGAATATCTTAATCCGCCGGACAGTGGCAAAATGGAGAAGAAAGTTGGCGATACGATATTCCGTGAGGGCGATAAGGTTATGCAGATTAAGAATGACTATCAGCTCGAATGGGAGAAAAAGAACCGCTATGGCATTGCGATAGAGCAAGGCAGTGGAGTGTTTAATGGTGATACTGGAATTATTGATGATATCAACAATTATAATCAGAGTGTTACTGTCAAATTTGAAGATGGAAGATATGTTGATTATGAGTTTACACAGCTTGATGAGCTTGAACTTGCATATGCGATAACTGTACATAAGGCACAGGGAAGTGAATATCCTGCGGTTATAATACCGATGTATCAGGGACCAAGAATGCTTATGAACAGAAACATACTTTATACGGCTGTTACAAGGGCAAGAAAGTGTGTATGTATGATAGGTGATGAACGAATTTTTAACCAGATGGCAGAAAATGTATCTGAAACAAGAAGATATTCGTCTTTAGATGAGAGGATAAAGGAAATAAAAAATATTGAATAAATACGACATAATATATAAAAGGATAGCAGCGGGTGTGAAAGATATATTGTTTCCGCCTGCGTGTCCGATATGTTCAAATCCCAGGCCTGTTATTGATAACAGGAAGGTAAATATATGTCCGTGGTGTCTTAAATATATAACATATATTAAAGAGCCTGCATGCCTTAAATGCGGCAAAGCATTAGAGGACGATAACAGGGAATATTGTAAGGACTGCACGGATAAACAGCATTTGTTTAATCAGGCAGTGAGTGTGTATGAGTATTCAGAGGGGATAAAACAATCTATCTATAATTTTAAATATCATAATAAGCGTGAATATGCAGAGGTATACGCAGATGAAATATCAGGCAGGTACGGTGATGTAATAAATATGTGGCAGCCTGATGTGATTATGCCGGTTCCAATTCATGTATCCAAATTAAAGTCACGAGGCTATAATCAGGCAGGACTTATAGCGGAAAGCCTTAGTAAGAAGCTTAATATAGAATACAATGAACATAGTCTGATTAGAACAAGGGCCACAAGCCCGATGAAAGATCTTAATGATATCCAGAGAACTAAAAATCTTGAAAAGGCTTTTAAAATAGCTGGTAATGTTATAATATATAATAAAGTATTAATAGTAGATGACATATATACAACGGGAACAACTATTGATGCGTGTGCAGAATGTCTTAAGAGGGCAGGAGTAAAAGAAGTATATGCTGTTACACTCTGCGTTGGCAGAGGATTTTGACTACAGGTAACAAGAACGGAGGAATATTATGGAAGTAAGAAATTGCAGAGGCTGTGGCAAATTATATAATTATATAGGAGGTCCATATCGTAATCTTTGCCCTAATTGCATAGAGAAGATTGAAGAAAAGTATCTTGAAGTTAAGGAATACATACAGGATCACCATAATGCAACAATGACAGAGGTTGCAGAGGAATGTGACGTAAGCACAAGACAGATTGAACAGTGGATAAGAGACGAGAGGCTTGTAATAGCTGATGATTCTCCGATTGGAATTACATGTGAGAGATGTGGAGCATCGATAAAAAGTGGACGTTTCTGTGAAAGATGTAAGAATAAAATGGCTAATAACCTTGGCTCAATGTATGGTGAGTCTAATGCCGCTGTTGAACATATGGAAAAGAGATTATCGTCAGCCGATGCCAAGATGAGATTTCTTGATAAGAACTAATTGTATTTGTATCTAAATTAATTATAAAATGGGGTTAAGAGATAACAGATTATTACCGATAACTTAATCATAAAGCAGAGAACTGAGCTGTAATAAGGCAGTTAAGGACTGGAATATTTGTTGCAGACACCTTTGATAACGGTTCTTACAAGACTTTGAAGATAGAAAGTGAGGCGGTAAGTATGCGTATAGATGCTTATAATGCTGTGAGTCAGATATATAAGACAAGTTCTTATTCTAAGAATAATAAGGTTGTTACTAATAAGAAAGAGAATGACAAGTATGAGATTTCAGATACAGCTAAGCTGTATCAGGTAGCGAAGTCAGCAGTGGCTTCTACATCAGATGTCAGAATGGATATGGTTAATGATGTTAAGGCACGTATTCAGGCCGGAACATATAATATAAGTTCTGAAGATGTTGCGGATAAGATACTTGACAGAATTTCAACATTAACATTTTAGTGAGGTTAAAGCATGGCAAGTTTAATAGATCTATTAATCGATGATTTGAATAATGAGGATACAGGATATAATAAGCTTCTGGACTTGTCCAATGATAAGACTTCCGCAATTGTTAAGGGAGATGTTGATGAATTACAAAAGATATTCCTACAGGAACAGAAGTTAATAGAAGAACTTGAAACCGTTGAACAGAAAAGACAGGAAGATGTGAAAGAGATATGCTCGATACTAAGGCTTCCATATGAGCAGATAAGAGTAGAACATATAGTACAGATACTTGAGAAGAAGCCTAAAGAGCACGATGCACTAGAAGAAGTATATCTCAGACTTAAAAGAACTTTGAACCAGCTTACAACAGTTAATGATAATAATAAGCTGCTTCTCAAGGAATCAATGGATATGATACAGTTTGAGCTTGATCTTGCCAAGAATTCAGTTATGGATCCACAGACTTCCAATTATGGAAGAACAGCTTATGAGGAACAGGGGATTACTGGAGCGACAGGATTTGATGCAAAACAATAAATATAATCCGGACTAATAATCAGAAGAAACGGATTGACTCTGATTATTACACAATATAGATTAAGTAATATTATTCGGAATTAAGGGTCACATTTTCAAAGGAATGAATTGGGATTTTTCTTTGAGAATGTGATTTTTTTCTGGGTTTAGGATATGGAGGAATTATGGCTAACGGAATGGCATCGCTTATGGTAGGAGCGTCAGGACTTAAAACATCACAGACAGCACTTAATACAACGGCACACAATCTGTCAAATGTTAATACAACAGGATACACAAGACAGCAGATTACATTTGCAGACAGTACGTATGTTAATGTGTTCGGAACAGGAAACAGCACAGGCAAGTGTGGACTTGGTGTTGATGTTGATGCTATAAGCAGAATAAGAAATGATTTTATAGATAAGTCATACAGAACAGAGAATGCAAGACTTGGATATTATGAAAGCCAGTATAAGGCAGTAGAAGAAGTAGAAGATTTATTTGGAGAAATGCAGGGCGTTACATACCAGACACAGATAACGAATCTGTATAACGCAATTAATGAACTTACTAAGAATCCAACAAGTACAATTGCAAGATCTTCGCTTATCCAGAATGCAACAGCATTTATAGACAGGTCTGAAGCAATATATGCTGGGCTTAAGGATTATCAGGTAACTCTTAACACAGATATTAATAATATGGTAAATAAGATTAACAATCTTGGACAAAAGATATATGACCTTAATAAAGAGATAGCCAAGGTTGAATCTGGAAGTGGTGAACGTGCTAATGATTTAAGAGATACAAGAGATAATGCGTTAGATGAATTAAGTGGTTATATTGATTTTGATTATTATGAGAATGAACATGGTGAGGTGATTGTAACTGCTGAGAATGTACCATTTGTTACATCGGCACAGGTTACTGAGATGGGAACAAGACAGGTTGATAATAGTGCACTGTTAATCCCAATCTGGCCAGGTTATGACAGGGATGTATTTAATCTTTCTAATATTAATAATATGAAGGATACAGACAAGGGAGAACTCAAAGGTCTTTTAGTAGCAAGAGGTTCTATAGAAGTTAATTATACAGATGTACCTGTTATGCCGGAGAAGGAAGATTACGATCTTACAACAGCAGACGGACTTCAGGCTTATAATGATGCAATGGATGCATATAACGAGAAGCAGGAATATTACAACAAATATATTGAACCATCAGCAATACTTAGTGCGATAGCTGGATTTGATAAGCTTGTTAATGGAATAGTTACTTCCCTTAATGATATTCTTTGTCCAGAAAAGACAATAGAAACAACAAAAGAGCTTACAGATAATGACGGTAATGTATTACAGGCTGATGAGTACATATATAATGCTTCAGTCAATGCAACACTTTATGACAGATATGGTAAGGAAGTTAAAGGTGTTGCCAATGGTGATGGAACTTACAGTTATTCATCAGGTGAGAAGCTTTATGTTGACCAGGCAGGAACAACAGCTGAGACTATTGATAATATGAAGTATTCTGTACTTGACACAGACAAGGCTGGTTTCGGTATGGATAAGGATATGACTATGGGTGTTGAATTGTTCAAGAGAGAGGGAACAGAAAGATACATCCAGATAACAGCGGCAGACGGAACTAAGACTTATGTCCGTAATAATCTTAACACAGCAGATTATGAAACAGATTATACACTTGGTAAGCTTTTAGTTAATCCAGAAGCTTCACAGCATGTTGACAGAATTCCATTATCAACAATACAGGGCAAGGAAGATTTTTCTAAAGCTAATGAACTTATTGATGCATTCAGCAAAAAGTTCGCATCGCTTAATCCTGATTCATATGCCAAGGCAGACTTTAATTCATTCTATAATGATTATATAGGTGAGTTTGCTACAGTTGGTAAGGTACTTTCAAGATTTGTTAATAACCAGACATCAATGGTTGATGGTTATGATAACCAGAGATTACAGACATCAGGTGTATCTTCAGATGAAGAACTTGAGAAGATGATAAAATATCAGCACGCATATAATGCGGCATCAAGATATATTAATGTTGTAAGTGAGATGATAGAACATCTTGTTACATCACTTGGTTCTTGATTATATTAATTACAGATTATATTGAATTATAATTGATGTTTAATACAACAATGTAAATAATGCACTGGTATAAAGGTGCAGAATGGAGAGTTAATATGGCATCTACATTTTTTGGATTATCAATCTCATACAAAGGACTTCAGGCGGCACAGACATCTATTACAACAACAGCACACAACCTTTCTAATATTAATACTGATGGATATACTAAGCAGAGCGTGCTTTTACAGGCATCAGATGCTTTAAGAACATATTCAACATACGGAACAATTGGTTCAGGTGTTAATGTTGTAGAGATTAAACAGACAAGAGATTCTTATTATGATGAGAAATATCGTAACAACTGTGCTAACTATGGACAGTACGAAGCTAAGAATAATTATATGACACAGGTTGAGGATTATCTTAATGAATTTCTTCTTTCAGGTTTCTCAAAGGAATACGGCAATTTCTTTGATGCAGTTAACCAGCTTACAATTACACCAGCTGACACTTCTGCAAAGAACCAGCTTATTAATAATGCCAAGAGTATGACAGATTACTTTAATACATTAGCTAATAACTTAAGAAATGTACAGGCAGATGCCAATAACGAAGTAAAGGATACTGTTGAGCATATTAATACACTTGCACAGAACATAACAGCACTTAATAAGCAGATTAACCAGATTGAGGCGTGCTATGGTGATGCTAATGATCTTCGTGACCAGAGAAATGCATTAGTTGATGAGCTTTCAAAGGCAGTTAATATAACAGTAAGCGAGACAGAAATCCAGAATGGTCTTACATCATTCCAGATAACAATTAATGGACAGTCACTTGTTAATGATTACAGTTACAGGACATTAGAGGTTGTGGCAAGAGGTGAAGTAAGAAATACAAGCGATGCAGATGGACTTTATGATATAAAGTGGAATGACGGATCTGATTTTAATATATACAGTGACTCACTTGGAGGACAGTTAAAAGCACTTATAGATATAAGAGATGGCTGTAATGGAGAGATTGAGTCTTATGCTAAGAATGATGATGGAACATACAAGACAGATATTGATGGTAATATCGTAACAGAGACTAATGCACAGGCAGGCGAGAATATTAATTATAAGGGTGTTCCATATTATCAGGTACAGCTTAATACGTTTATACAGACATTTGCACAGGCAGTTAACAGCATATTTGAAAGTGGCTATGTATCAGATGCGGATACAACTGATGCTAAGAATAAAGGTATACCACTTTTTGTTGTTCAGGATGGTTCTGGAGTTCTTACAGCAACAACAGTATCTGTTAATTCGGCTCTTTTAGAGGATGCTGATAAGCTTGCGACAAAGTCAAATGTAGGGGACGGCGAATCACAGTGCGATCTGATTGAACAGATTAATGCACTTCAGAAGAAAAAGATATTTGATGGTGGTACAGGTGCTTACTTCCTTGAAAGTATTGTCAGTGATGTATCAATTGATTCAAGTAAGGCTAAGACATTTCTTTCTAACTATAATAATATGAAGACAACAATTCAGAACCAGAGATTATCGGTTATGGGTGTTGATACTGATGAAGAAGCTATGGATCTTATGAAGTTCCAGCAGGCTTACAATCTTAACTCTAAGATGATGTCGGTTATGAACGAGATATACGACAAGCTTATTAACCAGACGGGCTTATAATTAGTTCACATAGCATATCTGTAAATGAATGGAGGAATAGTATGAGAATAACTAATCAGATGATGATAAACAGCTCTATAGCTAATATACAGACTAATAAAAGTCAGATTAATACAATGGATACACAGTTATCTACACAGAAGAAGATTAACAAGCCTTCTGATGACCCAATTATTGCAATCAGAGCATTAAGACTTCGTTCAAGTCTTGATCAGGTTACACAGTATATTAATAAGAATATACCAGATGCTTCATCATGGCTTTCGGTAACACACGATGCTCTTGACCAGAGTTACAATATAGTATCACAGCTTTACAGCTATTGTAATCAGGGTGCAACAGATTCTTATTCTCCTTCGGAACGTAATACAATTGTTGAGACACTTAATAAGCTAAAGGATTCATTCTATACACAGGGAGATGTAGATTATGCTGGAAGATATGTATTCACAGGTTATGCAACAGACAAGCCTCTGACATATCAGTCAGATGCAGATGCTAAGGATGTGGACTATACAATAACACAGAACTTTACAAGAGATGCACTTAGCAGTAAGACTGTATATACTAATGCCTATTCTAATGATGATATTATGAATCTGTCAGTTAAAAAAGATGCTAATGGCAAGATTATTACACCAAATGTGCAGACAGTACACAGATTACAGCTTGCTTATTCAGAGGTTGATGCTAATGGAACATTTAAGATTACAGACAGTCAGGGCAATACGGCTTCAATAACTAAGAACACAGACGGAACAATATCAGTAACAGATGCAGATGGTAATGCAGTTACAGGTGTTACAACTAATACAGATGCCAATGGTAATATAACAGGCGTTACAGGTAACTTCTTTAGTGATGGAAGTGGCAATGCAGTTACAGTATCATTTACATCAGATACTAATTATATACCAGGTGATGATGAGATAGTTATTAATTCACAGGTTGGTGAAGTTCTTCTTGGAGAAAATGTATATAAGGACGTATATACAAGCAATTCATTCTCAGTGCAGTATGATAAATCTAATTTTAAAAAGGGTGATGTTAATCCAACAATGTATTTTGACTGTGTTGATAATGTTACAGGCGTTACTTATGTTAAGAAGGATGAAGATATAGAGTATAATATTAATTTTACACAGAAGTTAAAGGTTAATACTCAGGCAGATGAAGCGTTTAATATATATTTTGGAAGAAATATAGATGACCTCACATCAGCAGTACAGAATGTTCTTGATATAGAGAGCCAGATGTCAAAGGTTGAAAGTATGATGAAAGAGGAAAGATATTCATCAGATGCAGACCAGAAGAGTTTAAGTGATATTCTTGAAGGACTTACTAAGCAGCAGGAATTAGCAAAAAGCCAGATGACTAAAGCTTTTGAGAGTGGTATCGGGCAGATGCAGGGATATCAGGAACAGATTTCTAATGCCAAGGCTGATGTGGGTAACAGAATTACAAGACTTGACCTTACTAAGTCAAGACTCACAGAACAGAAGACTAATTTTACAAGTCTTAAGTCTGAGAATGAAGATATTGACCTTGAGGAGGTTGTTATATCTTATACTTCTGCCCAGCTTGTATATAATGCGGCACTGTCAGCAGCAAGCAAGGTAGTACAGCAGACATTACTTGATTTTATTGGATAGAAAATGATAATCAAAGCGTTTTAATGGAGGGTATTAAGGTGAAGGTAGATACTAGATGGTTTGGAACGATTGATATTGATGATGAGAAGATTATAACATTTGACCTTGGGGTTATTGGCTTTGAGGACTGTAAAAAGTTTACACTTATATACGATGTGGATAAGGGAGACGAGGCATCAATAATGTGGTTACAGTCATTAGATGAGCCAGAACTTGCTCTTCCAATGTTAAAGCCGGAGCTTATTAAAGAAGACTATGATCCGATAGTTGAAGATGAGATGTTAAAGGCTCTTGGAAGTGATATTAAAGAAGCTGATCTTATAGTGTTTTGTGTACTTACTGTTCCGGCAGATATTACTAAGATGACAATTAATTTCAAAGCTCCAATCATTGTCAATGCTGATACATTAAAGGGTGTACAGCTTATAGCCGACAACAATGATTATGAAGTCAGATATCCTATTTATTCAATTCTTGAAGAAAGGAAAGGTGAGTAGAATGCTGGCATTATCAAGGAAAAAAGATGAAGCTATAATAATTAACGATGACGTAGAAGTCACAGTTATCGAGATTAAAGGAGATCAGGTTAAGCTTGGAATAACAGCACCTAAGTCTGTTCCAATCTACAGAAAAGAAGTATATGTACAGATAAAGGATGCTAATAAGGAAGCTACACAACAGGCAATTGATGTTAAGGCACTTAACCAGCTCTTTAAGAAATGATAGTTACATTTGTTATAACAATTGTAATGATTTATAATGAATATAATTAATATATAATATTATATTATGGCATTAGAATGCCGATATAGGGTTTAGAAACTGAGTAAAGTGCAATAAATACGGGAAAAGGATTTCTTTACTGCACTAGGATATATATTGCAGAATTGTAATATTGGTTAATATCGGTTTGAGAACATTTTTTACAACCACACGGAGGTGAAGGATAATGGGAATTGATAAAATGAGCATAGCTGCCAATTACCATAATCAGGCAGTTCAGGCAACACAGATTAATAAGGTTAATGTTCAGACTTCTTCTGATACAGCAGCAAAGGAGATGACAGCAGATAGTAAAGTCAGTACAGCATCGACAGTGCAGATAACCAATACACAGAAGAGTGGTACTGACAATGGCGAATCTAATCTTGCACAGCAGAATGAGAAGAAAGAAGCAAGTATCAAGGAACTCAAAGATATACAGAAAGTAATTAATAGAAATACAATAGCAGAATTTGGTTATAATGAGCCAACTAACCGTATTACTATTAAGATTAAAGATAAGGACACTGATGAAGTCATCAAGGAGATACCATCAGAGAAGGCTCTTGAAATGCTTGCAAAAGCCTGGGAGCTTGCTGGTATCCTTGTTGATGAGAAGAGATAGGAGGTAATATTATGCCAATAAGATTATCAGGTATGGTTTCAGGTATGGATACAGAGTCGCTTGTAACAGCACTTGTATCAGGATATCAGTTAAAGAAAGACAATCTTGTAAAGGCTCAGACTAAGCTTTCCTGGAAACAGGAAAAGTGGAAGACTATGAATACAAGCATATATAGCTTTTATAGTGGAAAGCTTTCATCAGCGAGGTTTGGTAAAGCATACAGCCTTAAGAAGTCAACTGTATCTAATTCAAGTGTAGCTACAGTTACAGCAAGTTCAAGTGCGGTAGCTGGAGACCAGACATTAAAGGTTAAAGAACTTGCATCATCGGGTTATCTTACAGGTGGTGAAGTTACTAATAAATCAGACAGCACATCAAAGATAACAGGTTCAAGCAAGTTATCAGCTATAACAGGTAAGACGTCAGGACAGGGAAGTGTTACACTTTCTGTTGATGGTAAGTCAACTAATATAGAACTTACAGATGATATGACAGTTAATCAGTTCTTAGTAAAGCTTAAGGATGCTGGTGTACAGGCAAGCTTTGATGAGGCGAACCAGAGATTCTTTATAAGTTCCAAGACTTCTGGTAAAGATGGCGATTTTTCATTAGTAGCTAATGATACAGCTGGTAGAGACTCTTTGTATGAATTGGGACTTTATACAGATGATAAGACATCTACAGCAGAGTATACAAAATGGGCTGGCTATTATAATGCTGCGGATGGTACATATACATCAGCACTTGATGATATTATTAATAGTGCTTATGAGAGTAATAAGATAAGCTTTGATACAGTAGCACAGGAAAAGCTTGCAGCATATAGTAAAGCTTCTGCTACAGTTGATAGTTTTAATACTAAATATATGTCAGATACAGGTGTCACAGCTGAAGATAATGCTAAGGCACAGCTTACATCAAAACAGGCACAGCTTGATGCACTTATTTTAAAAGGCAAAGGCGGAGATAATGATAGTGATTTTGATGAAAGTAAACTTACAGACGAAGAAAAAGAACAATATAAAACCCTTACAAGTTCTGTAGAAACACTTAAATCAGACATAGCTAACTACGATACAGCTAAGAAATCAATGGAAGACCTTAAAAATTATGTTAATATTGAGGTGAAAGATGGCAAGACAACTGTATCAGCTCTAAAAGAGACAGATTCAGCTGCTGGAGTTGCCAATATAGCTGCTGAGACTGCTGACAGGAATACTAAGATTAAGGCAGACCTTACAACACAGTATCAGAACAAAGCAAAGAATAGCTATGATATGATTAACGCAGCACATAAGTTTTCTAAGGGCGCATCAAGAAAAGTAGGACAGGATTCAGAAATTGAGCTTAATGGTGCTACATTTACAAGTAATAGCAATAACTATTCGATTAATGGCATTACAATACAGGTAACCGCTAAGACTAAGGATGATGAGCAGGTTACAATAACTACAGATACAGATGTAGATGCAATCTATAAGTCTATTAAAGATATGTTTACAGATTATAATAAGCTGATTAAGTCAATGGATGAAGCATACAATGCAGACAGCTCTAAGGGTTATGAACCACTTACAGATGACGAGAAGTCCGCAATGACGGATGATGAAGTTGAAAAGTGGGAGACTAAGATTAAGGACTCACTTCTTAGAAAGGATGATACTTTAAGCAGTATTATCAATACTATGAAGAATGATATGGCTTCATCATTTACAATTAACGGAAAGTCGTATGCTTTATCAAGCTTTGGTATAGCAACACAGGGATATTTCTCATCAGGTGAGAATGAAAAAGGTGTATATCATATTGATGGTGATTCAGATGACTCTGTTTCATCGGGTAATGATGATAAGTTAAGGGCGGCAATAGCAAGTGATCCGGAGACTGTAGTTTCGTTCTTCTCACAGCTTGCTACAAAGCTTTATACAGATTTAGGTAATAAGATGGCTACATCTTCAGTGAGCAGTGCTTATACAGTATATAATGACAAGCAGATGACTAAGCAATATTCAGAATATACAACTAAGATAAGTGATGCAGAGACTAAGATTACAACTTGGGAAGATTACTATTATAGTAAATTCTCAGCTATGGAATCAGCTTTATCAAAGCTTAACTCGCAGACATCATCAATGTCTGGTTTATTTGGAAATTGATAATTGGGTATTGATTTAATTCTATATTAAGGATAATATGGTAATAGGAATATAAGGTGTTTATGACATCAGGAGAGAGGACAAGTTATGATATATAATCAGAATATGGCACAGCAGTATAACCGCAATAAGATATTAACAGCGACACCGGCTGAGCTTACGTTATTATTATATGAAGGTGCAATTAAGTTTTGTAATATTGCTCAGGTTGCAATAGAAAAGAATGATACAGAAAAGGCACATACTAATATAGTAAAGGCAGAGATGATTATAGAAGAGCTTCAGTCAACACTTAATCGTAAATACCCGGTAGCAGAGGATTTTGATAATGTGTACAAGTATATCTACAGCCTTTTAGTTGACGCTAATATGAAGAAAGATACACAAGTTCTTGATCAGGCATTAGTTGAATTAAGAGGAATGAGAGATACTTGGAAAGAAGTTATGGCAAAAGCTGGTAATTAATAATATAAAGGTATAGTCAAATAGTAATTTAACTATACCTTTATGATATCAAGATGGTGGTAATAGTATATGATTACAGAGAATTATCTTCAGATAATGATAGATAGTCTGCTTAAGAAGATAGAGATACTTAAGAAAGTATCTGAACTGAATGAACAACAGAGTGCTTTGCTTGATGATAAAGAATTCGATGGAGATAAGCTTCAGAGTAATATGGAGAGTAAAGCTGCATATATAGATGAGCTTAATTCACTTGATGAGGGCTTTCAAGCTGTATTTGACAGAGTAAAAGAAGATGTAGAAGAGTATAAGGCTGATTATAAGGAATTAATAATTAGATTACAGGAGCTTATAAGAGAAGCTACATCCTTAAGTGCGACTATACAGGCACAGGAATCAAGAAACAAAGTCAGAGTTGATATTAAGTTCAGGCAGTTAAAGGATAATGCTAAGACAGCCAAGCGAAGTGTAAGTATGGCTAATAAGTATTATCAGAATATGAGCAGGGTAAGTTCTGAACCGCAGTTTATGGATCAGAAGAAATAATACATATATTTACCAATATTTTAATGCAGCTAGGTAATAAGTATATTTCAGTATTTTGACATTTGCATTAAAAAATATTAAAATAAGTTTATATTAGGGCTAAAGTTAATAAACAACAGTCCGATATAATATATAACAGGAGCAATCCTGAACAATTTAATTATGGGTGGCAGGGACGCCACCAAGAATTCAAGGAGGAAACTATTATGGTAGTACAACACAATCTTACAGCAATGAACGCTAACAGACAGTTAAGTGGAGTTCAGAGTGCACAGCAGAAGTCAACAGAGAAGTTATCATCTGGTTACAGAATTAACAGAGCTGGTGATGATGCTGCAGGTCTTTCAATTTCAGAAAAGATGAGAAGTCAGATCAGAGGTCTTAATAAGGCTGTTTCTAATGCTCAGGATGGTATCTCATTAGTACAGGTAGCTGAAGGTGCTCTTAACGAGACACATTCAATTCTTCAGAGAATGAACGAATTAGCAACACAGGCAGCTAACGATACTAATACATCAACAGATAGAAATGCTCTTCAGAAGGAAATGGATCAGCTTACATCAGAAATCGATAGAATTCGTTCTACAACTCAGTTCAACTCAATGAACTTACTTGATGGTTCTTTCACAGGAAAGGAATTACAGGTAGGTGCATTATCAGGACAGAAGATTTCTATCTCAATTGGTAATATGAATTCTTCTAAGCTTAAGATTAGCGGACTTAAGGTTAGCTCATTCTCATCAGCAGGAAAGGCAATGGCAGCTATTCAGAAGGCTATTAATTCAGTTTCTACTCAGAGATCTAAGCTTGGTGCTCTTCAGAACAGACTTGAGCATACAATCAACAACCTTAACACAACAAGTGAGAATACATCAGCAGCTGAATCACGTATCCGTGATGTAGATATGGCTACAGAGATGGTTGAATACAGCAAGAACAATATTCTTGCTCAGGCTGGACAGTCTATGCTTGCACAGGCTAATCAGGCTAATCAGGGTGTTCTTTCACTCTTAGGCTAATTAGGTAGTTGAAGTTATAATACTATCATAGAGGCTGTGACTTTAACAAGTATTTGTTATTGTCACAGCCTTTTTTAAAATTTTTAAATTAAGGGGTTAAGTCTATATCAAAATATCCGATATATATTGCAGTTAAGTTTTGGAAGACTTATATACATTTTATTAATTACAATATATATTTAAGGATAAGTAAGACATTCAGGGAGGAATTATTAATGGTAGTACAGCATAATCTTACAGCAATGAACGCTAACAGACAGTTAAGTGGAGTAACAAGTGCACAGGCTAAGTCAACAGAGAAGTTATCATCAGGTTATAGAATTAACAGAGCCGCAGATGATGCAGCAGGTCTTTCTATTTCAGAGAAGTTAAGAAGCCAGATTAGAGGTCTTGACAAGGCTGCTTCTAACTCACAGGATGGTATTTCATTAGTACAGGTAGCTGAAGGTGCTCTTAACGAGACACATTCAATCTTACAGAGAATGAATGAATTAGCAACACAGGCAGCTAACGATACTAATACATCAACAGATAGAGCTTCTATTCAGAAGGAGATGGATCAGCTTACATCAGAGATTGATAGAATCCGTTCAACAACTCAGTTCAACTCAATGAACTTACTTGATGGTACATTCAAAAATATGAAGCTGCAGGTAGGTGCATTATCAGGACAGAGTATTGTAATTTCTATTGATAATATGAATGCATCTTCACTTAAGATTAGCGGACTTAAGGTTAGCTCATTCTCATCAGCAGGAAAAGCAATGGCAGCTATTCAGAAGGCTATTAATTCAGTATCTGTTCAGAGATCTAAGCTTGGTGCTATTCAGAACAGACTTGAGCATACAATTAACAACCTTAACACAACAAGTGAGAATACATCAGCAGCTGAATCACGTATCCGTGACGTGGATATGGCTACAGAGATGGTTGAATACAGCAAGAATAACATTCTTGCACAGGCTGGACAGTCTATGCTTGCACAGGCTAATCAGGCTACACAGGGTGTTCTTTCACTTCTTCAGTAATATTAAAAGAATATATATTAATACAAGGACTGTCATTATATCTGGCAGTCCTTTTTTATAATGAGGTTTCGATGAAGGTATTATATTGCAGCTGGTATGAGAATTCCAAGAAGGATATGGTTAAAGCACTTGATATATTAGCAGATGAAGTGTTTGTTATAGAGCATAGCGTTAAGGAGTATATTGGGGATAACAAAGAAGTTGAGTATGAAGTTATAGACATATTATCTAATGGAATAGATGTTGTTATATCGTTTGATTTTCTTCCTATGTTATCAGATACATGCAGTAATTATGGAATAACGTATATTTCGTGGATATATGATTGGCCTAATTATACGTTATATTCCAAGGCAATATATAATAAATGCAATGAAATATATTTGTTTGAGAGAGATGGGATTAAATTATTATCAAAATATGGTATGGGTAATATACAGTATGCAAGTCTTGCAGTTGATACAGACAGGCTTGACAGGCAATTAGGAAAAGATATTGATAATACAAGCTATGAGTATGATATAAGCTTTGTGGGAAATATGAATCCTGACCTGAAAAGTGTATTGATGAGCAAAGATGTATCTTCATATTATGAAGGCTACATTAATGGACTTGCTAATGCACAGCAAAAAATATATGGATACAATATAATTAATGATATTGTGGATAGTGAGTTCGTAGATAAATATTTATATGCAGCGTGTGCTGATATGGATAATATTGCTGTGCCACACGAACATGTGCTGTCTTCCCAGATTAATAAATATGTGACAGGAGTTGAGAGGGTCAATTTATTAAGAAAGATAGCTGATAAATATATGGTGGATATATTTACAGGAAGCAGGGATTTAGATATTGCTAATGCTGATATTCATAGTGGTGTAGATTATTATAGTGAAATGCCAGTAATATTCAGAAAGTCCAGAATTAATTTAAATATAACCCTTCGTTCAATTACTACAGGTATTCCGCTCAGAGTATATGATATATTAGGTGCAGGAGGATTCTGCCTTACTAATTATCAGGAAGATATTGAACAGTTATTTAAAAATGGTGAAGAACTGGTTATGTTTACTGGTGAGAATGATATGCTTAATAAGATAGATTATTATATGTGCCACGAAAAAGAAAGGATGGAAATAGCTGTTAATGGTCATAGAGCTGTTAAAAAGTTTGATTACATTTATGTATTGAAGCATATATTAGGTGTTGATTAGTATTGGAGGGATAATATTGGATATATCAGTATGTATAATTACTAAGAATGAAGCAGACAAGCTGGAAAAGTGTCTGCTTTCATTAAAAAAATATAATTTACAAATAGTTGTAGTTGATACTGGTTCAACAGATAATACATCTGTAATTATTGATAAATATGCAGATATAAGTGGCAGCTATAAGTGGTGTGATGATTTTTCAAAGGCGAGAAATTATTCAATCAGCCTTGCAGGTAATGACTGGATTCTCGTACTTGACAGCGATGAATGGATTGAAAAGATGAATATAGATGAAGTAGCTGCTATTATAAGCAATCAATCAGTGAATTGTACGGGGAAAATAGAACTAATTAATAATATTAATTATGATAATGAATTGACCAGGGGTGTAGAGAGAATAACACGCCTGTTTAACAGAAAGCGGTGTCATTATGAGGGAAGAATCCACGAGCAGGTTGTAAGTATTGATAAAAATGTAGTTACAGCCGTAGATGTTCCGATAACAGTTGGTCATTCAGGATATATGGGAAGCGTTGATAATAAGAAGAAAAAGGCAGAGCGTAACATAAGGCTGTTAGAGCTTGAATTAAAAGAAAATGGTCCGGATGCATATATATATTACCAGTTGGGTAAGAGCTATTATATGCAGGGAGATTATAAAAATGCATCTGGGAATTTTGAAAAGGGCTTATCCTTTGATTTAGATCCAAAGCTTGAGTATGTTCAGGATATGATTGAAACATATGGATATTCACTGCTTAATGAGAAGAGAATTCCTGAAATGATGTTTCTTCAGAATATATATAGTGAGTTTGCGGTAAGTGCAGATTATGTATTTTTAATGGGACTTGCATATATGAACAATGGATTGTTTGATAAGGCGATAGAGGAATTTAATAAGGCTAAGTCATATAAATTATGTAAGATTGATGGTTGTAACAGTTATAAAGCTGATTATAATATTGGCGTTATATATGAGTGTCTTGGCGATACAGCAAAGGCGGTATTAAGTTATAAGAAATGTCAAAGTTATGAACCGGCATTAAAAGGATTAAAAAGGCTTGGCTGTAATTAGCCAAGCTGTGAAATAATCTTATCAATATCAGATAATAAATGTAAATCCTGTTTATCAATTTTATTATTAATGAATTTATTGGACTTTACAGGAAGCTTAATATATTTATTTATATAATTCTTAATATCGGTAATTCTGTTCTTTAGTATGTATGCAGGAACTGAATTGCTGGAATTAAGACAGCAGTTAAGGGCTAAGGAGCATAGATTATATATTCCGTATTCAACAGCATATTGAATATCTGTATAATCAGGCAGAACAGATAACTGGCTGTAAGCTGCTTCAATAGCACTGATGACGTTATTGTAATAGTTGTTGTAGTCAATATGCTTAGAGATTGAAGCTGCACTATTCTTATAGCAATAAAGGATTTCTTTAACATTGCCTATGCTGGAAGCTGTAGCGAATAAATACATAAGTGTTTCAAAATCTTCAAGTATGCAGTGTTCCCTGAATTGAAGTCCTATGCGGTCAAGAAAAGATTTCTTAATAAGCTTTGACCAGAAATATCCACCACTTGCGATTAATTCACTTCTTTTATAGCCATTGAGTTCACCGGTTAATTCATCAGAAGCGTGGACAATGGCTGAATCTTTTGCTTCGTTATAATATCCACAATCAACAATATCATAATTGCCTGAGATTGCTTTAGCATACATTTTCTCAAACATATCAGGAACTGCGATATCATCACTATCCATAAAACCAATATAATCGCCGGAAGCATACGATAAACCGATGTTTCTTGCACCGCCAGCACCGTGGTTCTCATCAAGATTAATTAAAAGAACTTTGTCAGAAAATTGTGCTTCGCAGTCAGCAAGTATTTTCAGTGAATTGTCAGTTGAGTAATCATTTACAAGAATTAACTCAATATCCGTAAGAGTCTGGGTGACAAGACTGCTTAAGCTGTCAATAAGAGTCATTTCAGAATTGTAAACTGGCATAATAACAGATACTTTTGGCATATTAAACTTTATCCTCCCTGATATATGTGATAAAATTATTATAACATATACTTAATGATAAATGGAGATGAGTGTGGAAATAAATTTCCGTATGGGGCTTTGTGTCTGCACATATATGTAAAAATAGTTAAGAATAAAATGTGCGTAGAAATTAAGAGTGGTATGAGCACAATTAGCGACAAGATGGATGGTGCCTTGCTGGGTGTAAGGAATATTAACCATAAATATATTGTAGTAGAAATGAGGAAATATGAAAAAAGTAAGCGTGATTATTCCGTGCTATAATGCCGTAAAGTGGCTGCCTAAGTGCTTTATGTCACTTGTAGGACAGAGCATTGGAATCGATAATCTGGAATTGATATTTGTTAATGATGCCTCCACGGACGATGGACAGACGTGGAATATGCTTAATGAAATAGAAAAGGCATATCCGGAATCTATAATAATAATAGACCTTCCTCATAATAGAAGACAGGGCGGTGCAAGAAATGAAGGGTTAAAGTATGCTTCCGGTGAATATATAGCATTTGTTGATGCAGATGACTGGGTGGAAGCGGAATTATTTGAAAAGACATATTCCAGGGCGAAAGAGAAAGATGCTGATATAGTACAGTTTAATTATAATTATTATTTTGAAAATGTTGGCATTATTCCTAATAAGAATGAAGTGACTGATGAGTATTTTGAAATAAAGTCATCAGACGATAGAAAAAAGATGCTTGTTATGGAAAAATTCACATATGGATGCTGGAATAAGCTGTATAAAAGGTCAATGGTTATTGATGCCAATACAGCATTTGCAGAAAATGTTATATACGAAGAACCATTATTTGTGTATCCATTACTCTTTTATGCTAATAAATTGGTGAAAATGGCCGATAAATTATATATATATAGACAGAACAATAACGGAACTATGCGTAATGATATGAAGGAGAAAGAAACTTTATTTCAGCATAGCCAGGTTCAGTTAATGGTCTGGGAGTTTATGAAGAATACTTCATATTTTAAAGAATATTATGAGGAGATTAAGCTGTATTTTCTTCATACATATTTATATGAAATTCTTGATTTTGCAAAGCAGAGAGAAATAACAATAGATTATGAGCGATATGTTCCACTTGCTAAGAAAGCATTAAGCGAGGTTAAAGATATAACGAAGTCGCCATATAGTGCAATACTTGTTAAACAGATGGCATTATATAAGCTGATTGAGAGTGGACTTACTAGACAGCAGTATATTGGATATATTGATAAGATTTAAGAGGTAGCAAGGATGCTGGAGTTGGATGATAATTATTTCAAGGAAGAAGAAAGATGTGGGTTTAAGATTTCATCTATGATGAAGCGTGCGTGGGTTGTAGAGATGGAACTTGCCTGTGAATTATTGGATATATGTAATCAGTATGGACTTAGAATATATGCATCCTGGGGAACTCTTTTAGGAGCTGTAAGACATAAAGGGTTTATTCCCTGGGATGATGATATAGACTTTGATATGCCAAGAGAAGACTATATGAAGTTGCTGGATATATTTAAGAATAAGGATATTTATACTGATTTCTATGTAAGCAGTCTATATACAGAGGGAACGCATTGTCAGCCAAGCGCTGCGATTATGAATTATAATAAAGTGCCTCTGCCTCTGGAAATTCAAAATAAATTCTACAATTTTCCATATGTTGCAGGAATAGATATTAATCCGATGGATTATGTTCCGAGAGATAAAGAGTTTGCTGAAACACAGTTGCTTGTTTATGGAATTATATATGACGTTGCACAAAGATATGAAGAGCTGAGTAAAAATGGCGAATTAGAGTCAAGGTTAGTTAAGATAGAAGATATATGTAAAACTAAATTTATAAGAGATAATACATTAAAACAGCAGTTATGGAGAATGTCGGACAATATTGCAATGTTATCAAATAGGGAAGAGTCAGATTATTTATGTGAAATGGGTCGAAGAATTCGTGGACAGATGAATTATATTATGCCTCTTGAATGGTTTGATGAAACAGAATGGGTTCCATTTGAGTATATCAAAGTCCCAGTACCTAAAGGGTATGATGGTATATTGAGACTTAATTATGGTGAAGAATATATGAAACCAAGGAGAACGGGAGCGGCACATAGTTACCCATTTTATAAGAAACAGCAGGAATATTTGGAACAGCATACATAAATATAAGCTGTAAATTGTTGTGAGAATACATTTAGTTAATCTGAATGCATAATCATGGAGGATTATTAATGAAGAAAGTTATTACATATGGAACATATGATTTGTTCCATGAAGGACATTATAAATTGCTTGAAAGAGCTAAGGCATTAGGAGATTATCTTATAGTTGGTGTTACAACAGAACATTTTGATGAGTGGCGTGGAAAAATAAATGTAGTTGACCCTATTATGAAAAGAATAGAAAATGTCAAAAAGACTGGCTTTGCGGATATGATTATAGTTGAAGATCACGAAGGTCAGAAGATAGAGGACATTCAGAAATATGGTGTAGATATATTTACGGTTGGTTCAGACTGGGTAGGAACATTTGATTATTTAAAAGCATTCTGTGATGTTGTTTATTTGGATAGGACACCTAATATATCGTCAACAATGCTTAGAGGAAGCAATTATAAAATTACTAAAATGGGTATAGTAGGAACAGGGCGTATTGCAGAAAGATTTGTTGCCGAGGCAAGATATGCAAGTGGGCTTATTGTTACAAGTGCCTATAATCCGGATATAGAGAGCGTGAATAAATTCAAGAAAAAGTGTTCTGAATATGAAATTGCAATTGAAACAGAACAGTATGATAGATTTCTGGAAAATGTAGATGCTGTATATATAGCATCTACACACGAGACTCATTATGACTATGTAAAGAAAGCATTACTTGCACATAAACATGTTCTATGTGAAAAACCATTAGCGTTTACCAAGAAAGACAGTGAAGAGCTATATGATATTGCTTCTGATAACAATGTTGTACTTATGGAAGCTATAAAGGCGGCATATTGTCCAGGATTTCAGCAGCTGCTTAATGTTGTTCAAAGTGGAAAAATAGGAGAAATATGTGATGTGGAGGCCTGTTTTTCAAGAATTGCATCTGTTAATTCAAGAGAAAGGACAGATGCAAAGTATGGCGGAGCATTTCTTGAATATGGTGGTAATGCACTTATGCCAATAATAAAAATATTGGGCAAAGATTATAAATCAGTGTCTTTTGACAGTATTAATAATGAATTGGGTACAGATGATTATACAAAAATTCAGATAAGATATGAAAATGCTATGGCAACTGCAAAGGTTGGTATGGCGGTTAAATCAGAAGGACAGCTTATAGTTGCAGGAACAAAAGGCTATGTTATAGCACAGTCACCTTGGTGGCTTACAGAGAAATTCGATGTAAGGTATGAGGATGAAACAATAATAGACCATTATGAACCTAAATTTGTAGGCGATGGACTTAGATATGAAATAAGTGAGTTCGTTGCTAAGATAAGAGGAAATGGAGAAAAGTCATACAAGCTTACAGCTGGTGAATCTATTGCAATAACAGCAATAGTTGAAGAATTTGTTAAGAAAAAGAATATTATTTAAAGGTGGAAAAGTAAATGTATTATGTGAACCCCAATTTAGTTAATTTACATAGAATAGTTTATCAGAATAATAGAAAACAGTATTTAAGATTAGACTTAAATGAAAATCCAGGAGGACTTCCTCAGGAATTTATTGATGAAGTATTAAAAGATATTACACCAAAGTTTGTATCACAGTATCCAGAGACATTAGAGTTTGAAACATGCTTAGCTCAATTTTTAAATGTAAATAATGACAATATATGTCTTGTTAATGGCTCATCAGAAGGAATAAGACATATTATTGAAGCATTTTCAGCACCGGGAGGAAAAATAGTCGGTGTTGTTCCATCATATGCTATGTATCAGGTGTATGCACAGATGTATGGCAGAGAATTCATACAGGTTAAATATGATGATGATTTAACAATATCAGCAGACACGATAATAGATGCACTTAACGAGGATGTAGATTTATTAGTGCTGTTAAATCCTAACAATCCAGTGGGAAATGCATATAGTAATGAAGAATTTGAAAAGATACTTGAAGCAGCTAAGAAATATGAAATTACTATTTTAGTTGATGAAGCGTATATGTATTTTTATGATAACTCATTTATCCAATATGCGGTTAATAATCCACATATATTATTGACAAGAACATTTTCAAAGTTGTTCTCACTTGGAAGTTTAAGACTTGGATATGTTGTGGGCCAGCCACAGGAAGTAAAGATGATTGCTAATCTTTGCACGCCTCATAATACTAATGCATTTGCAATGAAATTTGCACAGGCAATAATAGAAAAAGATGGAATGTTAGATGATCTGATTGAGAAGCAGTTAACAGGAAAGAAATATATAATTGACCAGTTAGTGGCTAATGGATATAAGGTTAATGCTAAGGAGGGCAATTTTATATTTATAAAACCAAGAAATGTAGATGCTGATGAAATAGTGAATAAGATGAAAAATGAAAAGAAGATATTAATAAAATCTTATTCTGGTATTGGCTCACTTGGAAAATGCTTAAGAGTTACAACAGGTGAAAGACAGTATATGGAACAGTTCTTAGAAGCATTATTGGATATTGATAGATAATTTATTAGAAAAGAGAAGATTATGACTGAATTATTACTTGATGAGGCATTTTATAAAGCGGAGGTTCGAGCAGATTATTATGTGTCGGAAGAAATGAAACATATATGGGCAGTTGGACTCGATTTATGGCAGCAATTTGATTCAGTTTGCAGGAAACATAATTTAAAATATTATGCAGCATATGGAACATTACTCGGGGCTGTAAGACATAAAGGGTTTATACCTTGGGATGATGATATTGATTTATGTATGATGCGTGATGATTATGAGAAATTAAAATTAGTTGCAAAAGATGTGTTTAAAGAGCCTTATTATTTTCAGGACTGGTATAATTCCTGTGGCAGAACCTGGTGTTTTTCAAAGCTTAGGAACAGTAGTACTACAGCAATAGAATTTCCAGATAAGGGAAAAGAATTTAATCAGGGAATGTTTATAGATATTAATGCGTTAGATGAATTTGATGATGGTGTTAATACTGATAAAGTATTTAAGAAGGTTCAAAGAGAACTATTTGACTGCATAAACAATCCTATAAAAATGTTAAAAGGGGTGCTTGCTGGAGAAAAATTTACAATGGACACAGATACAGTCGTCCAATTATCAAATGATTATATAAGTGCAGAGCATATATTTGAGCAATTAACATTAGATAATTGGGGGCAGTCAGATATGGTTGGATATTATGTAGATGAAGTAAGAGACAATGACAGATATTTTTCCAAAGCAGCATTTAATGAAACAATTTATATGGATTTTGAAGGCTTTAAGATGCCAGTACCAGCAGGGTATGATGAGGTGCTAAAAAAATGGTATGGAGATTATATGACACCAAGACAGGGTGGTGGATGTCATAAAGGAGCATTGATAGATCCATTTAAACCATATACAGATTATTTAAAGAAGGAACAATAGGTATAATATGTTTAACCGGACTCAAAAAGATATTTTACAGCTGCTGAATACGCTGCTGAATTTTCAGAAAAGCATAATAAACATCAATACGAAAGAAGAATTGAATGAATGTCTTATCAAATGTCAGGAAGCAGCTATTAGTGTTGGAAATGAAATTGAAAAGAATGATTCAGATTTAAAGTATATTGTCAGTGAATTAGAGCAGTATTGTGAGATTATATATAGTATTTCACAGACAGACAGTTATGCTGAAATAGAAAAATATTTCAAGCTGATAAATGATATAGTTAATAGTGTTATTAAGCAGATTAAAGAAGTTAAGGTTAAATATAGAGTAGTGTTTCTTCCATATAAAGCAGATATGTGGGACAGCCTTGAAAGTATATGGGTTGAATTTGCAAAGGATAACAGATTCGACTGTAAGGTTGTTGCAATACCATATTTTGATGCAAATAGACAGACTGGGCAATGGGAGCCACGTTATGATGCACTTAGATTTCCAAAGAATGTACCGATAGTACCTTTTGAGGAATATAATCTTGGAGAAATGCAGCCGGATTTAGCGTTTATACATAATCCATTTGATAAATATAATCTTGTTACATCGGTTCATCCTGATTATTATACAGTGGAATTAAAGAAATATATAAAGCATTTAGTGTATGTTCCTTATTATGTTAATTCAGGTTTTATATCAGACCAATATAAGCAGCTGCCAGCATTATTAAGGTGTGACAGCATAGTTGTCCAATCAAAATCAGCTAAAAAATCGTGTGAGAAAGAAAGATTTTTTGATAAGGTAATAGCTTTAGGCTCACCCAAATTTGATAAATTAATTAATAGTAAAGATAAAGTCAGCGTGCCAGAAGAATGGATTCAAAAATCAGCAGATAAGAAAAAGATTATGTTGAATACAACTATAAGTGATTTGTTAGGATTTGAGGGCAATGATAAGTCTTTGATTAATAAATTAAGAAATTTATTTGATATAGTTTCACAAAGAAAGGATGTTGTTATTATATGGCGTCCACATCCATTGCTGGAAGCAACAATTAAATCACTAAGAGTAGAGCTGATAGAAGATTATAATGCATTAATAAATGAATTTATCAGTTGCGATTATGGAATATATGACAAAACAGGAGATGTATCCAATACAATAATATATTCAGATGCATATATAGGTTCTGATTACAGCTCCGTTATCAATATGTTTGAGGTATTAGGGAAACCTATTTATTTGTTAAATAGTAATATTATATATGATAATTCAAAAGGCAGTTTACCAGCAGATAAGGCATTTAGTAAGCCATCTGTATATGCGTATTTTGCAGCCAGAGAGTCAGAAGAATATGCAATTAATAATTTTTTGGATGATCTTGTAAATGATAATTTAGAAAATGTAACAGAGAAAGAAATTGTTGAGAGCAGGAACTTGGCAGAAAATTTAGATGGCACTTGTGGAGAGAAGATTTATAGATATTTTTCTGAAAAGCTCATTAAGGAGGAAATTTAGAATGGCAGTATTTCCAGATAGTTATTTTGAAACAGAAATTCGAGAAGGATTTGAAGTCCAGTCAATGATGAAGCGTGCGTGGGCAGGTCAAATAGAAGTTATGGAAGAGATACGCAAGGTTTGTGAAAGACATAATATAAAGTGGTTTGCAGATTATGGGACATTATTGGGGGCGGTAAGACATAAAGGATTTATACCCTGGGACGATGATATCGATATCGGAATGAAAAGAGATGACTTACAGAATTTTATTAAGTATGGAAAAGATGAACTGCCAGAGGAATATAAGATTTTATGTATGGATTTAGAACCAGAGTATGATTCATTAATCGTAAGGGTTGTTAATTCGACTACGATATCTGATGATGAAGCCAGAATGAAAAAATATCATGGTTGTCCATATGTATTGGGCATTGATATATTTCCACTTGATTATCTGTCAAGAGATAAGGAAGAAAGAGAACTTCATATAGAAGTTGTAAATATTATATTAGGAGCTATTGAAAATGTTGCATCTCCAGATATTTCTAAAGAAGATGTAGATGATTATATAAGACAGGTAGAGCAGTTAACAGGTACTGCAATAGATAGGACAGTTCCTCTTAAAATAGCATTACTTAGATTAGCGGAGAAATTATGCAGTATATATGGTCCGGAAGATGCAGATGAAGTTGCTGGAATATGGAGATTAATCTGGCAGAATAATTTTCATTTTCCTAAGGAATGGTTTGATGATTTGATTGAAATTCCGTTTGAAACAGTAACAGTGCCAGTACCTAGGGAATATGATAAAATTTTAAGAATTAAATTCGGAGATAATTATATGACTCCAATTAAGGAGATTACTCATAATTATCCATTTTATAAAGAACAGGATAAAATAATACAAGAAATGCGTGGTAATTAAAGTTTCCACAGATTAGAAAGAGGTAATTTATAATGAATACAATTGTAAAGTTATCAGATGAACAGCATAGAAATCTACAGTTAAACGAGCTTGAGTTAATTGTTGAAGTAGATAGAATATGTAGAAAATACAATATAGATTATTCTCTTGATGGAGGAACACTGTTAGGAGCGGTAAGACATAAAGGATTCGTTCCGTGGGATGAAGATGCAGATGTTATCTTTACAAGACATGAATACGCTAAATTTTACAGAGCTTGTAAAAAAGAATTAAAAAAGAATGAATTCTTTTTACAGGAATATAGGACAGACCCATATTATAGATGGGGCTATGCCAAATTAAGACATAAAGATACTGAATATGTAAGAAGTGGGCAGGAGCATTTAAAATATAAAACAGGAATATGCATAGATGTATTTGTTGTGGATAATGTACCTGATAATAAAATAGGTAGGAGTTTATTTTATATATACAATGTTTTGCTTAGAAAAATATTATATTCAGAAATAGGTAAGGATAAGGGGAATAATATATTACTTAGAAGTATATATAATCTTTTGTACAGAGTTCCTAGAAATGTAGTATTTAAGATGAGAAATGCAGTTGCATATAAATGTAACAAGAAAGATACAGAACTTGTAAGTCATTTACTTTATCCATATCCTAAAAAGGATTGTAAATATGGAATGCCAGCAGAATGTTTTTCAGAATATATAGAGCTGGAATTTGAAGGCATGAAGTTTAAAGCAATAAAAGATTATGATAGATATCTTACATTATTATATGGTGATTATATGACGCCACCACCTGAAAAAGACCGTAATAGTCTAAATGTTGCTGCATCAAAAATATTAACTAAAGAAATTACGTTACAGGAAATACAGGATAGATATAAAAAAGAAAATATATAACAAAAGGTGTGATAATATGGCAAATATTGCATTAATAATAGCAGGTGGTTCGGGTGTACGTATGCATCAGGACATACCTAAGCAGTTTCTTACAGTTAACGAAAAACCAGTAATAGTCTATACATTAGAAGCATTTCAAAATCACGCGGATATAGACAGTATAGCTGTAGTTTGTCTTGAAGGCTGGGAACAGGTATTAAGAGCGTATGCTAATCAGTTTAATATATCCAAATTGGAATATATTGTAAAAGGTGGAGATAATGGACAAGGTTCTATAAGAAATGGCGTATATGAACTTGCGCAGCATTTTAATAAAGATGATATAGTGCTTATTCACGATGCAATCAGACCGATGGTATCACAGGAGATTATATCAGACTGCATAGTTAAGACAAAGCAGTATGGTTGTGCTATAGCTACAATACCTTGTGCAGAAGCTATGTTAAGTACTGAAGATGGTAAAATTTCAACAGGAAGTTATCCGAGGGATAATCTAAAGAGAACACAGACACCACAAGGATTTTATCTTGGTGATATATGTGATTTACACAAGAGGGCGCTTGAAGCAGGAATAACTAATTCAATAGCTTCGTGTACGCTTAAGATAGAAATGGGTGAGCAGGTTTATTTTTCAGCAGGTTCTGAAAAGAATATAAAGTTAACGACAGTTGATGATATAGATATATTTAAAGCGTTGTTATTGGCAAAGAGATCTGACTGGTTAAAGGGATAACATATGAAGATATATAATAATGCTGTTTATATGGAAGATTTAAAAATTACCATAGGTATGACAGTAGGAATAGAACAGTTAAAAAACAAAAAGATATTGGTGACAGGTGCAACAGGGACTATTGGCTCATATATAGTGGATACAATACTGGCATATAGTCAGATATATAATGCTAATATATGCGTGTATGCTGCGTGCAGAAATAATGATAGATATAGTGAAAGATTCAGCCAGTGTCCATATAAAGTACATTATGTAGAATATGATATGTTAAAAGACATAAAATTCGATATGGATATTGACTATATAATACACGCAGCAGGTAATGCATATCCTACAGCTTTTACTAATAATCCAGTGGAAACAATAGTTGGTAATGTAAATAGCACATATAACATATTAGAGTATGCAAGAAAGCATAGCACGAGAAGGGTATTATACGTTTCTTCGGGTGAAGTATACGGGAATATAAGTGCTGATATAAATGGAGTTAAAGAAGAACAGCTTGGAAATGTAGATGTTCTTATGTCAAGATCATGTTATCCATTGAGTAAAAGAACGACAGAAAATCTCTGTGTTTCTTATAATAAAGAATATGGGACTGATGTGGTGATAGTAAGACCTTGTCATACGTACGGTCCAACTATTACAAAGAATGATAACAGGGCTAATGCCCAGTTTATAAGAAATGCTATGGAAGGAAAAAACATAGTATTAAAAAGTTCTGGTGAGCAGATGCGTTCATATTGCTATGTTGCAGATTGTGCTGCTGGTATATTAACAGCATTAATTAATGGTAAAAGCGCAGAGGCATATAATTGTTCTAATCCTGATAGTGTGCTGACTATAGCAGATTTTGCTAAAACAATAGCTCAAATAGCCGGTACAAAGGTTATAATGGAAAATCCAACTAATCGGGATATTGCTAATAGAAGTCCGATAAGAAACCAGATATTGAATGCAGAAAAGCTATGTAATCTTGGGTGGAAGCCGTCATATGGAATAGAAGAAGGAATTAGAAGTGTACTTAATATATTAAAATAATAAACACTTAATAATATTAGGAGAAGACTATGGAAAATAATGTAAAATTAACAATTTTATGTGTAGTATATAATCATAAAGATTATATTAGAAGAACAATAGAAAGCTTTTTAAACCAAAAAACTGAATACAAATATGAAATACTTATTCACGATGATGCTTCAACAGATGGGACTATAGATATTTTAAAAGAGTACGAAAAGAACTATCCTGATATTATTAAGGTGTTTTATGAGCAGAAAAATAAACATAGAGAGAAAATGCTTGGGGCTGAACTTTATAATATTGTAGAAAATTATGCAAAGGGGGATTATTTAGCCTGGTGTGAGGGTGACGATTATTGGATTGATAACTATAAAGTTCAATTGCAGCTTGACTATTTAGAAAATCACAAGGATTGTGTTATGACTGCACATAACGGAATATGTTATGATTGCAGAACAGGAGAAATGGAAGCTATAGATGGTTTCGATGAGGATAAAGATGTATCGATGCAGGAAATCCTTATTCATAAGAAAAATTGTTTCCCGACAGCATCTATGATTATGAAAAAAAATATGTTTATAATGGACAAGCCTTTTAAGGAATGTAGTATAGGAGATTGGACATTAATGATATATTGTGCGACAAAAGGGGAAATACATTATTTTAACAGGATTATGTCTGTATATAGATATATGACAGCAGGATCGTGGTCAAAAAAAATTAATGAATTAGAAAATTATATAACATTTTCTCTAGATATGGCACGTTTTTTTACTGAGTTAAATGTATATACCAAGAATGAATATAAAGAACAGGTAGATGGCATTATAAATGGATTCTATAAAGGGGCAGCTTTCTTTCTGCTAAATAATGAAATTAAGGATGAAGCTTTATCAGAATTGAAAGATAGAGTAAATGACAGATTACTATTTGATGTTGATATGTATTGGAATGAATTAATACAATATAAATATGAATATAAAAATGAAATTGAAAGAATGATACAGTATATAGAACAGCATAATCAGGTATATGTGATGGGAACAGGAGATGTGTCTGGGATTATAACAGAATTTCTGGATAAAAGAGGATTGAAATTTGATGGATATGTCATTTCAAATAATCAAAGCACTAATGGAGTATTTTGTGGTAAAAAGGTACTGCATTTACAAGATGTAAAAGGTAATAAAGATGATATAGGAGTGATAATTGCGATAAAGAAGAGATATCAGGAAGAAATAGAGAACTCCTTAAAAGATAATGGCTTTTCTGATTTTATATGGTCGATATTATAGAATAGGATAAGACCAGAAAGCACTTGTCAGATTTAGGTGCGAATAAGATGACGATGTTAATTAATGAAGCATTAGAGACTATGTAAATATTAGAAATGAATATTTAATAAATGGAGATGAAAATCATGGAAGATAAAATATTAGTAACCAGACCATCAATGCCACCATTTGAAGAATATGTAAATGAAATAAAATCATTATGGGATTCGCATTGGATTACAAATATGGGAACATATCATCAGCAGTTAGAAGAAAAATTAAAGAATTATCTTGAGGTACCGAGTTTATCATTAATGGTAAATGGACATATGGGTTTGGAACTTGCAATTCAAGCTTTTGATTTTCCCGAGGGTTCAGAAATTATAACAACTCCTTTTACATTTATATCTACAACACATGCAATCGTTAGGAACAGGTTAAAACCGGTATTTTGTGATATAAAACAAAGTGATGGAACAATAGATGAAACTAAAATAGAAGATTTAATTACAGAAAATACAGTGGCAATTCTTCCGGTACATGTATATGGAAATGTATGTAATGTAGATGAAATTCAAAGAATAGCAGACAAATATAATTTAAAAGTTATTTATGATGCAGCACACGCCTTTGGAATTAAGTACAATGGAAAAGGCATAGGCAATTATGGTGATGCCAGTATATTTAGCTTTCATGCAACTAAGGTTTTTAATACCATTGAAGGTGGTGCTGTTACATTTTCGGATGTAAAATTATATGATAAATTATATAATTTGAAAAATTTTGGTATACGTGGCGAGGAACTAGTAGTTTCAATAGGTGCTAATGCGAAAATGAATGAATTTTCAGCTATTATGGGGCTTTGTAATTTGAAACATATAGATGAAACGATAAAAGCCAGAGAGAAAAGATGTAGCTATTATAATGAAAAAATAAGTGAATTAAAAGATATTCACTTGTTTAATAAAATAGATAATGTAGTAACTAATTATGCTTACTATCCAATCATTGTAGATAATAAAACAGATGGTATATCAAGGGATGGGTTATACAAATATTTGCGCAGTAAAGAGATTTATTCAAGAAAATATTTTTATCCAATAACAGCTGATCAAGCTTGTTTTAAGAATAAATATAGAAATAATCAATTAGACAATGCTAGAGAACTATCTGATAAAATATTGGTTCTTCCATTTTATGAAGATATACAGAAGAGTGAAATGGATAGAGTAATTGATGGTATATATGAATATGTTAATATTGGGAGAGATTAATTTTGAATAATAATAAAAAGAAAGCTCTTGTTTTAGCCGGGGGATATGATCAAATTGCCTTAATTAATGAATTAAAACAAAAAAAATACTATATTATTCTTGCAGATTATTTGGATAATCCTCCAGCCAAAAAGGAAGCGGATTGTTTTATGCAAGTAAGTACTTTAGATGAACAAGCAATATATGATATTGCCAAGACAGAACAGGTTGATACTATTATTACTGCATGCACTGACCAGGCGTTACTAACGGTAGCCAATGTATCTGAAAAGCTGCATATGCCATTTTATTTGTCTAAAGCTTGTGCAGAAAGTGTAACTAATAAGTTTTATATGAAACAAAGGTTTGAAGAAAATAACATTCCAACAGCAATGTATAAATTATATGAAAACAAAATAGATAAAGAGGAATTTCAAAAGTTTAATGATTTTCCATATGTAGTGAAACCTTGTGATTGCAACAGCTCAAAGGGCGTTAAAAAAGTTGAGAATATAGAACAGTTAAAAGGTGCAGTCGATACAGCTTTTTCCCTAAGCAGAAGCAGCAAAATTGTAGTGGAAAAGTATTTAAGTGGGTATGAAATTTCAATAGATATATGGGTAAAAGAATATGAACCATTAATTTTAGATGTTACCAGAACTAATAAAATGAATGCAGGGACAGGGGCATTTACAATATATCAAAGCTTTTATTCAATAGATGACATTTCGTATGATTTACAACATCAGATATATGAAATATCAAAAAAAATAAGTAAAACATTTGATATAAAAGATGGACCAATGCTGGTTCAGGCTATTGTTCAGGATAATGATATATTCGTATTAGAATTCAGTGCCAGAATGGGAGGAGGTTCAAAATATAAACTTATAGAATATATTACAGATGTAGATATAATGAAATTGTATACAGATTTTGTTGTTGATAACATTAATTCGGATATTAAGTTATCAAATAAGAAAAAGTTATATGAAATGGATTATATATATGCTTATAATGGAGTGATTGAAAGAATTGATGGCTTTGAAAAAGCAAAGCAGGAAGATATTATAAAAGAGTTTTTTCAATATAAAGAAAAAAATTCTGAAATAAGACAGCGACTTGTAAGCAGCGATAGAGTTATGGGAGTGTTATTAGAAGCAGAGTCTGTTGAAGAAATATTAGAGAAAAGAAAAAAACTACTGGAAATGACCCAAATCATAGCTACTAATGGGAAAGACATAATGTATAGGGAATGTTTTGATATAAGAGGATAAGTAAATGGAAGAACAACGGACATATTTTGTATGTGGTGGTGGTCATCAGGGACTTGCGATGGCAGCATACCTTTCGCTGAATGGTGAAAAAGTTACATTGTGGAATCGAACAAGAGAACATATAAAAGATGTTATAAATGATGGAACAATACATTGTTTAGGTGAAATAGAAGGAATTGCAAAAATTGAAAAGGCTTCAGATATAATAGAAGAGGTAATTTCAGATTATATATTAGTGACAGTTCCAAGTAATGCATATGCAGATATAGCCAAAAAGATTGCACCATATATTAATAAAAAAACAATTATAGTGCTTAATCCAGGAAGAACATTTGGGGCAATACATTTTGCAGAAGAATTAAAAAAATGTGGAGTAAAAGAACTGCCACAGATAGCAGAAACGCAGACAATTGTTTATACTTGTAGAAGAAGTGAATTGAATGAGGTAACTATATTTGCGATGAAAAAAGATGTTAAGATAGCAGGATTGTCTAATTGTAATATGCATATGGTAATGGACAAAATGCCGGCTTCATTAAAGAAATATTTTCTTGTAGATGATAGTATAATGAGAATCTCATTGTCGAATGTAGGAATGATATTACATTGCGCACCTGTACTTATGAATATTGGTTGGATTGAAAATGATAAAGTTGCATTTAAATATTATTATGATGGAATATCAAAAACTGTTGCAAAATATCTTGAAAAAATGGATGGTGAAAGATTAGCAGTTGCGAATAAAATAGGGTATTCTATAGAAACAGTAGCTGATTGGCTTAGAAGAACATATGAGATAACAGGTGATAACTTATATGAGTGCATAAAAAATAATTGTGCATATAAGGAAATTGATGCACCTCCATCTTTGAATAGCAGATATATATTAGAAGATGTTCCTAATGGGTTAGTTCCAATAGAACATATTGCAAGTGAATTAAAAGTGGAAACTCCACATATTACCAATATTATTGAATTAGCTAATGCGGTATATGAAACAGATTTTAGAAAAAGTGGAAGAACATTTCCATTGTGCATTATAAAATCATATAGTGAAAAATAAGAGGTTTGAATTATGAAAGCTCAAAAGAATGAAAAATTTGGATTAATAAAAACACTGATTGATGCACATACGATGGGAGTATATGCAGCAGCAGCACTATTAAAAGACTGTGGGTATACGGTGATTATGTCAACGGCAAGAGAAGAAAGAGCCTTGGAATCTTTGGAAAGTGAAGAAAGTAAAAAAATAATTGTAGAATGGATTAAAGAAAATGAAATAAAACATATTGGTATTTCATATCGCTTAGATCCTAATGATGCTGTAAATATAGTAGGTCGTTTTGTTACACTATTAAAAGATCAAAGATGCTATGAATGTTTAGAGGCTGTAGTCAAGAGCATATATTTTGCTGGATTAAAGCCTGCTTGTGAAATGATAGAAAAAGAGTATAACGGAAGAATTAGTACATTTAAAGGTGGAGAGTCAGCAGAAGAAACACTGGCGGTAATGGGAGTACCTGAAGAAGAAATGCCAGAAAATATTGTGTCAGGCTGTAAATATGATCGTGAAATATTGAAATTTGGAAAAAGTATTATAACAGATGGTGCTTATAAAAATGAAAAACCTTTAGATAAAAAGAAATATAGTGATTATGGAAAAACAACAGATTCATTAATCAAGCGATTAGATAATGGATTTAATTGTGGATTTGCACCATTAATAAGGGCACATTCAGGTCCATATTCACCAGATATGACAAGAGAAGATTGTTTGAAACAGTATTTAGAATGGTGCAGGATACTTGCCAATTCAGGATATTTGGATATATTATCGATAGGTTCGTCACAGTTATCACAATCTAATTTTGGTGAAAATTGGAGTGGTAAAATTAATGGAGGAGGAGTACCTGTCAATTCAGAAAAAGAATATATAGATATTTGGAATGCAGCAAAACCTATGCTTGTAAGGACATATTCAGCAACAAAAAATGTTAGAAATATGGCTGAAATGTACGAAAGAACAATACATATTGCCTGGCATGCTCTTTCATTATGGTGGTTTGATGAGTTAGATGGAAGAGGTGTTAATAACTTGTATCAAAATCTAAATGAACATATTGATACAATGAAATATGTTGCGGTTAATAATACACCGGTTGAGACAAATGTGTCACATCATTTTGCATTTCGAGGTTGTGATGACGTAACATATATACTGGCAGAAGTTTTGGCAGCGAAAATGGCAAAAAAATGTGGTGTTAAATATTTTATATTACAAAATATGTTAAATACGCCACGTAGCACCTGGGGAATACAGGATCTTGCAAAATCAAGAGTAGTGCTGAAGCTGATTAAAGAATTAGAAGATAGTAATTTTAGAGTAATATTTCAGACGAGAGCTGGATTGGATTATTTTAAACCTGATATTGAAGAGGCGAAGATTCAATTAGCAGCAGTTACTGCTATGATGGATGATATTGATCCGTATAATATATGTAATCCAGAAATAATTCATGTGGTAAGTTACAGTGAGGCTTTATATTTGGCAACACCGGATATAATAAATGATAGTATAAAAATTACTCGTAAAGCATTGCATGAATATAGGAATAAGAAAAAAGAATTAGATATTATTACAGAGGCAGAAGATAAAATTGCAGTAAGAATGATGCAGCTTGAAAATGATACAAGAAAATTATTAAAAGTAATGGAAAATAGTATTCCTAACTTATATTCTGCAAAAGGACTTTATATTGCATTTGTGGCTGGGTGGCTTCCTGTACCACAATTATGGTTAGATTCTGATGAGTTTAAAATGGCTAAACAATGGCAGATTCAAATGAGTAATGGTGGTTTAGCAATAGAAAAAGATGGTTTAATAATGTCGGTTGATTCCAGAATAAATAAGTGTATAGAAAATATTAAAAAGGCAGAATATATATTTAAAAGTAAGTATGGAGATAAAAGACTATGATAGAGAAGAATGAGGATTATTGGTCTGCTCGTGCATTAAGGGAATATCAATACAAAGGTGAAAAATTATATACGATTACAGCAGCACCTTATTATGTGAAAAGAAGAGAAATAATTATAAGAACACTAAGAAGACTAATAAAAAAATATAAAGTGAAAAAAATAGCAGATTTAGGTTGCGGAGATGGTGAATATTTACGAATATTATATAATGATAATTATAAATTCACAGGGGTTGATATTTCAAGTGAAATGTTAAAAGTAGCGAAAGAGCGATGTAAAGAGTATTCTAATGTGAATTTTGAATGTTCAGGAGATGGAATTAAAGGTGATGAGAGTTATGATATGATATATATTGTAGCCGTTTTGGCGCATATAACTGATGATACAGTAAATGAATTAATACAAAACGCATATAACAAATTAAAAGTGGGGGGGTATTGTGTATATGTGAACAAATAGCACCATATGAATTGCAAGGCAGTGGTTGGAAAAGAAGAACATTTGAAAGATATGTTGCAGAGTTAGAAAATAAAGGTTTTATATATAAAAATAACGAGTCTTTTCGAATAGATTTTAATGTTCACAGAATGTTGTTTGAAAGAAGAATAGCAAAATTATTTTATAAAAATAAGAGTAGGATAGAATGCAATAAAAGCAAGTTGTATTTATTCTTTAGTAAAATATGCGTATTGCTGTCAGTTAAGAAGATATATAAACGACAATTAAATGGCTGGGGCTATGCTTTTATTGTGGCACGTAAATAAAAGATGTGTAATGTATAATTTAAATTAAATGAAAGAGAGTGAATGATTATGAAAAAATTAATTGGTTGTCCGACAGGAGAATGGGCAAAAAAATTGTATACGTTGGATAGGTTTGAGAAACTATCATATTTTTTGGATGATGAAGAAGGAGAATTTGGTTATGACGGATTAAAAAAACAGGTATATGATTATAGTTATTTAAGAGAAGAAAATATAGACAATATAATTGTTATTATTAATGATACAAGAAGATATACAGAAATAAAAATTAAGTTAGAAGAATATGGATTGAAGGAAAATGAGCATTTTTTTAATGGTTGGAAATTAGATAGTAATTTTTATTATAAAGTGTATGATGATAAAAATTGGATTGAATTTGAAGAAAAAGACAATAATGCATTGGCAAGACAGCGTGCAGGGTGGCAAAGGAGAGCTAGAAGTTTAGCACAATTAATACCTTGTGATGTAAAATCTGTTATGGATATAGGGTGCGGTGAGTGCTTGTTGAAGGAATTTTTATCACAAAATATTAAATATTATGGTGTGGATTATCAAAAAAGAACAGATGATACAATTGTGTGTGATATAAACAAAAACAGATTGCCACAAATAGATGTTGATCTGTATTATATTGCAGGTGTAATTGATTATGTTGAAAATATACCGCAATTTATTAAACAGCTTAATAAAGCTAAATATGTAATTTTAAGCAAGACGAGAAACGAGAGATTTATAAGATTGGATGATAAAGTTACAGATGCGGGATATATGGATTTTGGTATTAAACCATATTATATATCGAATTTAATAACTGATATGTTTGAGGAGGGGTTTGTATGTAAAAAAATGATATGGAACTATAAAGAGAGAGATGAATATTATTTCTTATTTATAAATTCATCTTATCAAGCGTAGATTGTTAAAAATGTCTAACTAAATATTGTTTGAGATGTGCTTTAATTGTATATTTTATGCTTTTATGAGATGCTCTATAAATATATACATTTATAAAGCAAAAATAATACAGCACTTAATAAAATAATTTTACATATAAAATGGAGATGATAAAACCTGCAATAAAATAACTAATATAATAATCAAATATAAAAAACAATAAATTTAAGATTAAAAGAATAGGAAGGTAAGAAGAATGAAATACTGTAATAGACCTTTTGAACATTGTTATGTTTTGCCAGATGGAAGAGTAAGAATATGTGGATGGACAGATGGAACTATTGGAAATTTAATTGAACAGGATCTTGATGAAATATGGAAGGGTGAAAAGGCAGAAATACAAAGAGATGCTATTAGAAATGGTTCATTTGCATTTTGCAGAAAAACTTCATGTCCTTTTTTAGAAAATGATACTTTGCCAGATTTAGATGAAGAAGAATTTGATAGAAAAACAGTTACATCTGATGCACCTGTTGATTTTAGTGTAGCGTGTGATTATGTATGTAATCATAGCTGTCCTTCGTGCAGAGAAAAAGTATTTGTGGGAGATAGTAAATATACTGAAAATGTTAATATTATGATTGATAAATTATTACCATATTTAGATAAAGCAGATTATGTTTTGACTGATGGTAATGGAGATGCGTTTGCAAGTCCATCAATTATGAGAATGATGCAGGAAATTAGGTTTGCAAGAAAAGAAAGCAGATTTGGAATTAAGACCAATGGTGTATTATTTGATGAGGAACATTGGGAAAAGATTAAGCATTTGGGAGAACATAATCTTACTGTAACAGTTACCCCAAATAGTTTTGTCCCTAGTACATATAAGTATTTAAATGGTGGACATGATACATATGACAAGATGATACACAATTTGTATTTTATTAAGCAACTTAGGGAGCAGGAATTGGTCAATGAATATAATATTTCTATTGTCGTACAGGATCGTAATTTTATGGAAGTTCCAGAGTTTGCAAAACGTTGCATAGAAGATTTTGGAGCAGATCAGGTGGTTATAAAACCATTGTATCACTGGTTTGGGCTTTCAGAAGATTTGTATTGGCAGAAAGATATTTTGAACCCAATGCATCCATATCATAAAGAGTATATGGAAGTGTTAAAGCATCCTATATTTAAGAATGAAAAGGTGTTCTTCTGGGGAGCACATAATCTTCATCCAGCCGTACCACATCCAGCATATAAGTATAAAGAGCAATTGGATATGGTAATTAAATGTATGGAGGATGAAAAGTTACCTGAAAAGATTGGAAAATATTTGAAAGATAATGATATAAACAGTATTTATATTTATGGAGATGAGCAGCTTAGTACATTCATATATAACATTTTGAAAGATATAGTAAATGTTAAGGGATTTATAGCCAGAGATATATGTCGTAAAGAAATATGTGGAATTCCAGTAATAAATATTTGCGACTATAAACCAGCTTTAGAAGATAATATTATAGTTATTAACTATAAATATATAGATATTATTAGAAAAGATTTGGAAATATTAGGCTTTAAGGGTAAGTTATTTGAAATGGATAAGTTTATTAATTCGGTCGTAATGTTAGATATTTAAATTGTTTGAAGGCACCAATGAAAATGGCGCCTGTGTTATATGTAACAACTTGCTGCAAATTTCATAAAATTATTTGTAAACTTTCAAAGGATTTTATACCTTTATTTTTAGTATGAAATTGTAATACAGGAAAGGGAATATAGATGCTGGAAGAACTCAAAGAAAAAGTATGTGCTGCTAATTTAGACCTTTGTGAAAAAGGAGTTGTAATCTATACCTGGGGAAATGTTAGTGGTATATCAGATGATAGAAAATATATGGTAATAAAACCATCAGGTGTAGATTATAAAGGAATGTCGTCTGATGATATGGTTGTTGTAGATATTGAAAGTGGATGCAAAGTAGAAGGAAAATGGAAACCATCCTCAGATACTCCAACACACTTAGAGTTATATCGTATATATAAGAATATTAATGGAATAGCACACACTCATTCAGTGAATGCAGTAGCATTTGCACAGGCCGGCATAGGTATTCCTGCATTAGGAACGACACACGCAGATTACTTTTATGGAGATATACCTTGTACACGTGAGTTAACCAGACAGGAGGTTATGAATGATTATGAAATAAATACAGGAAAGGTAATCATTGAAACTATAGAGAAAAATAAATCAGATACAATGACTATCCCTGGAGTATTAGTAAAGAATCACGGACCTTTTGCCTGGGGTAATAGTCCAGAAAATGCAGTATATAATGCTGTTGTTATGGAGAAAGTAGCAGAAATGGCATTAAAAACGTTATTAATAAATCAGGATGCATATATGAATAAATATATTCTTGATAAGCATTATCTAAGAAAGCACGGAAAAGATGCATATTACGGACAGGATTAATAAAGTACAGAATTAATTTAGAAAGTATGGTAAATCTTATGCTTAATGAAGAAAAGAACAGGTTGGTTAATTTAATCAGTATTATAAGAAAAATGAGTAATAGGTTATTGGAAGTTGGTAATAAAGAGTTACAGACTGAAATCCTTATTAAGTGTCAGGAAAGTGCATTGGTAATAGGTGATAGCCTTGAGAAATGTGTTTATGAATATGATATTGAAGCAGTGAAAAATAATAATATTGTATTAGAATTAGAAAAATTCTGTGAATCTATATATCTATGTACACAAAAAATGATAGTACAGCAGGATGTAATCAATTTAGTAAGTGATTTGGATAAAATAGAACAGCTGATTAGAGATATTCCTGTAACATACAGAATAGTATTTTTACCATATAAAGCGGCAATGTGGGACAGTTTAGAAAGTATATGGCAAGCTTTTTATAACGATAAAAGATGTGAAACAACGGTAGTTCCAATACCTTATTTTGAGGCAAATAGAAAGACTAATGAATGGGAAGCTAAATACGATGGTGGTAAATATCCGGATTATGTACCAGTAACGTATTTCCAAGATTATTTACTAGGAGATAAAAAACCAGATGTTGTATTTATGCATTATCCATTTGACAATAATAATTATGTTACTACAATGCATCCGGCTTACTTTTCAGAAGAATTAAAAAAGAATTGTAAAAAATTAGCATATGTTCCATATTACGTAAATGCAGGATTTATTTCAGATGGTTATATAGATTTGCCATTATTACATAGAGCGGACTATTTGTTTTTTCAATCGGAAAGAACTAAGGAGAGCTGTAAGGGATATGATTATTATGATCGAATATATGCTTTGGGTTCACCTAAATTTGATAAGATAATTGAACTTGTAAATAATAGACCAGCAGCTCCTGAGAGCTGGAATATTGATTTAACAGGTAAAAAAGCACTTATGCTTAATACTACACTATCGGATTTCCTTGAAAATGGAGAGCTTCTTATGAATAAACTACGTTATTTATTTGATGTTGTTGGTGATTATAATAATTTAGTTATAGTGTGGAGACCTCATCCATTATTAGAAGGAACAGTGAAGGCAATGCGTCCTCAATATATAGAAAAGTATACAGAATTAGTAAATTATTATGTGCAGAATAATATTGGTATTTTTGATGAATCAGCAGATATTTCGACAGCAATTGCTTTATGCGATGGTTATATAGGTTCAAGATATAGTTCGATTATAAATTTATTTGAAGTAAGTGGAAGACCTATATATTTATTTGATAGCAAGCATATATATAATAAGCAATTATCAAAAAATGCCATAAAAAAGAGTCCTGAAGATGTATTTCTAAAAAAGAGTGAGTTGGGATATTTTGCGTGTGAAGAGTCATATGAATATAGCATTTATGATTTTATGGAGGACATAATTAATGATAAATTAGTGTCTATAAAGAAGAAGCAGCTTGAAGCAGTTAAAGATATAGCTAGTAATCTGGATGGAACGGCAGGCGAAAACATTCATAAATTTATAATTGATGACTTAGATAAATAATAATTCAAGGAGGAAGATATGTCAGATATAAAATTGTATGATGCAATTGTAGTAGTAACGCCAAAGGATTTTAAAAGAGTTGAAAGTAATAACAAAAGAATAGTTGAATATCTTCCAGTAAGAAAAGTTTTATTTGTTGGAAGCAAAGAATTAGGTGAATTGGTGGAGCAATCATCACTTGGTGATAAAGCAGGATTTGTTGATGAAAATGATATTATATCTTTTGATGATGTATATAATTGTCTTAAAGATATAATGGCAGATATTCTATTGGGAAGAGAGCTTCCAAGAGGACTTGTTGGATGGTATTATCAACAATTTTTGAAATTGCAGTATGCTAGGATGTGTAAAGATGAATATTATATGTCGTGGGATGGGGATACGGTACCTTGTAAGAATTTTTCAATGTTTAGTGATGATGGAAGACCATATTTTGATTTAAAACACGAATTCCATCAGGAGTATTTTATAACTATGAATAAGCTTCTTCCTAATCTCGATAAAACTATTGACAAATCGTTTATATCAGAACATATGATATTCAATTGTAAGTATCTGGTTAAAATGCTGGAAGATATAGAAAGTAATGAAAATATTGAAGGTGTGACATTTTGGGAGAAGATATTACATTCAATAAGATTAGAACATATACAGGAAAATAGTTTTAGTGAATTTGAAACATTTGGTACATATATGACTATTAATTATCCAGATGTGTATAATTACCGTGATTGGCATTCATTTCGTTACGGGGGATATTTTTTCCACCCAGAGGCAATGACACAAAGAGATTATAACTGGCTCGCAAAGGATTTTTTTGCTATATCATTTGAAAAATCGCATTCAGTAAGGGAGGACCACGAAAATCTTTTTAATAATCCTGTTTATCAAAGTAAACTTACGGCTAGACAGATGGTAGAGATTGCACAGGAGGAGGCTGAAGAAGGTTATGAGGAGATATGGGATTAGCAGAATGTTATGACAAATAATTAAGTAGGACTTTTATGATGACATAGTAAATCATAAAAGTCTTTTTTTATATAAAATAATTAAAAGTAATTTTTTTTTATATTTAGATAGAACTCAGGATACTATTTGTATAGTTAATTGATAATGCATAGATATAATTGCTAATAATATAATATTATGTTGAATATTGAGTTGTTTTATCAAAAAAAATATGAAAAAATAAATAGAAAAATATCAGAAAAAATAAAAAAATAAAGACAATTGTAGAAAAATAAAAGCAAAAACGAAAAAAAAATTGAAAATAGTACTTGACATTTTAAAAAATTCAGATATACTATATGCTGCATTAAGCAATAAAATTAATAACTGCAAAATGAAGGAGGTAATATAAAGCAGTTGTATCATTATCATCAAGAAAGGGTAAGTGTTGTATTATTATGAAAATGAAATTAAAGAAAAATAAGATGAAAAAATTAAAAAAACATACAATGGTAAAAATTATTATGCCTGTTAATGTAATTATATTAATGTTATTAATGTTTTTATTTACAAATTGTAATAAAACTATAGCATTCAATGATGATACTAATGCAAAAAATAACACAGTATATGAAAAAACACAGTTAATTAGCGATGAGAATTTAAATTTGTTATTTTCAAATGTTGGAGTAACAGTAGATGGAATACAAGTGAAATCAGATAATTTTATTAATTCTATGGTTAGAATTAATGATATACCATATTACTCTTTTGAGATTTTAAAAGCTATTATAGGAGAAGATTCTGATATTACTGTTGATGAAGATAATGTAATATATATTTTAAAGAATAAAATTAGTTGTGAATGATGAATGTTAATAAGATACATATATTATTTAAAGATAAATTAATAGTAGGACGAGTACGTTATTACTCGTCCGATTACAATTGTACTTGTATGATTAAATGAAAAAGTATATACTTAATAATAAATATTAAGAGTTTTACTATAAGTGATAGAATATAAAACAGTACTTTATATTGTGGAGAGGTAAAAATGTATTTAGAAAAATTAGAAATATCAAATTATAAAATGTTTGATAATATTAAATTAGAGTTCGAGCCAGGATTTAACATTATATTAGGCGATAATGGAGTAGGTAAAACGACAATTTTAGAAGCAGCTTCAGTGGCTATTTCGGGGTTTTTAACGGGAATGGAAGATGTACCGACAAGAAACATCTATAAGCAGGATGTTAGATATGAAATTGTTAAAGATAGTATGGGTATTCCTAATAAAATATATAATGATGAATCAACACAAATTCGTAGTGTTTTAAAATATAATGATAAATCTTATGAATGGGTGAGGGCGAAGAAGAATTCAAGTAGTTCAACTAAAACAACTATGAATCCTAAAGACATACAGGATGTATCGCAAAAGCTTATTAATTCAATGCAGGCAGTGCTTCCATTGATAAGTTATCAGAGTGCGGCAAGACATTGGCTAACAGCAAGGGCAGATGCAGATGTAAAAAAAATAAAGCAGCTACATGATAGGAGATGTGGATATTTAGGATGTCTTGACAGAAAACTTAATCTTAATTCTGTATATGATTGGTGTATGCAGATGGGGTGGAAAGCGAAGTCATATATGATGTAAATTCTCGTAAATTATTATATGTTGAAAAAGGCATCTGTAAAGAAATTGAAGATTTGAGTGCGGGATATCAATCAATATTGAGTCTTATAATTGATTTGGCATATCGTATATCTGTGCTTAATCCGGATATTGGGGACAATATATCAAAAGTGGAAGGAATTGTACTTATAGATGAAATCGATTCAAATTTACATCCAAAATGGCAATGGAAAATAGTTGAGGCGATTACACAAATTTTTCCAAATGTTCAATTTATTGCAGCTACGCATTCTCCAATTATTATATCATCTTGTAAGAATGCTCATATTATAAACATTAGTGATGGAGAAATTGAGTATATATCAGATAGTTATGCTTATTCGGTAAATGAAATATTAAGAGATATGTTAGGATATCATATGCAGCCAGCAATAATAGAAAATCTTATAGAAAAATTTGAAAATGAGTTGGATGAAGAAAATTTTGATGAGGCAAAATCAGCGTTAAATAGTTTAGAGAAACTGTTAGGACAGGAACATGCAAAAGTTATTGCTTTAAAATCGGAATATAAATTAGAAGTGGGAAATGATAATGATATACATTAGAAAGAGAAGAACCCCTATATCAATAAAAAAAGCATCTGATAATATAAAAAAGGATCCAGCTAGTGGCTATAGAGCAATTAGTCTTCCAGGTGACACGTCTAAGCTTAGAGAGTTATTTGAAAGAATGCCTAAAAATGAAATAAGAGAAAATTTATTTAAAGAACAGCATGGGATATGTGCTTATTGTATGAGAAGTATTAATTTTGATGCTTCAGGCAGGATAATAAGAGATACATCTACAAAAATAGTGGCAACATGTAGAAGTATGTATGATAGTGTGAGTACAGAGTTTGCAAGATGGGAGAAGAAGAAGTGTCTGACGTCAACTTTTTTGCAATCAAAGATAGATATTCTTGAAAAGGAACTGAAAAATGATAATGTTGCACAGCCATTTATAGGTGTGAAATTATATAGATATAAAAAGAAATGCGATTCACTAAAACGCCAACACAAATAAGCGTATATTTTTAAAGAGAGAAAGGATTACCTATGCGTTTCGTATTATTTTACTCCACTGTAGAATCTTTCAACTATTTTACGGATAGAATTGTGGAAGAATTAAAAAAAAGAAATCACGAGTGCTTTATATTAGATTTAACTAACAGCACGCAGGATGAGAGTCATTCCTTTAAGGCGTTTACGGAGTTCCTTTCGGTAAGAGCAGATGCGGCTATAGGATTTGATGGAATAGGCTTAAAAGACGATATGTTTATAGAGCTGTGGGATTCTATGGATACGGTAGCACTTAATATTTTGATGGATCACCCATTGAGATTTCATCCGACTATGCAGAAGCATCCAAGAAATTATGTGCAGTTCTGCTGTGATGATAATCACGTTGATTATGTTAAGAAATATTTTGGTGGTACTGTAGGCAGAGTAGAATTTATGCCACACGCGGGTACTTATAATGGAAAGTTAAATCTTGAAGGTTATGATAAACGTCCATATGATGTGTTATTTTCCGGGACATATTACAGACCACAGGGTTATCTGGAACAGATTGACAATACATTTAAAGATAATGAACTGCTTAGGATATTTTATCACAATCTTGCTGAGTATATGATTGACAATAATAGTATAACAACGGAGCAGGCGGTGCTTGATGTTATTGATATGATGGAGCTTTCATTAGCACAGGAGCAGGTTAAGCAGTTGTTTAGATTTTCTGAACCTATAGACTGGATGGCGAGAATGTATTACAGGGAGAAGATTATTTCAATAATAGCCGAAGCAGGAATTGATATATGGTTGTTAGGAAGAGGCTGGGAAAATCACCCTTCTGCTAATTTAAGTAATGTGCATATTATTAATGACCGTGTCCCATTTGCGAGGACACTTCCAGTTATGGCAGAGGCAAAGATTAATCTTAATGTTATGCCGTGGTTTAAGGCGGGTACTCACGATAGAATATTTAATATCCTGCTGTCAGGTTCTTTACCATTGACGGATTCAAGTGAATGGCTTAAGAAGCATTTCAAAGATAAACAAGATATTGTTTACTATAAGCTTGATGCGTGTGAAGAAATACCTCAGTTAATAAAGTATTATCTGGATAATTCTGATGAAGCGAAAGCAATAATTCAGAATGGTTTTGATATTGTGGCAGACAATTATGTGTGGAGTAATATTGTGGAACAGTTGATAAGAAATGTGTGAACTATATAAAGTATGTATTAAAAATTCCAATATATTAAATTGATATAAATATCAGAGCTAAAATTAAGGATTAGAAATATGGAGAAAAGAAAAGTTAGTGTAATATTACCCACATATAATCGAGCATATATTATAAAGAATTCTATAAGGAGTATATTAGATCAAACATATAAAGACTATGAATTAATTATTGTAGATGATGGTTCTATAGATGAAACTGAGAATGTCATAAATGAAATTAATGATGATAGGATTATTTATCATAAATTTGTTACAAATTCAGGGGTATGTGCGGCAAGAAATTATGGAATAAAAGTATCAAAAGGAGAATATATAGCTTTTCAGGATTCTGATGATATGTGGGTTGCTGATAAGCTGGAAAGGCAGATGAAATTGTTTGAACTTAATGAGCAATTAGATTTTGTTTACAGTAAGTTGAGATATAAGATTGATGATACACATAGTATGATTCTGCCGGATGAGAGAATATCGTATGATAATAAAATAGGAAATATATATAACCAACTATTATGGGATAATTTAATACCATTTTCAAGTTTAGTGGTTAAAAAAAATTGTCTTAATGCTGTAGGAAAGATGGATAATAGCTTTTCGGCATTAGAGGATTATGATTTTGTATTACGTATAGCAAAAAATTATAAGGCTGGCTTTGTCGATGGAGTATTAGTTGATGCAGCTATTTCTAGTGATGGAATTTCGTCGAATTCATATAACTATTTAGTATCAAGCTGTAAATTACTTGGAAAATATAAAAATGATTATATAAAAACCGGGATGTTCAATCATCGTGTAGAAATAATACTTCAGGATGCCCAGAAAGTTGGTATATATGAACAGATTTTAAAAATGTTGGAATTAGTATTAGTATAAAGATATTATAATAATAAGCTTTTAGATATTTTGCTTTAAGTAGAGATTAAAGTATACATAATATTGAAGAGTATATACTTAGTAAATTATTGCAAAATAAATTTAGGTGCTTTATACTCTAATTAAGATAATAAAGATGGGATTGATAGGAATTCTAATGGTTGTAGTGGGGCAATACATAATATATATAATAGAATTATAAGCCATTCGGTCCGTTAGGATTCGGGTGGCTTGTTGCTTTTAGTAGATTAAAAGTATTTTAAGCTAAAATAGGAAGTGGGGGGGAACATATTTAAGAAAATGTAAAGTACAATGTTAAGATAAAAGGAGATTAATATGTCAGATGTAGAGATAAAAGAAAAGGAAATAAAAAAAGAAGAACTTAAAATAAAAAATAAGAAATGGAAGTTGATTATTATAATTGCTACAGCTATAGTGGGTGCTTTAGGAGGAAGCACATATGAGGAAAAGAAAATTTATAAAAATATTAATTCGAGTGTTATAGGAGATGGTAATGTAGTAAGTTTTAATAATGTAGATGAATTTATAAAAGATTATCAAAAGACGATACAAGATAATGAAAAATTGAATGATCAGAATACAGAGTATTATAAAAACTATGTTGAAATTAAAGAGCAAAATGAATTATTAAAAAATCAATTAAATGATAGAAGTTATGTTGTTTATAGGAATCTTGGATTATATGTTGATAGTAGTAATATTTCAATCGCATCGGATAAATCACAAGCAGTTATTGATGGTAAGGAATATTATGCAAAAAGTGTAATTGAAGGAATAGTTGGAAACAATAAAACTATTACGACAGACGATAATTATATGTATATTGGGAAAAAAGTATCAGACAGAACAAGCTTGTTTTCAGATAAAATATGGGTTGTAGATAAGAAGAATTGTGATGTAAATGTTTCAAAGAAGGACTCCAGAGGAAATAATAGATCAAATGCTTTGCAATTGACCTATAATAATTCATATATAATATATAATACTGATAAAAAATATAATTATATAAGTTTTATAATATCAATTGCAGATGGAAGTAGTAATACTAATAATGTGACGGTTTCTTTAAAGGATGAAAATGAAAATGTAATATATTCAACTGAAATATCAAAATTAGATGAACCAATTAAAGTAACAGATGTAGCTATTAACAGTTGTTCAACTTTAAAGGTAGAGGCAACGACTGCAAATTATAATTTATGTTATTGCTTGATTAGTGAAGCATATGTGTATAATTAATTACAAAATATTTGATACAAAGTTGAAAATTGTATTGTGAATAGTGAACTTATGATTCGTACTTAGTGGGAATATATTTGATTATACTAATATTTATCTTTGAATTTGTAAGAAGTAATTTCAATAAAGAAAATTGGTGTACCTCCAATTGATAAGACTACATATGGTCGAGCTAGTGCACGAGGAATTGGATGCTTGTATCTGGTAAATGATGCTAAATTACGATATATGAGGTGAGAGCTGGTACGTATGATTATGTAATGGTTGGAAAATTTGAATTAAAAGAAGATAGTGTTGTTGTTGATTTAAAGAAAATTAATTAAATTTGAATAATATGCAGTTGAAAAACCTCTTATACGGACGAGCGATACCGCTCGTCCGCTCATATGATATCAGCTATCCGCTATTAGGGATGCCAACTTTTTAAGATTGTGATGTGTTTCCAGCTCTTTAGCATTCAATAATTATAACCTCCCCAAAAAATTTGTACTGGTTGTACGAATTGTACAATTCGTTAAAATCGTACAACTTGTGCAACTGGATTATTATGGTTATATCAAATTTTCCGGGGCGTTTGTAGGTACATGGGTTGGAGCGTTTACCTTGAGAGTTCTGATGATGTTTTAACATTACTTGTACATCTTGGATATCTGACTTATGACTTTGATAATAAGAAGGTGGCAATACCTAATCAGGAGGTGCAGATTGGATTGCAGCAATGGTCTTCGTCCCAAGGAATAATGTTAATAAATCGGCAATAGTAGTAGAACTGAAATGGATTGTAATACTCTATGACAATTAAGACAGCGGGAAGATATGTTCCCGCTGTTATTATTGCTAAATTAATAATAAATATATTTATTTTACCATAGTTATAAGTTTTTCATTAATGGAGAGCAGAGATGATACTTTGTCTTTGAGCTCTCCATTTTCTTTAATAAGATTGTCAAAAATTGCTTCTAAAGTGTTATCTGACATAAGATTTTGTTGAAGCTGTTCAAGAAGAGAATGATAGAAAGGTGTCTTTTTAGCGTAATCCCACCATAATTGTTCAATATCATAATGACAGTTAGTATTATTCCAAGGCTTGTCACCTGCAAAATGAATAATTTTAACAGAATTTTTAACATCGTTATATGAATATTTTTGATTGTGGGCAATCCTTGCAAAAAGATTAAATTCTTTGTAATCAACATATCCAGCTTTATATCCATGTACATAGTTGAGTATATCCTGATCAGGAGCCTCCATTTCATAGTTCCATTCTTTTACAGCAGCCATATAAGTATTGAAATTATGTGTTTTTCGGATTTGAGCAACGTTAAAAAGCATAACGCCTGCGTTAAAATAGCGAAAACCTTGGGCAAGCATATCACGGAACATTTCAATTTGTTTTGAACCAAATGTATCTAATGTACGTTTTCCATTACTATCATCGGCGGCAATGACGTCATCACCAGCAAAATCAACGTGGTAAAGTTCTTCTATAGAGCCATTTATTATTAAATCGACATCAAGATACATTAGTCGGTCTACGCTTTCAGGGAGTATATCCATTAACATAAGTCTATAATAAGTTTCAATGCTCCATTGTGTATTTCTTGGAAGTCTGTCATCAAAATCAGATTTGTTTATTTCAACTGAAATTATTGTAATATTATATTTTGATAGAGAATTTTTAATAAGGTCAATATCTTGTGGTGTAAGTTCACTATGTAGAAGATAGGCATCAATATGTTCATTGTTATTTTCACATAATGAACATAGCATAACGACTGTGTATTCGAGGTATTTTCTGTTTAGTGCAGTTGCAATATTCATAATTAAATCTCCCATTAGAATTTTTATATAATATGTTTTATAATGCAGCGTATTATTTAAGCCCAAACGCAATCTCCAGCATCTGAGTAAGCCTGATATCATATGTATGGTACTTTTTAACTTTTTCAAAGCCATTATGTGCTATTTCCCTGCGTTCTTTATCGTGTGAAAGGTAGTATTCACATTTTCCCATTAAGTCATCAAGACTTGTATATGCTTCCAGATCTTCACCTATATTAAAATGTTCTGGCAGTTCTGCCTGATAGTTAGTTATAAGAAAACCTTCACAGCCAAGTACGTCAAATATGCGAAGAGACAGACCACTTCGTATTGATTTGGCTGTTAAGTTAAGGTTGATTTTACTTTGGTGGAATATAATAGGCATTTCTGTGTTTGTCTTAGCAAAACCACGATTATGAATTAGTGGCATTGAGTATGTATCACTGCCTGTATACAAGTCTACGTTGAAATGTTCAGATAAGGCTTTCAGGTAACGAAGCCGCTCCTGTTCAGCCACCTTTACACTTATAATGTGCTGTGCAATTACAGCTTTTGTATCAACCTTCATACTGTCAGGAAAGTTGATAAGCTCAGGTCTGACTTTGCAAAATGCTTCTATTAGTTCAGGGGTTACACATTCCTCGATGAAGTTATATCCATATACAAGTAGCTGCGCTTCAATAAGTCCGTCTACATAGCCACGCATTTTTTCAGGAAGAGTAATTTGGTTATATAGACATTTCTCTGAATATAAAGAGCCGATAAATGATATATCTGATGAAAATCTGGCTCTGTCAGCAGCACTTGCCATAGTTGCAGTAGCGTAATTGTCACGGACGTTGGTAGCAAGTGGAATATGAAATATTCCGTCAGGGTTGATGTGGTGGAAATCGTTGTACAACTGTCTGTCGAATAAGAATACCTTATTGCAGGGATTAGCTAATGAAGTTGAGAATAATTCAAGTACAGGGCTGTCCACGATAAGGCACAGATACGGAATACCCCATATATTACATACATCAGATACTGAAGGAAAAAAGTTAATTGAGAATATAAAAGAATAAGTGTCCTGCTTTAAAAGCTCGTTAAGCCCCTTAATGCAGTCTGATGGAAGAAGCTGTTTGTTGTATACTTCTCTTGTATCTTCTGTTATATTGAAACCTAGGTGTTTAAAGGAAGCGATAATGTCGGGTTCGCATATACTTCCATATCTATAAAAAAGTATGTTCATAATTCTCCTTTGCATATATACTATATAAGTAATTGAGAATTATATTTTATCATAAACAAAGACGTGTTGCCAGTAAGAAAGCGTAAAGCAGCTGGCGAAGTTATATACATAAATATAAGAATTCTTATAGGAAAGATAAGAAAGTGAGATGGATAATATGGAAAACAGCAGTTATCACAATGATATAATTAAAGGGTTTGATTTTAATAGAGAGGATTTTAAAAGTCCGGCTAAAAGAAATCTTATGATTGGGGCAGAAGAGGCAGATTATGTGATACTGGCTGATGAAAATGTAACAAGTGAGGAAGAGATAAGACAGATAATCACGGAAAATGATTTCCTGCTGGATTATGGTATGGCTATATTTGGAGAAAATGTGCAAGACGGAGAAATAGATTTTAATAACATAATTGATTATTTTAAAATGAATGTATATGGTGTGGTCATTAAGAAAAGCATACTCGTGTATACAGGCTGTTATAATGAAGAATTAACGGCTGGCATAGATTATGAGCTTGCGGTAAGAGTGGCATATTATGCAGAAAAGTATAATTACAATGGAATATATGGCGTGCTGTGTTCAAGCGAAGAGAACTTATTTTCACAGGAAGCAGGCTCATCAGACATACAGGAAGCAGATAATGCAGCGGGTTCATCAGACGTACAGGAAGCAGATAATGCAGCGGGTTCATCAGACGTACAGGAAGCGTATAATGTGACAGGCATATCAGATGAACAGACAGCTGCCCAATTCCTTACATATGCTTATGTTTTAAAGCTTTATATGAAAGAATTGACACACAAAGGACTGCTTGAAAATGCAATATATGCAATGAAGGCATATGCTGACAGTAAAGGGTGTGCAGATTTATACAACGGACAGTTATTGGAAATTCTTAATAATGATGAGCTGTTTGCAAAGATTAAGATTAATACAGCACCATTTTATGTAATTATGGGCGATAATACGTGCCATGGAGTATTAAGAAGATTTGCAGGTGATATAACCAGGTCTCTTATCAAAAAAGGACAGGCTGTAATAACATCTGATGGAAGTTATGGAATGACTGTAAATCTATCTGATATTGAGGATAATTCATTAAAGGGTTTTATAGGTTTTCAGTCTATTGTGTTATTTAAAGACTATTTTAGAAAGATGAAATGTCCTAAGTACATTTTCTGGTTTGATAATCCAATGTATTTTGGAAATCTGTTTGAAGGAATAGATGATAAATATTATCTTTTGTGCCAGGATAGATATTATGCTGAATTTATAGAGGAGCATTTTGGCGCGGTCAATGCTTTGCAGCTTCCACCAGCAGGAGAAGATGCTGGCTGGGCGGCTAATAAGGACAGACCATTTGATATAGTGTTTATCGGGGCGTGTAATTATGTAGATGAGAGTGTTATTAAAGATGAGTTTCAAAAAGAATATTATGAGTATATGAAAGCACATCCTAATATAACATTTGAACAGGGGCTTAAAGAGCTTCTTGTATACAAAGATTTTAATATTGATGAGCAAAAGTTTCTTTCACTGCTTGATTCTTTGCAGGATGTATGCCGCAATATAGTTAATTACTATAGGACGAAGGTGCTTGAGACACTTTTGGCAGCAGGTATTAAGATTGATGTATTTGGAGATACCTGGGACAGATATTCGGGACTTGGCAAAGATAATCTCATAAAGCATGATGCTGTAAATGTAGATGAGTCCCTTGAAATATGGGGCAGATCTAAGATAGGACTTAATGTGATGACCTGGCATAAGGCAGGAATGACGGAAAGAATAGCTAATATATGCCTGTCTGGTGCGGTATGCTTAAGTGAGAGAACAGAATATCTGGATAGAGAATTTAACAATTATGAGGATATTGTTACGTTTAATCTTGAACATCTTGAAAAGCTGCCAGATGTAGTAAGAGAATTACTTGCAAATGACAGCTTAAGAGAGAGTATAGCACAGAACGCATATATAAAAGCCTCTAAAGAACATATTTGGGATAATAGGGCAGAGAGTATCTTAAGAGGCTTATAAATTACAATTATGATATTAAATCAACCCAGCAATTTTGAATATATCATTTAACCTGACCTTATAATTGTGGAATTCTTTAACTTTATTGTAACCATTTAGCGCGATAGCCTTACGTTCATCTTCGTGCTTTATGTAGTAATCACATTTTCTGATAAGGTCATCAATTGATTCGTAATATACAAAGTCCTTATCAGGTGTGAAGTATTCAAGGAAATCTGCCTGATAATTAGTGAGTAGAAATCCACCGGCACCCATAATATCCATACAGCGGAGCGGAATACCTGATTTAATGCTTCTCAGAGTGATATTCAGGTTGATTTTGCTGCATTTGAATACATAAGGCATATTGTCGTAGAAATCAATAGGTCCTTTGTTAATCACATCAGGAAGCTCTGGAGTTGGGTTGTGTGTATAAAGTTTGGTTGTAAAATGGTCAGATACAGCCTTTAATATCTCAAAGCGTTCATTCTGTGTGACCTTTCTTGCAAGAAAATAATTCGCATATACATAAGAAGGAGTTTCAATGCCATCTTTATTAGGTGTGTAAGGTGTTATTTCCTGTATGGCTTTAATTATGTCAGGAGAAAGTACATCTTCAAGGAAATTAGCACCATATATACGCTGTTGTGCATTTATTACAGCATCGAGGTAGCCCTTAACATATGGAGATATATTCTCTAGTCTTTCATAGAAATTGCCTTTTTCGTTGTACATAGAGCCGACAAATGATACATCACTGTCAAATACCTGATGAACCCTGGTGTTCATTGGCATACGGTCAAGACGTGCAGTGTTGACAGCAAGAGGCATATAATATACTGTATTTATTCCCCCATTCTTAAGCTGTAGATATTGTTCACTGTCGAATAAGAATATGTAATTGCAGGGGTTGGTTATAGTGTATGAATACAGTGTAAGAAGCGGGCTGTCGTATATCCATGATATGTATGGAATGTTGTGGCGGTTGCAGTTAGTAGATACGGCGGCACTGTAATTAAAGCTGAATACGGCATCGTAGTGCTGTCCTGTAATCTGTTCTTCAAAAAGCTTATCAAACTCTTCGCTTGCTCTTTCCAGAAAAAGTGGAGTTGATACAACTGTTAATTCATGCCCCATCTCAGTAAGGGCTTCTTTAATATCTTCAACACCAAAGTGGTGGTTCTCAAATTCAAGAATTCTCATAGTATTCCTCGTATTATTTTTATTTTATCTCTGATATTATATCATAAATTTTGTGCAGTTTTTCAGCGAATATAAAGTTTCGTAAGGAACTTTTAAGATGAGCACATTAGTGCTCATTATATCATATGCCCTGCGTTGCTTTTCCACGCATCCGAAGTTTCGAAGAAACTTCTAA
>FONU01000029.1 GCA_900112995.1 [Lactobacillus] rogosae | reverse complement strand
TACTTGCAACAATTTAATATACGCACCGCTAGCTCAGTTGGTAGAGCACCTGACTCTTAATCAGGGTGTCCAGGGTTCGAACCCCTGGCGGTGCATTTGTGAAAGTCTTTTGATTTAGTCGATGGAGCTAGGTTGAGGGGCTTTTTTTGTGCGTTGAATTTCTATGATTTGATATTTTTTCTGAATTTTTGAATTGATTCCTTTTTTTCTGAAAAATTCCAGATATGGATTGTATAAATAGTATATTTAGTGTTACAATACAAGTGGGTACACATATGAAACTATTATTTGAGGCAAATACGAAGGGGAAGATATAACACTAATATACCAGTGTTATGACTGCTAATCAGGTTAAAGACTGATAAGACGTTATGTAATATTAAGAAAGCATTTAGTTATTGGTATTACTGATATAGCTTATTTATCTGGAATGATTTTGTACGTAGTATTGTTATATTGATGTTGTGTCGGAAAAGAGGTTCATATGAAGAAAAAAGGGAATAGACATAAGACACAAAGAGCACATAGAAGAGCATTGAAAAGAGCCGCCATAATTACAATGGCAGGGGCAGCGGTTATTATAGGGGCATATTCTTTAAAGGTATATGACTTCAGAATTAAATATACGCAGACAGCAGATTATATGAAGGGCAATGAAGAGAATGTAACAAAGGGAGTTGTCACATATGAAGAAGCAACTAATAGTAACCAGACTACAGCGGCAGTAAGAAGTTCTTATAAGAGGCTTGATGTAGAATGTGTACTTCAAAATCCTGAACTTCCAACAGGCTGTGAGATAACAGCTTTGACGACAGTTCTTAATTATCTTGGCTATAATGTAGACAAGCTGACAATGGCAGATTATTACCTGGATAAAGGAAAGATGGGCGAGGTGTCGCCTTATAAAGCATTTGTCGGCAATCCAAGAGATGAAGATTCGTGTGGTGCGTTTGCACCAGTATTAGTCAATTCAGCGACAAAGTATCTGAAATCGCAAAGATCATATATGAATGTATACAATATAACGGGAGCAGAGTACAACGAGCTTCTTGATTATGTAGATGACGGACATCCGGTGTTAGTATGGGAGACGATGTATATGAAAGAGCCATATGAATCCTGTACATGGAATATAGACGGAGAGAATATTATGTGGCTTTCACGTGAGCACGCTATGGTGCTTATAGGCTATACACAGAGTACATATATTATGGCAGATCCGTTAAGGGGCATATGTGAATACGATAAAGAACTTGTAGAAACACGATATAAAAGTATGGGAAAGCAGGCAATAGTTATATATTAATGATTGATATGTGAAGTTTAATAATTAATATTTAAGATTGATAGTTGATATTTAATGTTAATAATTGATATATAAAGTGAGTGTGTCAGTCGTGTCAGCCATTTATTACCACATATACATTTTATAAATCATCACAGTCGGGGGAATACTTCCATTATGGAGGTGATGAGTGTGTACCCAGCGTATGATGGTGATAAAGATTATGATTATGACACAGCCCAATATACGTTTCCTCATAGAAAACGCACTTATAATGAGGAAGATAACAGCGAAGATTATTTTGAGAACGCGGTATATGAGGACAGTGTGAACTTCTCATCTATGGCAGATTACGAAGACTTTCTTATATGGGGAACTGATAATAAAGACCAGTTCATATAAACAGATTATAAAAGATTTATTAATCTTTTAAGCTTCAATTGACTAGAGTTTTACAGATGTTATATGATAAGCGAAACGTAAGGAATTTATTGTCTGTGCGTTTCGCTTATTTTTATGTAATAGAATACAGAGCAAGCTGTAATTAACATTGTATGCAGAAATGAGGAGTAGTATGTACGGTTATGTTGTTGTTAATAAGCCTGAGCTTAAGATAAAAGAATATGATATGTACCGTTCATACTATTGCGGATTGTGTGAGGAGCTGCTTTCGGATTATGGTATTAATGGGCAGATATCCATAAGCTATGATATGACATTTCTGCTTGTACTGCTTACAGGGCTGTATGAACCGGATACAACATATAAGGAAGCAAGATGTATCGCACACCCTGTTCATAAGCACCCGGTAAGACGCAATAAGATTTCAGCATATGTTGCGGATATGAATGTCCTTATGACTTATTATAAATGCGTTGATGACTGGCAGGATGATAGGAAGCTTATGAAGAAGCTGCTTGCCTCGTCTTTGACTAATAAGGTTAAGAGGATTGAGAAAGCATATTCCCAAAAAGCACGCATTATTAAGGCGGCACTTGATAGAATGAGTGAGCTTGAGAATAATAATGAGAGCAATATTGACCTGCTTGCAGAACAATTTGGCATAATAATGGCACAGATTTTGTGTATGAAAAATGATGAGTGGTACGATACATTAAAAGTGATGGGTAATTCACTTGGAAGATTTATATATATTCTTGATGCGTATGATGACCTTTTGGAAGATAAGAAGAAGGGCAGATACAATGCACTCAGGACGTATGAGAATAATAAGGATTTTGATATATTTATAGAAAATGTGTTAAAATCACATATGGCACAATTTGCCGCAGGCTTTGAGAGCCTTCCTATTATTGAGAATGTCGATTTATTAAGAAATGTAATATATTCAGGAGTCTTTACAAGATTCGGGATTGCTAAGAATAAAAGAGAACAAGTGGAGGAAGTATGACCGATCCGTATTCAGTGTTAGGTGTATCAAGAGATGCAACTGACGAAGAGATTAAAAAAGCATATAGAACATTAAGCAGAAAGTATCACCCTGATGCGAATATCAATAATCCTAATAAGGATAAGGCAGAGGAAATGTTTAAGACAATCCAGCAGGCTTATAACCAGATTATGAAGGAAAAGCAGGGTGGATATACATCATCAGCTTACAGTCAGAACAGAGGTGGCACAGGAAGCTATGGCTATGACGGTGATTATCAGAATAACCGTAATGGACAGAGCGGCAATGGTTATGATGATTTTGGCGGCTTCTGGGGCTTTGGACCATTTGGCTTTGGCGGATATTATGGAGGGGGTTCTAATTCCGGATATTCAGGTGGTGCTTCTAATATGAATGGCAATGATGATACGACAGTTCATTTAAGAGCGGCGGCTAACTATATTAACAATGGTGGATATGATGAGGCACTTAACGTGCTTTCTGCTATTCAGGACAAAGATGCCAGATGGTACTATTATAGTGCTATGGCTAACTCAGGCAAAGGCAATCAGGCAACAGCGATGGAACACGCCAGAAGAGCAGTAGAACTCGATCCTGACAATATGCAGTATCGTATGTTCTACCAGCGTATGAATAGTGGCGGTGAATGGTATTCAGGAAGACAGCAGACATATCAGAATCCAGCAGGTGGAATGGGAAGCTGGTGTATGAAACTTATATTTATCAACCTTATGTGTAACTGCTGTCTTGGCGGAGGCGGCTTATGCTGCCCGGGAAGATACTACTAAGCGGTTCTCCCAGTTCTTTAAGTAATCAAATAGAATATCAATATGAACAGGTCCGGTTTCAAGAATATAACGGTGGAATTCTTTTAAGGAGAAGTTATCACCGAGATCTTTCTGGGCCTGTTTTTTTAGTTCCTCAAAACCTAAAAATCCAAGAACATATTTGCAGTAATTAGCAGGATTAGCAATAAATGCTGTATACATCTCGTGTGCAGCTTCGGCACTGCTAAATCCATAATCGGTAAGGAATGAGGAAAGCTGTGCTTCAGTCCAGCCGTAATAATTCACTCCGATATCGCCCTTGGCATAGAGGCAGAGTATAAGTGCATAATTGCACTGGACCAATGAATTAAGCAGAGTATTATCGCCAGCATATTCATATGAATGAACTTCAACATAGGAAGCCCAGCCCTCAATATAGCCGCCAGGTTTAATGACATTTCTTATCAAAGAAGGGCTTGTTGAGGCAAAATACTGTGTCTGGTATAAATGTCCCGGATACCCCTCGTGTGCCAGCGTAGGATACAAATCACTGCTGTCAGTGCCGGCTGAATTAATGTATATAGAGTTAATGTCAAGATTATCAATCTGTGGCATAAAGTACATAGCAGGGCTTGCATAGTCATTAAGTGCTTCAGATACATAATTAATATTATAATTGACATCATTTAAGGCAGGATAATCATCAGTTATCTTCTTTTTTAAATCCTCAATAATCTGGTCTGGTTTATCAATTCCAAAAGAAAATGTGCCAAACTGGCTGTTGAGAGAAGGATCTTTTCTTAAAAGCTTCTGCATAACAATTGAATAGCTTCTTATATAGGAGTCAAGCAAATCATTATATTCGTCAATTGATTTACTCCAGCCAAGACAGCTTTCAAGAAGTCCCTCAAAGTATCTTGCACCATCAGGGTAATTGCATATTCCACCAGAATACTGGTTAGTTCCCTTGAATGAAGCAAGAGTCGTTATAAGTGCGTTATAACCTGGAATTACATGGTTAATAACGGCATCTTCGTTCTGCTTCTTGTATACATTTTTCTCATCATCAGTAAGGAAAATGAGGTCGTCAACACGGGAGTTAAAAGTACCAATAAACATACCTTCAGCATCACCGGCGGAATCAGCGATAGATTTGCAGGAGCTTATGACCTCATCAAGAAGGTCATCGCTTAGGGTATATCCCCTGACGCTTCTTAATGCCTCGAATTCCAGCAGATTATTAAAATATCCATCCACATCACTTAGGAGCTGTATATATTCTTCAACGTCCTTTTTCTCCATAAATGTATATTCGGAAAAAAGGAGCGGAAGCTGTATCTGTATGCCGATTGTAGGAGTGAGGTCGGTGTTAAGAAGATACAGGTCGCTGTAATTAAGGGTTGTATACAGATATTTGTTTAATAGGTCATAGGTTATCTGCTGGCTCTTGGAAAGTGAAGCCTTGTCAAAAGCGTTGAGCTTTGTTATGTAGTCTGTTATATCTGATGTATCATCAATATTATCAATATCAATACGTCCGAGTGTTATATCGTAATCATCAATTCCATATTCGCAAGGATTTTCCAAAAGTGCGTGCAGTGAGAGTGAGTCGCTTGAGGCAAGCTCACGAAAAAGGCTGTCGGTAAAAGCGTTGAAGCTTTCGTTATCAGCTGCATTGTATTGCTCATCAGCATTGTTATAACGTGAAGCAGACCCGCCAAATGGAGTGCAGGCACTAAATGAACAGGCTGTGATTACTACTGCACCTGTTATGGCAGCAGCTTTTTTAAAGAAAGAATAAATGTTAGTTTTATGTTTTATGTAACTGGATTTTAATGTCAGCATATAATAATCCTCATTTCTGCGGACATACCGCGTAGTCAGATTCGGGAAGGTGCATATAAGCCCCTGGTACAACATTTTCTTAATCATACACTAGATTATATGTATAATAAATGTTTTTCATTAAAGAATATTTGTTTATTCGTTTGACATATTCTAAAAAGCTGGCTATCATATATAGAATAATGATAACGGAGGTTACGGATATGCCACAGAATAAAGGTCCATTTTATATGACAACAGCTATCGCATATACATCAGGAAAGCCACATATTGGTAATACTTATGAGATAGTTCTTGCCGATAGTATTGCAAGATTCAGACGTCAGGAGGGCTATGATGTTTTTTTCCAGACAGGAACTGATGAGCATGGACAGAAGATTGAATTAAAAGCAGAAGAAGCAGGAATTACACCTAAGGAATTCGTTGATAATGTTTCTACAGAGATAAAGAGAATATGGGATTTAATGGATACATCTTATGACAAGTTTATAAGAACTACAGATGATTACCACGAAAAGCAGGTTCAGAAGATATTTAAGAAGCTCTACGATCAGGGAGATATATATAAGGGTTCATACGAAGGTATGTACTGTACACCTTGCGAGTCTTTCTGGACAGAGTCACAGCTTGTTGACGGAAAATGTCCTGACTGCGGACGTGAAGTTAAGCCAGCTAAGGAAGAAGCTTATTTCTTTAAGATGAGTAAATATGCCAACAGACTTATCGAGCATATTAATACACACCCAGAATTCATACAGCCTGTTTCAAGAAAGAATGAGATGATGAATAACTTCCTTCTTCCAGGACTTCAGGATTTATGTGTATCAAGAACATCATTTAAGTGGGGTATCCCGGTAGATTTTGATGACAAGCATGTAGTATATGTATGGCTTGATGCACTTACTAACTATATCACAGGTATCGGGTATGATGCTGATGGCAACTCATCAGAACAGTATAAGAAGTTCTGGCCGGCAGACCTTCACCTTATTGGAAAGGATATTATAAGATTCCATACTATATACTGGCCTATATTCCTTATGGCACTTGGTGAACCACTTCCTAAGCAGGTATTTGGACATCCTTGGCTTTTACAGAATGACGGCAAGATGAGTAAGTCTAAGGGGAATGTTATATATGCAGATGACCTTGTAGATATGTTCGGTGTTGATGCTGTAAGATACTTCGTACTTCACGAAATGCCATTTGAGAACGATGGTGTTATCTCTTGGGAACTTATAGTTGAACGTATGAACTCAGATCTTGCTAATACACTTGGTAACCTTGTCAACAGAACAATTGCTATGTCTAACAAGTATTTTGGCGGTGTAGTTAATAAGACAGGTGTTACAAGTGAGGGAGCAGGCGTTGATGAGAATGGTGCAAGCCTTGACTTCGATGCTGACCTTAAGGCTGTTGTTACAGGAACAAGAGATAAGGTTCAGAACAAGATGGCTACACTTCACGTTGCTGATGCTATGACAGATGTATTTGCATTATTTAAGAGATGTAACAAGTACATTGATGAAACAATGCCTTGGGCTTTAGCAAAGGACGAGAGTAAGAAAGAAAGACTTGAAGAAGTTCTTTACAACCTTGTAGAGAGTATTACAATCGGAGCTAACCTTTTAAAGGCATTTATGCCTAATACAACAGAGAGTATTTTAAAGCAGCTTTATCCTGACAATCCAGCCGCTGGTGACAGAGATTTTGATGATCTTGACAAGTTCGGCTTAAGAGAGTCTGGAAATAAAGTTACAGATAAGCCAGAAATCCTTTTTGCAAGACTTGATATTGAAGAAGTTATGAAGAAGGTTGAAGAATTACAGGAAGCACAGAGAAAGGCTAATGGAGTACCGGAATATCCAGTAGTTGAGAAGAAGCCTGAGATAACATTTGACGACTTTGAAAAAATCCAGATCCAGGTCGGAGAAGTGCTTAAGTGCGAGCCTGTAAAGAAGGCTAAGAAGCTTCTCTGCTCACAGATAAGAATTGGTGAGGAAGTAAGACAGATTGTATCTGGAATATCACAGTATTACAAGCCAGAAGAGATGGTTGGCAAGAAGGTAGCAGTAGTTACTAACCTTGCACCTCGTAAGATATGCGGCGTTGAATCACAGGGTATGATTCTTGCGGCTATGGACGATAAGAACAATCTCTCTGTTATGACAGTTGATAAGGATATAATCGCAGGAAGCGAAATCGGATAGCAAAAGAGTGAATTATATATAATAAAAAGCTCCCTTCCGGGCTGGCAGGTAAAATCACCTGCGGCTTGGAAGGGAGCTTTTTCTTGTACTGCACTTGTACTTACAGGTTAACAGAAGTAGCAAGGCATTATTTATCCAACATTTTTTTGTATTCGCGTGGACTGATGCCAATGTGTCTCTTGAAAAGTTTCGAAAAATAACCGAAATCAGGAATACCGACAGCTCCAGCCACTTCAGCAACACTCATATTTGTGGTATTAAAGTAGCGTAAAGATGCCCGGATGCGCTGCCTTCCAATATAAGAAGTCAGCGTTTCGCCGACTTCTTTTTTAAATGCATTTGACAGATAAGATGGATTTTTGTCAAATTTTTCGGCAAGTATGGATAGCGTTAACTCTGAGTATAAATGCTGGTCAATGTAATTTACAACAGTTCGGATCAGATAAGAGTATTTTTCATACGTATAATTCTTAGCAAGCATAGAATATTTTCGGACCATGTCAAATGGCAAGTGTGCAAACTCTCCTTGGCTGTTAGCATCTTTTATGCGAAGAGAAAAAGCTTCAGCCTGCTGGTATACATAAATCGGATGTACGGCGGTCCCAAACATACGGGAAGCTAGAAAAAAATTTAAGGAGGCGATTCTGCTTCTTATTTCTTTTGCAGGAAGAGACTGAAAAGAAGCAGAATAGTCCAAAGTCTTTTTCATGAAGTCAATGGCCTGGGCAGTGTTTCCGGCAGTCATTGCCTGACAACAATGTTCTAGTCGTGAAATCAGTTCCGCGATGTAATCGGAAGAGAATTTCTGAAAACGTTCTTCGTTTGGCGAAGTGTTATGAGACTCTGTTTTATAATTGACATACTCAATGCTGCATGTTTTGAACGCCGGAATAAAAAAACTAATAAAATGCTGCAACATCAGTGTGAGTTCATCAATGTCTACGACAGGAAGAGAGTAATAAAAGTGTAACAAGACAGAGTTGTATTTCGGATCAATGTGATTATCACGAATGAGCCGGTTGATTGTTACCTGATTGATTGGTTCGGCCAAAAAAGGCATAATACCAAGAATATCTGGTTCAGCGTCCGTGGTCAGACTGACAATTACATTGTAAAACCCAAGGGAACTCTGCAGTACAATGATTTGATAAGGAGAGCTGCCAAACAAAGAAAAAAGTGGGCTGTTCGTTTTGTAGTTGCCCCAGACCATGCGTCTTAGTCCCATATCCATTTTCTCAAAATTCTGATAAGGAGCATGCATCAGATAAGAATCTATCTTAAAGGTATCGGACAAAGTTTGCTGGAGCAAAGGGAAAAAATCATCGGTATTCATGTTTTCAAATGTCATAATAGGACTCCTTTCCTAGTAGGTTTCTCGTTTTATTTGTAAAAAATTTGCCATAATTATATTTTATGTAAAAATTTTACCAAAACAACAAAACTAAGACAAGAGCAAAATCCGTTGAATTGTTATACTGAGTACATCAATGAGATTGACGGAAAGAGAGAAAGACTCTTTTTATGAACAAGAAGGAGGTAAAAATGGCAACAAAGAACATTAATGCATCTTGGCAGTTTACAAAAGATGCTATAACTGTCGCAGAAGGATATTCTGTATTAACACAGGGCAACTGGGAGGCACTTGACTTGCCTCATACATGGAATGGTAAGGATGGACAGGATGGTGGAAATGATTACCACCGCGGTACATGTTACTATGTAAAGAACATGAAGCGTGAGGAGTTTGGTAGCGAACCAATCACTTATATTGAGTTTAACGGAGCAAACTCTAGTGCATGGCTTTATGTTAATGGAAAAGAAGCTGGACATCATGATGGTGGATACTCTACATGGAGAGTGAATGTAACAGACTTTTTGGCTGATGAAAATGAAATTGTAGTTGCAGTAGATAATGCACCAAATGATCATGTATATCCACAGATGGCAGACTTTACATTCTATGGCGGTCTGTATCGTGATGTAAATGTGATTTCTGTACCAGAAACACATTTTGATCTGGATTATTATGGAACACATGGCATTGCAGTAACACCTATCGTAGAAGGTGCAAATGCAAGTGTTGAAGTAGAAGTATTTGTTACAGATGCAACAGAGGAAGATACTTTAGAATATGTCATCAAAAATGGTGATGAAGTTATTGCTACAAAGAGCGTTTCTGCAAATGAGACAAAGGTTACATTCGAGATTGAAAATGTTCATCTTTGGAATGGCCGTAAGGACCCACACCTTTACACAGCAGAAGTTACATTAAAGAGAAACGATACTGTTTTAGATGAGAGAAGTACTCGCTTTGGATGTAGAACTTTTGTTATTGATCCAGAGAAGGGATTTATCTTAAACGGAGAGCGTTATCCACTTCACGGTGTGTCTCGTCATCAGGATAGACCACACATTGGAAATGCTTTAACTCATAAAGAACATAAAGAAGATATTGAACTCATTCTTGAAATGGGTGCAAACACAATCCGTCTTGCTCATTATCAGCACGACCAGTACATTTATGACCTTTGTGATGAGACAGGTCTTGTACTTTGGGCTGAGATTCCATATATTTCAAAACATTTGCCAAACGGACGTGAGAATACTATTTCACAGATGAAAGAACTTATTATACAGAATTACAATCATCCAAGTATTGTAGTATGGGGACTTTCTAATGAGATTACAATGGGTGGCGGAGAGGATGATGACCTCATTGAGAACCACAACATTTTAAATGATTTATGTCATCAGATGGATCCAACAAGACTTACAACAATGGCCGTAGTTTCTATGTGCAGCATTGATGCAAAATATATTCAGATTCCGGATGTTATTTCTTATAACCATTATTATGGATGGTACGGTGGAACAACAGATATGAACGGTGAGTTCTTTGATGATTTCCACAAGAAATATCCAAATATTCCAATTGGATTAAGTGAGTATGGATGTGAGGCTTTGAACTGGCATACATCAAATCCTGTTCAGGGTGATTATACTGAGGAATATCAGGCATACTATCATGAAGAACTGATTAAGCAGCTCTTTACAAGAGATTATATCTGGGCTACACATGTATGGAATATGTATGACTTCGCCGCTGATGCAAGAGCAGAAGGTGGAGAAAATGGTATGAACCATAAGGGCTTGGTTACATTTGATAGAAAGTACAAGAAAGATGCTTTCTATGCATATAAGGCATGGTTATCAGATGATCCATTCGTGCATATCTGTGGTAAGCGCTATGTAGACCGTGTAGAAGATACAACAAAGGTTACGGTATACTCTAATCAGCCAGAAGTAGAGTTGTTTGTAAACGGTGAAAGCCTTGGTAAGCAGACAAGTGATGTGCATTTCTTCTACTTTGATGTGCCAAATGCAGGCGAAAGTACACTTGTTGCAAAAGCAGGTGATTGCAGTGACGAAAGCAAGATTCGCAAGGTAGATACCTTTAACGAAGAATATCGTTTGAAAGAAGAAGGCGAGGTTCTCAACTGGTTTGATATTGATATGCCAGAGGGATACTTCAACATCAATGACAAGATTGGTGATATCATGAAGGCCAACGAAGGTAAGATGTTCATCGATGAATTGATGCTTAAGATTATGAAAGGCGCTGATGGCGGTGCAGCAGAAGCAGCAGAAGCAGCAGCTGGTGCTGGCAGCGAGGGCCTTATGAAGATGTTATCAGGTTTTACAGTAAAGCGTATGCTTAATCTTATGGGAACTGCAGGCGGTGGAAAGCAGTTTACTAAGGAAGAACTTCTTGAGTTGAATAGCAAGCTCAATAAGATAAAGAGATAGGAGGATATTACCATGAGTAAAACTAGAGAAGTAAGACCTTTCGGTGCACGTGACAAGTTTGGTTACCTGTTCGGAGATCTTGCAAATGATTTTTCATTTATTTTTGCCAGTACTTATGTAATGGTATTCTACACAAAGGTTATGGGTATCTCAGCGGCAATGGTCGGAACTATGTTTCTTATTGCTCGTTGTATCGATGCTTTTACAGATATCGGTATGGGACGTATCGTAGATAATTCAAAGCCAACAAAGAACGGACGTATTCGTCCATGGATTCTTCGTATGTGCGGATTTGTTGCACTTGCATCATTTATGATGTATCAGTCATTTTTGGTAGATGCTTCTTACGGAGCTAAGGTTGCATATATGTTTATTACATATATCCTCTGGGGTTCTATTTTCTATACATCTATCAATATTCCTTACGGTTCAATGGCATCTGTTATTTCAGGTGACCCAAAGGACAGAAGTTCGCTTTCTGTTTTCCGTTCAGTAGGTGGAACTGTTGCTGGTATTATGATTGGTGTTGTAGCTCCAATGTTAGTATATAAGACAGATGCTTATGGTAACCAGGTTGTTTCTGCAACAAATATATCTATTGTAGCTGGAGTATTCTCTGTAATTGCAATTGTATGCTATCTGCTTTGCTATTTCCTTACAACAGAGCGTGTTGAATATGTTGCAAAGCAAACATCTGAGAAGCAGTCAGTTGCTAAGACATTAAAGACATTACTTACAAGCCGTTCATTGCTTGGTATGATTATCGCAGCTGTACTTCTTTTGTTGGCTTCATTAATGTCACAGGGTGTCAATACTTACTTGTTTGCTGATTACTTCAAGAACACAAAGGCTCTTTCAGTATTCTCATTATTAATGCTTCCATGTATTATCATCTTGGCAACATGCTCTACGAAGCTTGCTACTAAGTTTGGTAAAAAGGAATGTGGTGTAGTAGGAATGTTTGCATCAGGTATCCTTTACTTCATTCTTGGTATTCTTCATATTAAGAATGTATGGGTATTCGTAGTTGGTGCATTCGTAGCTATGCTTGGTATGTACTTCTTCCAGACACAGTGCTGGGCTCTTGTGACAGACGTTATCGATGATATGGAAGTACAGACAGGAAATCGTGACGATGGTACTATTTATGGTATCTACTCATTCTCAAGAAAGATTGGACAGGCAATTGCTGGTGGTCTTTCCGGATGGGCACTTGGATGGATTGGATACAATGAACTTGCAGCAGGACAGACAGAGGCAGTTGCAAATGGTATTTACAACTTGGCTACTTTCTTCCCAGCAGCTATCTATATTCTTTGTGGATTAGTACTTATGTTCATTTTCCCTCTGAATAAGGCAAGAGTAGATGCAAACGTTGCAGAACTTAAGAGCAGAAGAGGATAAACAAACAAGTTCATATCAATAATAAAGGCTCAGACTCCGTGCACCTTTGGGTGTGCGGAGTTTTTTCCTTTGGTAAAATATATGTGTATCAGCAATAGAGTCCGGATGGCGTTATCCAAGGAGACCATTCTGATAATTTTTCGGCCTGACTCATACTGCACCCAGCTTTCATACGTATTTCTTCGGTGTAACATTCGATTAATTTCTGGCGGTTAAAGATTGTAATCATAGGCTTATCACTCCGTTTATCATTTTTATTTCCGCAGCACTTGCATAAGACGTGTTGTACATAAATAAAAAAATAACTGTTAATAGTAGTGAAATAAAACGATTATGTTTCATAAAAATATCCTCCTTGTATATTATATTTAACAACTAATTGTTAAGCGTAAATTATCATATAATAATTATATTGACAACAATTTTCTGCTAACTTGTAATATAATTATGTATTTTCTGATATTTATTTAAGATATATTGATTAGATAGTTAATTCGCCTTAATATAATATTGTGGCATATTAGCCGATACAATTATTGACTATTTATAGCAATAGCCGTACAATATAATTTGAGTATTTATATTAATACAATAAAGCATATCAATTTTAATGCTATTATAAGAATAGCGTAATTTTGGAGGTTTACTATGAGGATTTTTAAAACGGGAGAATATAGTAATAAAAGACGTCATAGCTGCAAGAAAATGGTATTATCCGCTGGAATGGCATTAATGCTGGCAGCAGCCCCTGTAACAGCAATGGCTGGACAGGTATATGGCAGCAATACAGGTGTGACATCTGCAAACAGCGTGATGAATAATATAGCAGCCGGCCTTAGTATGAGCAATAAGATTGATGTATCAACATTAAAGAATAACAAGAAGGTGGGCGGAGATGATATTACTCTTGATAATGACCTTACAGACTGGAAGAATGTGACAGAAAGAAAGGCTTTATCAGATAAGGTATCAAGCTGGAAAGCAGTAATCTCAGCCGATTACTCTACATTATACATAAGCTATGAGGGAACAGCACAGTCAGAGTGGGATTATGGATATACAGGCCAGCAGAACCTTGTTGATATTACATATGCCACAGGGCTTAGTGACTCAACCAATCATATTCAGTTTGTTGCGTGGAATGGTGGAGCACAGGTTAAGAACGGCTGGTATGGTGATATAGAGGGTGCTAAGATGGTTACAGTTAATGAGGCACACCAGAATACAGCAGGACCATATACAGTTGAGGCTTCAATTCCTATGAATTTCTTTACGGAGGGTAATTTCAAGATAACATTTGCTGGTGTTACGGTAGATTTAGCAGATATAGAAGTGCTTGACGGCAGTGCGATTAAAGAGGATACAACAGAGGCTGTCTATGAGGGCATAACAATAGATGGCAGTTTTAAAGACTGGGATGCAGTTGCCAGGTATAATGCAGCGTGTCCTAATGAAGCACACAAGGACTGCCTTTCAAAAGCAGCTATGGTGTTTGATGGAGATTATGTATACATATACTTAAAGGACGGAGCAACAGGAAGTGCTTATGGTGCTGGAACTCATTCCAATGGCAGGTATTCAATAAAGACAGACTTGGGCAGAGAACTTGTATTTCAGCTTACACAGGATGGACAGGTTAATGGTATAGATGGTGTTTTGTGTCAGCATGTTGGAAGGCAGTGGGAAATAGCGGTTCCTAAGGATAAGCTTCCGATTTATAATAAGACAATATCATTTGGCTTATACCTTTCAGAGCCATTTGTTAAAGATGTAGCTAATCTTAAGGATGATGGCAGCAATGACAGTAGTGATGGTAATTATGATATAGCATATGATGGCTTATATGGCGACTGGAACAAATATCCACATACAACAATTCAGTATGCAACGCCAGGAACTCACGAACACGTTGCAGATGCCAGTGCTGCAATATATTGTGATGGAACACAGCTTTTTGGACACGTTGAAACTCCAATGCAGGCACATTTAACTGAAGCAGGTGGAGAGTTAACACAGGCAATTACAATAAAGTTTAATGATAATTGGAGTCAGGTATTTTATCCAAGAATGGAGACAGTAGACAGTGATGGTAACATTAACTGGAATTCTCAAAAAGGTGGACTTTCCGAAGGTACATATGAATTCTACATTTTTTCAACAGATGCATGGCATACTTCAGCTAATATTAATAGCACTAATGAAGCAGATACATGTTATGGAAAAATGATGGTGACTATTGGAAGTGATAAGGACGAATGTGAGTTTATAATAGACCTTAAGAAGGTGGCTGATAAGCTTGGATGTGATGTGAGTGATTTCAAGCAGATTGATGCACAGTTTGGAAGATTAGGGCAGCAGTGGGTTACAACAGCAGGTGCTTCAACAGGTGCCTGGCTTGGACTTTGCATATGCGTTCTTATAACAGTAGGTGTTCTCGTTTATCAGAAAAAGAAAGGCAGTAATCAGGTAACAGAATAATGAGTGTTAATCCAATCGTGGCAGTGGCAGTTATAGCAGTGTGGCTGTATATACTTTCAGTATTAACAAGAGCAAAGCTTTATGCGTGGAAGTTTATGTGGGGAAGCTTTGGGTTGTTTCTTATAATGATGATAACTATACGTCCCGTGCTTACTATGCCGCTGGCACGTTGTGTATCAGCACTGGCTGGTGTAGTTGGAAGTGTGACAGGAGCATTTACATCATATTTCAAGTATGGAATTATATTTATTCATACAGGAGTTACACAGGCGACACTGCTGATAGATTTTGAGTGTTCAGGAATTATTGAGATTATGGCATTTATATCATTGCTGGCATTCTTTAATGTATACAATTTCAGCGAAAAGGTTATGGTGGGAATAGGTGGTTTTTGCTATATAATGCTCTGTAATGCTTTGAGAATTGTGATGATATGTATGTCAGTATATTTTTGGGGAATGGGAGCATACTATGTGGTTCATACATTTATTGGAAGAATATTCTTTTACGTTCTAAGTGTATATCTGTATTTCTATGTATTTACCAAACCTCAGGTTATAAAGATGAAAGTAGGCAGCTTCTCATATGGTAATAATAAAACAAATTCTTAACTCATTTCTTTTCTGGGGCGGCTGGATAATCATTCCATTTATTATGGAGATTGTCCCGGCACTTGGAAGTGTATTTCTTCTTATCAGGAGAAATCTAAGACATAAGAAGAAAAGAAAAGAGATGAAGATATATCCAGAGATATCTCTTATTATTCCTGTATATAATTCAGCGGATACTCTGTATGGATGTATCAAGTCGGTTAATGACAGTACTTACCCTAATGATAAAATCAGAATATTCCTTGTTAATAATAAAGGTCAGGACAACAGCTTCGCCGTATATGCGGACTGTCAGAAGAAGTTTCCTGACCTTCTTATGCAGTGGCTTAATGCAGAGCAGGGCAAGTCAAGAGCACTTAACCTGGCCTTGTATAACAGTGACGGCAAGTATATTATTAATCTTGATAGTGATGGAATATTAGAGAAAAATGCACTTGTCAATCTTATTACAAGATTTGAACAGGATACAGATCTTAACTGTATGACAGGAGCTATTCTTACAATTCCTGAACAGATACAGGCATATAAAGGATTTTTTCCAAGACTGCTCCGTAATCTGGAATTTATGGAATATGCACAGGCTTTCCTTGCAGGCAGAAGCTATGCTTCCGAGATGAATGCAGTGTATACATTATCAGGAGCATTTTCCGCATTCAGAAAGTCAGTTGTGTTAAAGTCGTGGATGTATAACACAGATACAATATGTGAGGATACACATATCACATTCCAGATGAAATACAGGCAGAATGAACGAGTCGAAGTGTGCGAAGATGCGATATTCTTTGTTGACCCAATAGAGGATATGAACAAATTGTACACACAAAGACAGAGATGGCAGAGAGGAAGCCTTGAAGTAGCCAAGATGTTTATGGACAAGTCCTTTAAGGTAAAGAATATATTCAGCAATGTAAGTGTAAAGACTCTTCTTTATGACCACACATTTGCGTTTCCAAGAATGATATGGTATCTGGCACTTATATGCCTTATGGCTATTGGCTATTCGGGTAAGATGATACTTGTATCTACAGGAATAATATTCGGCTTGTATACACTTGCCGGATATCTGTACTTTATAGTTGTCGCGTATTTCCTTAACATCAATAAGGATGTAAAGAAATATTATGTACGGCACTGGTGGTGCATATTGTTCCTGCCGTTCTTTAATTTTCTCGTATTCTTTATAAGAGTAGCAGGTATTATTAACAGCATACAGACAGATAGTGCATGGAAGACGATGAACTTCACAGATGAGTGCAAGGCATTTGCTAAGGTTGTGAAACAGGATATGCAAAAGCCGGCGGCATTTATTGGAAAGTTAAGAAAAGCAGTCAATTACGAGCCTATGGAGGATATGGAGCTTATAGAGGTAGAAGAAGCTGATACACCGGAGGCTGTTGATATTACAGAAGACAAACGTAACATTATGGAAGATAAAACTATGGCAGAAGACAGTAAAGAAGCCGCAGAGAAAATAGAACAGATTGAACTGATAGATGAAGATGAGTCTTTATAAAATGTGTTAGATGGGAGTAAGCTATGAAACTGAAAGACAGATTGGGTAAACACCCGGTGCTTATTATTACAACAATATGTGTAATATGTGTAGCTGTTATAGCAGGATTTACAGCACATATAGAACTTCAAAGGTATGAGGACGGAATTCTTGATGTGTGTGCGACACAGCAGGATGCGTATGTACAGCTTGTTCTTGACCAGATTAATCTTAAGGATAATAGAAATGATGAGCAGATTATTAAGGAAATCCTTGAGACAATGGATGCCTCGTCTAACCATTACTGGACATTTTCAAAGGACCAGTCAATGCTATTTGTAAAAGATATAACAGAAACTAATAAATATAAAGGCGTTACAGCTTCAACATATTATATGTCAGATAGTGCCAAGGAGTTCATAGATGGTCTTATACAGAATAAGGTTGCGCATAAGACAATTAATATTAACGACAACGATTATATTGCCTCAGGAGTTCTGTTTGAATATAAGAATGAGCCATACAGATTATGCCTGCTTACACAGAGGGGTGCACTTCTTGATAACAACAGTTATCTTGGTGTAAAGACACAGATGACTACATTATTCGTGGTACTTCTTCTGATTATTGTCTTAGTGCCAATGCTTATGGCTTATTATATAAGACATATGTTATTCAAAATGGACGTACAGAAGGATACAATCGATACGGTCAACAGACGACTTTCAAAGATTAACCAGAAGCTTATGGAAAGCGACCTTCACGATACAAGAAATAATCTGTGGAAGCAGAAGGCTATTATTCCGTTTCTTGAAAAGATTACTAAGAGGGAGATATATCCGGTCACATTTATACATATCAAATGCAGGAATATTGAAAGCAGGGTTAAGTTTATAGAAAGAGCAGTATATATTCTTGATAAAAATGTTCTGAGATTTGAATATGGCAGGACGGATCTTGTGCTTATATTTATTAAGATTGATGAAAAGCGTGCCCTGGACAAGATTAATATACTTGTAGATGATAATTCATCAGTTGAGAACAGCCAGCTTGTTAATAATGAAGCTGATATTAGTAAACTTAAGGACAGATATAAACAGAGTAAGGCTGTATAAATACAGTGTATATGCTTAAAATATCAGACAGGAATGGAGATTAATATGGCAGTTAAGTTGTACAGGGAATATAGAATTAAATTTTACCTTAATATGAGGCATTACATAATTATTGATGGCAAGAAGGGTGAAATACATCCACACACATGGGAGTTCGCTCTGGATATTAAGTTTGGAAGAAGCTCATTTGTTGAGTTTAATATATTCGAGAAGGGAATTGCCAATTTCCTTGAAAAGTACCAGAATAAGGTGCTTAATGATGAAGAGCCTTTTGACAGCATAATGCCGACACTTGAGAATGTAACTGATTATTTTTCAAGTGAATTCTACAGGATAATTCATGATATCGGTGGAATGATGACAAGATTAGAGGCGAGCGAAACTCCTACAAGAAGTTATATTGTTAATATGGCAGAGCAGGAGGGAAATGCACAGATTAACGCAGATACAGAGAATATAATATTATCTGAGGTTATGGATGCAGTATTAGATGATTTAACAGAAGGATGATGGCTGTTATGAATAGAAATGATGTGAACAGGAAGACGTGGTATCTGTTAATTCTTATGCCAATAATATATCTGGCAGTGTCAGTGCTTGTTGTATTCTTAGTTAAGAATAATGGGGCATACCCTACAGGTTCAGATACTATGTATCATATATTCCGTGGAGATTATGTATACAATTCTATAAAGGAAGGCAGCTGGTATCCTATATATAATTCTATGTGGTATAACGGCGTGGAGATTATGCGTTACTGGGCACCACTTACAGCATATTATATGGCATTATGCCAGATGATTGCAGGTGGAGGACAGCTTGCAGGATACCTTATATTCGTGGGCACAGTCTGCTTTTTTAACAGCATATTATGGCTTATAATAGGCAGGAAAATGAATAGGCCATATCTTGGTGCATTTGTTGGACTTATATGGTTCTTTATGCCTAATAATCTGCTTGCATTGTTTGTTGAAGGTAATCTTGCAAGATCATTGTGTATGATATTTCTGCCTGTATTCATATATGCGGTATGTGAATATCTGTCAGAGAGAAAGAGAATATATATTCCTATAATTATAGTTACATTCGCACTTATGGCAATGTGTCATCTTGGCTATGCTGGTATGATTGCACTGGCAGTGCTTATATACTGCATAGTGTATATGTTCCAGCAAGGCAATAAGAGAGCGGTATTGGAAGTGATTGTCAGCATACTGCTTGGATTTATGGTTCTTGGAATATGGCTTGTTGCTTCGCTTAATGGAGGAATAACATCACTTGATAACTCAGAAAATATGGCTAACTTCTTTCAGAAGCTTGTTGTTACTCTTAATCCGCTTGATAGAATTAAGAGCAATAACTCCCATTTCTACTATGGGCTTGCAGCGTGCATAATAGCGGTATGCGGAATATTACTTGGATATAAGAAGTCAAGAGCGGGATTTGTGACAGCGGTAGTCATTCTTGTATGCACTACTACAGCTATGTATCCGGTGTTAAGCCTTCTTCCGGGAAGCCAGTATCTTTGGATGTTAAGATTTATTTCCATAGCATTATGCTTTATATTGTACAGCTTTCTTAAGTGGGATACATTAAAGAAGCCGTTGGTGCTATTGATGTGTGTTCTTCTTATAGCAGATATAGTGCCATCACTTACATTGATAACAGGCGGAAGTCTGCTGACAGCAGATAATAAATTATCTTTAAGTAGAATGTTCAGCCGGTATAATAGTACATCAGAGGATAATTCTTCTGATACATCGCTTATTGATGACATTTTATCATTAAATATGACAGATACAAGTGAGGCAGAGGACAGGATTAATCAGACACAGAATCATACACTTATATCAAAGGCGCAGAGCATAACAGGACAGAGACTTGCACTTATGGATGCGAGCAGTCTTGGAGCTATGGGTGCGTGGCTTACAGCAGACTGGAATAACGGAGTTCCGGCTACGTTTGGTGCGGGCTGGGAAGCGGCTAATACATCAACTAATATAGCCAATCTTAATAAGGCTATGGCTGAAAGCAGATTTTACTATATGTTTGACAGGTGTGAGGAGCTTGGCAATGACACAGTTATAGTAAGGCTTTCACAGCTTAATAAGTATACAGGAACTCTTGATAAGCTTGATGAGGCGGCAAATGCTGTTGGCTATAAGCTTGTTGACTATAATGGTGATTACAGGCTTTATCATCTTGATGTTAATGGCAACTGGGGAACTCTAAGTACTTATGAAGCTATAGGCATAGGAAGTGGAGCTTCAGGAATTTCTTTAAGATTTCCAGCGGTAGAAGAAACAGACTCTTATAATCTTGATGATTATACATTTGAACAGTTATCGCAGTATAAAGAGATATTCCTTGACGGCTTTACTTATAATGATAAAGAGGCGGCAGAGGAGCTTATTATAAGACTTAGTGAGGCAGGGGTTAAGATTATAATCTCAGCAGACTCCATTCCGCAGGATAAGAGAACCCATACACAGACATTTCTTGGAGTTACCTGTAATGCGGTTAAGTTCGAGAATGGTTATCCAGAGATGAATACAAGAATTGGGCGTGTATATACAGATATGTTCCCACAGGGACACACTGAGTGGAATACTGTATATCTTGATGGACTTGATACTTCTTACGGAAGTGTTGACGATAATGGACTGAGTCTTGATTTCTATGGAACAGTTAAGAATGATAATATAATAATGTGTGGTCTTGGCATTATGAATTTCTACAGTATGACAGGTGATAAGACAGTTGGAAGACTGCTTGAGAATATGTCAGGTCTTAAACAGGAAACATTGCCACAAAGAAAGATATTTCCTCTTACAATTGATTATACAGGCAGCACGATTACAATAACATCTAATGAGGATAATGTTAACACTGCACTTGCTTATCACGACATATTCAGCACAGCACAGAATATTGAAAAAAAGAATAATCTTATGTATATACAGAAAGGTACAACAGTTATTAATATTAAAGTGCCTTATGTATGGCAGGGAGCAATTGTCAGCATAGCAGGAATTATCCTGTCAGTTGTATGGGTGATTGCGCTTGGAAAGACAGGAAAGTCAGGGAAGAATAAGAATGAGAATATTTGATACACACGCACATTATGATGATGAAGCATTTGATGTGGACAGGGACGAACTGCTTAATAAGCTTTTATCTACAGACATTGATACTATTGTAAATGTCGGTGCAAGCATAGAAGGGTGCAGGAAGACTTTAAATCTTGCGAAGCAGTATAAGAATATATATGCGGCTATAGGCGTTCACCCAGATGATTATGACAAACTTAATGAGGATATTATAAGCTGGCTTAAGGAAGAAGCACTAAGCAATCCGAAGGTTGTTGCAATAGGTGAGATTGGACTTGATTATTATTATGATGAGCCAGAGAGGGCAGTACAGCTTAAATGGTTTGAAAGGCAGTTACAGATGGCTGTTGAAGTTAATAAGCCAGTGATTATACATTCCAGAGAAGCCTGTGCGGACACAATTAACATTTTAAAAAATGGAAATGCGGACAGGATAGGTGGAATAATACACTGTTATTCATATACTAAGGAGTCGGTCAAGACATTTTACGATATGAACTTCTACTTTGGAATAGGCGGCGTGCTTACCTTTAAGAATGCAAGAAAGCTTGTTGAGGCGGCGGAGGTTATACCAATGGAGCGCATATTATTAGAAACAGACTGCCCATATCTTGCACCAGTTCCTAACAGGGGCAAAAGAAATGACAGCAGTAATATAAGATATGTCATAGAAAAGCTGGCAGAAATCAAGAAAATGTCTTATGATGAGATAGTGGACATTACTAATAACAATGCGAGAAGGTTATTCTTTAAAGAGGCATAACATATTCGTCAATCAGTAATTATAAGAATGGAGATTATACAGTGGATAATAAATACGCACACGTTATGCACCTTGGCAATCCGACTAATACAATCGCGGTGCTTAACAGATACGGTTTTAATTTTCAGAAGAAGTTCGGTCAGAACTTTCTTATAGATGAAAATGTAGTTGAAAAGATTGTGAGGGAAGCCGGAGTTACGAAGGATGATTTCGTGCTTGAGGTAGGACCGGGTATTGGAACTATGACACAGATACTCTGCGAGAATGCAAGAGAGGTTGTAGCTGTCGAGATTGATAAGAAGCTTATACCAATTCTTACAGAGGATACACTGTCGTGGTATGATAACGTAACAGTTATCAATGAGGATATATTAAAGCTTAATATTAAGGAACTTGCAGACAAGAAAAATGGTGGTAAGCCAATAAAGGTTGTTGCTAACCTTCCTTACTACATAACAACTCCTATTATTATGGGACTTTTTGAGAGTTGTGTGCCTTTGGACAGCATAACTATTATGGTTCAGAAGGAAGTGGCAGACCGTATGCAGGTAGGTCCGGGAACTAAAGATTACGGTGCACTTTCATTAGCAGTGCAGTATTATGCCAGACCTAAGATTGTGCTTAATGTTCCAGCAAGCTGTTTTATGCCACGTCCAAATGTAGACTCAGCGGTAATAAAGCTGGAAAGATACCAGAAGCCTCCAGTTGATGTGCTTGATGAACATCTTATGTTCAAGATAATAAGAGCTTCATTTAACCAAAGAAGAAAGACTATGATGAACAGCGTGGGTAATAGCGGTGAAGTCAATGTATCCAAAGAGGAACTGCTTAAAGCATTAGAACAGTGTGGATTTTCTGCTACAATAAGAGGAGAAGCACTCACATTAGAGCAGTTCGCGGCTCTTACTAATGCGATAATTAATAACAGATAACAGACAGCACATAATTAAGGCAATGAATATTTACCTCCCTTAGGACATAAGATTGATTAGTTAATCTTATGTCCTAAGGGAGGTTTTAAAATGGCTGATTATCAACGTTTTGTGTCATATATCTATTCATATCCGGGTGGAGTTAAGGATAAGAATGTAGGCTTTGCAAAGGTTGAAGTTGTCAGGGGAGAAATCCGGTTAAATATTAATCTAAGGGGTGTATATACTGATACTCCGGAACTATTCGGGGTGTATCTGTTATTCGCAGGTTATAACAGTGGTGAATACCAGCTTTTAAAGGCTGGCGACTGTATGGTGCAGAATGGTATGGCTGTGTACAAGGGCATATTTAATTCGTCCAACATTGATAGTACAGGGTATACATTTTCTGACATATGCGGCATTGGAATAGCCAATCAGGCGGATGCATTCTATATGATGTTCTCAATGTGGAAAGATGAGAGCATTAATACACAAAAAATCCACTTCGTTGACAAAGAAATGTTGATTAATGAAAGAAAAAGAGCTTCTGTTGTTGATAATTTCAAAGATAGTACCAATAAACCAGACAATGCCAGCCATAACGTAGCAGTGGATAATAATGCACCAGAAAATGCTAATGCTTTGCAGAATATGAATGGAACAGTCAGTGCAGCACAGTCAGACAGTAATACAGCATACACCAATGGATGTATGATACGGGAGGATAAGGATGTTGCAATTATGCAGGCGGAGACTTTGGATAACTGCACCGGTCAGGGTAATAAGATAATGCAAAGTGATAATGATAAGTCAAAAAGAAAAAAAGCAAAGACCAGCTTTGACAAAAAAGTCGATAAATTATTGTATGCAAAGCCTGATTATATTGACGCATTTGATGATGACTATCTGTACGACTGCGTAGAGGTGTCAACAGAGGTGCTTAAAGAGCTGTTGTCCATAGAGAATGACATAATAAATAACAGCTTTTTAATACACGGATATTATAATTTCCGGCATCTTTTGTTTGGCAGGGTGTGTGAAAATGAGAATAACACACATTATTTTATTGGCGTGCCGGGAATGTACTGCAACAGGGAGAGGTATATGGCTTCAATGTTTGGCTTTAACAATTTTAAGAAAAGCCATAGAAGCGATTATTCTAATCCATATTTTGGATACTGGTATCAGGAGATATAGACAAAACGTCTGTGATCCTGCCATTTGCCGTTAAGCTTTACATAAGAATGTGCAATGCCTTCATCAATAAATGACATTTTGTCCATAAGGTGGAGTGAAATCTTATTGTCAGGATGAATGTAACATTCTGTGCGGTGGATACCTAAATCGGGAATTACCACATCAAGCATATGGGCAATCATAAGGGAAGCAAGCCCTTTGCCGCGGTTAAGACGGTCTATTTTATATCCCATATTAGCAGATGGTGATGAGCCTCTGTTGATGTGGGATAAAGAAATAGTTCCGATAATGTAGTCGGGATTGTCATTAGATACAAGAAAAAATCTTACAAAATGTAAAGACATAAGAGCTTTGTTCTCAGCATTGAGCATATTCTTGATGAATTCTTCTGTATAGAAAGCTTCTGGCTTATCACTTTCATATATATCAAAATCGTTGCGGTTTCTGTAATAGAAATCCAGAACATCAAGGCTTTTATCACAGCCTAATACTTTAAGCGTGTAATCTCCAAGACTGTATCTTACGTTCATAGGTAGTCCTCCAGGCGTTAAATGCACTTTAAATAATTATGTTAAGGTATTCCTTGAATTAACGGTTAATAAATACCTGATTGTTATCTGCTTCAGAGCTTTCAGCAAGTGCCTTCTCTTTGAGTATTTTCTTCTTCTCACGCAGTTCCTTAAAGAAGGAGCTTAGCATAGTTGAACACTGTTCTTCGCATACGCCCCTTACAACCTCAGCCTGATGATTAAATTGTGGCATTTGCAAAATGTTAAGAACAGAACCGGCACAGCCAGCCTTAGAATTCATTGAACCGATAACTACACGTGGAATTCTTGCCTGAATAATAGCACCGGCACACATCTGGCAGGGCTCTAATGTTACATACAGGGTACAGCCTTCAAGTCTCCAGTCCTGCATATAACGGCTTGCTTTTTTAATTGCGGTTATCTCAGCGTGTCCAAGTGTAGTCTTGTCGGTATTACGTCTGTTATATCCTCTGCCAATAATCTTACCATCATACACGATAACACACCCGATAGGCACTTCATTAATCTTAGCCGCTTTCTTCGCCTGTCCAATCGCCAGTTTCATAAAATGAATATCCATATTGTCAAATTCGTCATTAACCATAAAATCCACCAAAATCCGATCTAAACTTTTAAGATAAACACCTGCGTGTTCATTATATCATATACCTTGCGTTGCTTTACCACGCATATGAAGTTTCGAAGAAACTTCTAAGTGACTACGAAGTAGTCATATTATATCATATGCC
>FONU01000035.1 GCA_900112995.1 [Lactobacillus] rogosae | reverse complement strand
ATGCTTATTATCGGAATGAACTGAAAAAACGCGGCATAATACAATCTATGTCACGAAAAGGAAACTGCTATGATAATTGTATAATGGAGACATTCTTTGGAAGATTAAAAAATGAGATGTATTATGGCTGCGAGAAAGAGTATTCTTCTTTTGAGGAATTCTCAATAGCTATTGAAGAATACATAGAATACTACAATAATAAAAGAATTCAAGCAAAAACAAAATGGATGCCGCCCGTTAAATATCGGATAGCATCCATGTGTTGAGCCTGAGCAATAGTCAATGTGTCCAGGATTCTGGGTACATATCACACCGATGAAAGTGTACAGGCTCTTTTTAAGAACTTATTATGTTAAAATATAATAAATATCTTATAAATCTTAACCTTTAATCTGATTAACTAAACACGTGAAATATATTCACCTGTTCTTGTATCAATCTTAATTGTATCACCCTGGTTAACAAATAATGGAACTAAAATCTTAGCACCTGTTTCAAGGATAGCTGGCTTTGTAGCACCTGTAGCTGTATCACCCTTAACACCTGGTTCAGATTCTGTAATCTGAAGTTCAACAGTGATAGGTGGCTCAATAGAGAATACGTTACCGTTGTGTGAACAGAGCTTAACCATTTCGTTTTCTTTAACGAACTTAAGTGAATCACCAACATTCTCAGCAGATAATGCAATCTGTTCAAATGTCTCTGTATCCATAAAGTTGTAAAGATCACCATCTGAGTAAAGATACTGATATTCTCTTTTCTCAATATGAGCGAGGTCAAACTTTTCTGTAGGTCTGAAAGACTTTTCAACAACACCACCACTCACGATATTCTTTAACTTTGTTCTAACGAAAGCAGCACCCTTACCAGGCTTTACATGCTGGAATTCAATAATCTGCCAAATGTTATTATCCATCTGAATTGTTAAACCATTCTTAAAATCTCCTGCGCTTACCATTCTTTGGTATACCTCCTAATTATCATAACTATTATAATTTTATAATAAAATGAATAATTTGGCAACCTCTTTTTTGTTTATGTTAATTTATTATTTGGATTTAAAGGTTGAACAGACAGTATCGTCAGCATTTACGGCTGTTATGCCTGATATATCAACGTGGTCAGCCTGACAAGCTTCGTTATTGTTATACACGCAGTTATGTGCGGCACACTTTATCTGAAGATTAAGCTTAGGTGAAGCAGTATTATTCTTAGCAGAGCCATCTTTGTAAGAATAGCTTCCACAGCAAGTTTCACTGCACTCACAGGCATTACTTCCCTTTACATCAATACCATTAAGGCAGCAGCAGTTATCATCATTGTGTACACAGCTACAAGCGTTACAGCTTAAATTAGTCATAATAAATTACCTCCTGTTAATCTTTAACTTAAGTGTCTGGTAAATGCTTTAATAAATAGAACATTTGCAATACACAGTAGTAGTATTAACAGGAGGTGATTTATTATACGTTACATTATAAATTGTATGAAATTTTAACTGATTCTGCTAAAGGAAATGCGTCCCTTTTCACCGCTGTAATAACGGATAAGCACCTTGGCAATTATCTTTTCTTTCTTAACATATGTGTTAGTCCAGTATCTTGAGTCTTTGGAGTTATTACGATTATCACCAAGCATAAAATAACAGCCGTCAGGAACAATATAAGTGTGTGTTTCGCCGTCATCATATATATATTCTTTGATATATGGCTCATCAAGCTCATCACCATTGATGTATACATGCCCTTCCTTAATCTGGACTATTTCATTAGGAAGACCAATAACACGCTTAACATAATTCTCTGACTCATTATCAGGATATTTAAAGATTATAACGTCACCGCGCTTTGGTTCGCTGAACTTGTAAGCAATCCTGAAACCGAAAAGACGGTCGCCTTCCCATATTGTATCTCTCATAGAGCCAGATGGAACTTCGGCATTAATGATTATGAAATTCGTGCAGAGCAGGGCGATAATAGCCGCGAATACTACAATTTTAATGAAACTGAAGGCTTCTGATAATATAAATTTAACAACAGAATACTCCTGCTTCTTATTATTATCTGTATGTCTGCTGATATTATCAGAATGGCTGTAAGAATAATCATCATTGTCATCATCGTCATCTTCAATATCATCATAATCATCATCAAAATCGATATAATCTAAATCATCTTCATCAGGTGTATTGTTGTTATTAGTAGTCATACGTTAGTCCCCAATCTAATTGATATACGGGGCGAATGAATTCACCCCGTATATCCTATCATATGTTAAATTGTATTATTTTGCAAGTAATTCCATAATCTTATTACTTCTTGCAATGAATTCAGTCATCTGGTTTCCTGTAAGTGGAGCGTGGCTTATAAGTGCAAGGTCGTAAAGCTGTTTACAGATAATATCAGTATTCTCACCATCTTTATTGTTAAGAACATACTGAACAAGACTGTTGTTAGCATTAAGAATTAAAGTCTGTCCTGTAGAACCAAACATAGCCGGATCCATTCCTGACATACCGTACATCTTCATCATATCCTGCATACGTCTATCCTGCTCGGAAAGAGTAATCATAGAAGATACAGAAGCATCCTTTAACTTTTCAACCTTGATATTAAGATTATCATTGTTAAGTGCTTTCTTAAATGTAGCTGTAAGGCTTTCAGTTGCATCCTTTAATTCATCTTCGCTTGTTTCTTCCTTGAATATATCAGAAAGGTCAGTATCAATTCTTGCAAATTTAAGACCCTCGTTCTTGCCTTCAAGATGAGTGATGAATGGCTGGTCAATATTGTGAGTAAGAATGATAGCATCCATATTCTCTTTCTTAAACATATTGATATACTGGCTCTGTTCCTTCTCATCAGTTACATAGAAGACTGTATTCTCGTGCTTTTCCTTGTTAGCTTCAAGGTAATCCTTAAGTGTTAAATACTTGCCTTCAAGGTTCTTGAATATAATGTAATCATTCATCTTCTCAGCGAACTTTTCGTCTTTTAAGCAGCCAAATTTGATGAATGGGTTGATGTCATCCCAATATTTCTCATAGTTCTCACGGTTAGTCTTGCACATACCAGAAAGCTTGTCAGCAACCTTTTTAGTAATGTAATCAGAAATCTTCTTAACAAAGCCATCATTCTGGAGTGCAGAACGTGATACGTTAAGAGGAAGATCTGGACAATCAATAACACCCTTTAAGAGAAGAAGGAATTCAGGAATAACTTCTTTGATGTTATCTGCAACGAATACCTGATTATTGTAAAGCTTAATTGTTCCTTCAATTGACTCGTATTCTGTATTAATCTTAGGGAAGTAAAGTATACCCTTTAAGTTAAAAGGATAGTCCATATTAAGGTGAATCCAGAATAAAGGCTCTTTATAATCGTTAAATACCTTGCGGTAGAATTCCTTATATTCATCCTCAGTACATTCGTTAGGGTGCTTAGTCCAGAGAGGGTGGATATCATTGATAGCAACAGGTCTTTTAACAATCTTAGCCATCTTCTTTGCTGGAACTTTTTCGACTGTCTCTTTAGTGCCGTCCTCTTTTTCAACTTCTTCTGTAACAGCTTCCTTGATAAATGTATCAAGAACAGTATCCTTATCTGTTACTTCTTCCTCTGGAATCTCTTCTGTCTGTTCGCCGGCATCTTCATTAGTAAGGAAGATTGGTACTGGCATAAATGAGCAGTACTTTTCAACTACTTCACGAGCCTTGTATTCATTGGCGAATTCGTAGCTGTCTTCATTTAAGTAAAGAGTGATAGTAGTACCAGGAGTTGCAGCTGTTCCATCAGACATATCATACTCTGTACCTCCGTCACATTCCCAGTGAACAGCCTTAGCACCTTCCTTAAAAGAAAGAGTATCAATAGTAACCTTATCAGCTACCATAAATGCTGAGTAGAAACCAAGTCCGAAGTGACCGATAATCTGGTCATCATTAGCCTTGTCCTTATATTTTTCAAGAAATGCTTCTGCACCAGAGAAAGCAATCTGGTTAATATATTCTTCAACTTCACCATCAGTCATACCAATACCATTATCAATAATCTTGATAGTCTTATTATTAGCACTTACTTTAACATTAATCTTATATTCAATATCATCAGGTGCTTCATATTCACCAATCATATCAAGCTTTTTAAGCTTTGTTATGGCATCGCAGCCGTTAGATATAAGCTCTCTGTAGAAAATATCGTGGTCAGAGTACATCCATTTTTTAATTATTGGAAAAATATTGTCACTGTTAATAGATAAACTTCCGTGTGTATTAGACATAATTATTATCTCCTATCTTTTAATATTCATTAGATGTAAAGAATAAATATATGTATCTTTATATCCTTAATTAAGTCTAAGTTTAATATTGTTAAAAGTGGAAGTCAAGCAGAAATTAGCACTCAAATCTAATGAGTGCTAACAAAAATGGAGATAATACAGTAAAATCAAGGCTTTAGATAAATATTAAATATTAATAAACTTACTATAATTCTTCAAAATCAAGACCGGCATTAGCAAGAAATGTCTTAACATACTTGTCGAAAGCTGTATCAAGCTGCTTATCTAATGTAAATATATTAAGGGAAGTTCCTGTAATAATATCTACATGACCTTCCTGATACTTCATATTAATAAAGAGACCATTAACATTCTCAGGCATAACAGCGATGTTATTCTTTGCGATAATATCTGTGACAAGTTCATAAGAGGCAAGCATAACAAGCTTCATAGCAGCAGGAACTTTATTACCCTTAATAAGACTAAAACAGAATGGCTTAATATTACCCCATTCTGAATAAGACTTTTCGTTATTATTAAGATTATCCCATTCTTCATCAGAATAATATTCCTTGTTAATCTGTCCATTAATAGTGTATGAACACGCAGTCTTTATTGTGGCTTCTGACAGAAGCATTCTATCGAAGGTATCCTTGATAAGCAGCTGGGACATAAATACTTTAGTGTCCTTAATGCGGAGTGAAATCATTAAATCCTCATTTCTGCGCCAGCGGGGCGCGTGATAATCTATAGTAATGCCATTAATTATAAGCTATATGAGTATACAATAAACTGTATACGATATAAAGCATAATTTGTATATTTGCAGTATATTATGAAAAGATAAAAATGTCAATCACGAAACATTTTCTCAATGACATCAACAAGTTTGAATAGAACAGTTGAGATAATGCAGAGTATAACAATGCTCATAGATACATAAGTCATCTTGAATACCTGCGAACCATATATAATAAGGTAGCCAAGTCCCTTATCAGCGGCTAAGAATTCGCCAATTATTACACCAACAAGGCAAAGACCGATGTTGACCTTCATATTGCTTATTATTATCTGCTTAGAACCGGGAAGTATGAGTTTCTTAAGAATATCTTTCTTAGTACCGCCGAGTGTCTTAATAAGAATGATTTTCTCCTTGTCAATTTCTAAAAATCCGGTATATATGTTAATTATCATACCAAATATAGCTACAGATATAGCAGTTATGATAATAGCTTTCATATTATTGCCAAGCCAGACGATTATCATAGGGGCAAGTGCTGATTTGGGCAGGCTGTTAAGCACAATAAGGAAAGGCTCAAGGCAGTCTGATAAGCCTTTCCACAGCCAGAGAAGAATTGCTGCTCCCATTCCGACAATTATAATAAGGAAGAAAGATAAAAATGTTTCAAAAAGTGTCGTCCATATATGAATGAATATGCTGTTATCTTTAGCCATAGCAATAAAAGTTGTGCATATTCTTGATGGTGAGCTGAATATAAATGGATTAAGAATACCAGTACGGGTTAATATTTCCCAGGCGGCAATAAATGCCATTAAAATCAAAAATCTTAATACAGTTATGGAGATTTTATATAATCTTATGTGGTTAAGATATTGTGTACGGGAGTTAGAGATGTCTTTTTTATTGATTGCTTTGATAGATTTATTCATTGTATATCCTCCCATATTTCATTAAAATATCCTGCAAATTCAGGAGCCTGTCTTGAAGTAAATGGTGTTCTGTCAGGAATGGAAAGGTTGATATTAACAACTTTTTTAATATGTGCAGGCCTGTGTGAAAGAATAACGACACAATCGCCCATAGAGATAGCCTCCGATATATCGTGAGTAACAAGAATGGCTGTTTTTTTCTGCTCTTTAATGATTTTGCCGATATCATCAGACACTTCAAGCCTCGTCTGGTAATCAAGAGCGGAAAATGGTTCATCAAGCAGAAGAATATCCGGGTTAAGTGCAAGGGTTCTTATTAATGCCGCACGCTGCCTCATACCACCTGATAATTCTGATGGGTGGACATTACGAAACTGGTAAAGTCCATACTCTTTTAGCATATTGTCAACATTTTCAAGGTGAATCTTATCTTTAAGATGATTAATTTCAAGACCGAGTGTCACATTTTTATAAATAGTGCGCCATTCAAATAAAGTATCTTTCTGTGGCATAAATCCAATTCTTGGAGATACAGCATTATCGTGTAGAATATCCTCATTAAAAACAACCTCACCCTTCTGTGGCGAAAGAAGCCCGCATATGATGGAAAGCAAGGTCGATTTGCCACAGCCGGAAGGCCCGACTATAGATGTAAAAGACTGTGGCATAATATCAAGATAGATATTATCAAGTGCAGGAATTTCGCTTTTCGGTGTATTATATGCAAAGGAAATACCTTTAAGCGATAACAGAGGAGGGGATGAATTGGTGGGGAGAGCTTTCATAAATAACCTCTTGGTATAAGTATTGTTATTATAATTTATGCGGCGGGGGTGGAAATGTGAAAAGGTGTATGGTATTAACAAGAACCAGAAGTCGCAGTGATTTATTCTGATAAGGAAAATTGGATAATTCCTCCTTTACAATTCCACCAAATAAGAGTACAATAATTCAAGTACGCTACTATGGCTCAGTCGGTAGAGCAACTGATTCGTAATCAGTAGGTCGCCGGTTCGATTCCGGCTAGTAGCTTGTAACAGTGAAACTTGCGAGAATGTCAGACAGGATATTCTCGCATTTTTTTAGGTGTGATTTGCAGTGTATGCTGATAATAATATAGAATGTTCTTTTTTAAAAACATTTTCCCGCAAATCACATAAAAAACAAGTCAATCATCTCGAAACCAGCTAAAATCAAGGGGGTGGGTAAGACATTTAATCAAAAAAAGAGATGGAAGTAGGCCTTGTTGACATTATTAGACAAGGTTCGTATAATTGTACAGAATAATAAACGCCAGAGTAAGTATTCAAGGCGCAAAGGATAGGAGATAATATGGAAACAAATATCAGACAAGATAACAACGAAGAAGTAGAAATTGATATTATGCAGATCATAAGGATGCTGTTATCAAAGATATGGATAGTAATTGTAGCAGGTGTTGCGACAGCAATAGTTGCATTTGGAATAACAGAGATAGCAATTACACCTCAGTACCAGTCATCCATCAAATTATATATAATCAACAGACAGAATGGCACTACTACAACACTTAGTGATATTCAGTCATCAACACAGCTTGTTAAAGATTATAAAGTTCTTGTGACAAGCCTTCCAGTAGTAGAACAGGTAGTTAAAGACCTTGATCTTGATATAACACCAGATGCACTCGTTGGCAAGATTTCTTGTGAAATCGAGACAGATTCACGAGTTCTTCAGGTAACAGTTACAGATACAGACCCTAAGAGAGCTAAAGAAATAGTAGATGCAATCGCAGATGTATCTGCTAAGCAGATAACATCAGTAATGCAGATTGAAGGCGTTAATGTAATTGAATATGGACGTGTTGCAAATGCACCATCAAGTCCTAATGTTAAGAAGAATACAATGCTTGGTGCAATAGCAGGTATTGTAATAGCAATGGCAGTGCTTGTAGTCAACTTCATTCTTGATGATAGAATTAAGACATCAGATGATGTTGAAAAATATCTTGGCATAACTAATCTTTCACTTATTCCATTAACTGAAGAAGAATATAATGGACAGCCAAGCAGTAAGAAAAAGAAAACAAGAAAATAGTTAAATAAGAGAGTGTGAAAGGATTAAAAATATGCAGACAATTAATATAGAAACTAACCAGCAGGATGATTATCAGGTAAGAGAAAGCTATAGAAATTTAAGAACTAACATATTCTTAAGTGGTAAAGATACAAAGGTAGTTATGTTTACAAGCTGTGGACCTAATGAAGGTAAATCAACAGTAACAATGAACCTTGCTTCATCAATAGCAGATGGCGGCAAGAGAGTGTTATTCATTGACTGTGATTTAAGAAAGTCAGTTCTTGTAGGACGTTACAGAGTTAAGAAGGGTGTTAAGGGATTGACACATTTTCTTTCAGGACAGAACACATTAGAAGAAGTAATATATCAGACAAATGTGCCGGATATGGACGTTATTCTTGCTGGCCCTGTGCCACCTAACCCATCAGAGCTTCTTGACAGCCCATTATTCAAAGAGACTGTAAGACAGATGAGAGAAAAGTATGATTATGTAATCATCGATACACCACCTCTTGGAAGTGTTATCGATGCAGCTATTGTTGCACAGGTATGTGATGGTGCGGTTCTTGTAATCGCAGCTAACCAGGTAAGCTATAAGTTCGCACAGAATGTAATGGGACAGCTTAAAAAGACAAAAGTTAAGATAATCGGAAGCGTTCTTAATAAGGTTGATTTATCAGAAAATGGTTACTATGGAAGATACTATGGCAAGTATTATGGTAAATACTACGGCAGCTATTATGGACATTATAACAGCGAGGAGTCACCAGATAAATCATTCGAGAAAGCAAGAAATGCTTCATCAGCAAGAAAGAATACTAACAATGCTTCTAAGCCAGTCAAAAGACAGGCAGGAAGTGTCGGTGAGGTAGCCGCAAGAAAGAAAGCTAATGTGGCAGGAAACAACACTGGTGTAAGAAAGAAGCCATCAGCAGATGAGTTTGATGGAGATTTTCTTATGGATTATGATGAGAAATAAATAACAATAATATATAGATAAATATAAGATTGGAACGAGGATAAGATGAAAGAAAATAAGGGCAGGATGAGTAGAAATAAAAATGTAAGTATGTATGTAGGGGCATTTAATATAATAATGCTCCTGATACTTACATTGCATTTTGCATATATGTGGAATAATGTATATAATACAATGCTTAAGACACCATTTATGGGAAGTGGTAATAAGCTTATGGTATTCACAATCTTTCTCCTTATCTTTGTTACATATAAAATGTGGGGCGGATTTAAGCTTGGATACATTAAACTTGTTAATCTTGTATTCTCACAGTCCCTTGCACTTATAACAACGGCAATTGGAGAATATCTTATAATAGCTTTAACAGCGGGACGAGTTGACAGTATGGGACGACTTGCAGGTCTGATAGCTGTTTCAACATTGATTGATTTAGTGTTCTGCGTATTGTATGACCTTGTTGGGATAAGGATATACGGAATGATATTCCCACCAATAAAATTATTACAGATTAACGGTGTTCATAAAAATCATTTACGTTATAAAATATCTAACAGAAGTGATAAATACGAAGTTTGTGAAGAAATATCATATAAAGAGGCATCAGATGTAATATATAATAAAATACTTCAATATGAAGCAGTTCTTCTTAATGATATTCCAAACAACGAGAGAAAAGAAATACTTAAATTCTGCTTTGAAAAAGATATTCCAGTATATTATACACCTAAGATACAGGATATACTTGTAAGAGGTTCAGAAGAGATTAATCTGTTCGATTCACCATTATTCCTTGCTAAAAATGTTGGAATGACAACAGGACAGGCATTTGTTAAAAGAACTATTGATATTGTAGGTTCAACATTAGGACTTATTATATTATCACCGGTATTCCTTATAACAGCAATATGTATAAAGTTAGAGGACGGCGGTTCAGTGTTCTTTATGCAGGACAGATGTACATACGATGGCAAGGTGTTTAGAATACATAAATTCAGAAGTATGAAAGAAGATGCGGAAAAAGATGGCAAGCCGCATCCAGCGACTTCTGATGACGACAGAATAACTAAGGTAGGTAAATTCATAAGAGCAACAAGAATAGATGAACTTCCTCAGCTTGTTGATATATGGGCAGGCAATATGAGTATTGTAGGACCAAGACCAGAAAGAGTTGAGCATGTTGCTAAATATACACAAGATATTCCAGAATTTGGCTACAGACTTAAGGTCAAAGGCGGACTTACAGGTTATGCACAGGTATATGGCAGATACAATACAACATCTTACGATAAGCTTAAGATGGATCTTATATATGTTGTAAACTATTCACTTATGCTTGATTTCCAGATAGTGCTTGAAACTGTAAAAATAATATTCAGCAAGGAAAGCACAGAGGGCTTTACAGAAGAGAATAGCAAGATAATGAATGAATATGGACAGGAGCTGGAAGCTGCAAGACAGGAGATTGCGGCGGCTAGGGAAGATAATAAATAGATACAATTAGAAATTGGAGAGTATTTATGAAAAAAATTTTACATATTACGAAATATTTTTATCCAGCTATTGGAGGAATTGAACAGGTAACAAAAGATGTTGTTGATGCTTTAAATGAATTTGACATCGAACAAAAAATTATATGTTTTAATCAAGATGCTAAACAAGATGAGTATGTGTGTAATGGCAATGAAAATAATATTGATAATATTAATGGTGTAGAAATAATAAGATGTAAGGTTATAGCAAGTGTAGCATCGCAACCGATATCGTTTTCATTTGATAAATATTTGAATGAAATTATGAAAAATTATAAACCAGATATTATTATTTTTCATTATCCTAATCCATTAGTTGCCGAGATGTTATTAAAATACAAAAATAATAAATTTGATTTAATATTATATTGGCATAGTGATATAGTTAAACAGAAGATATTAGGGAAATTATTATATAAACAAAATCAAAAATTATTATTAAGGGCAAATAAGATTATTGTAACATCACCGAATTATATAGAAGGAAGTAAATATTTGAAGTTATATAAAAACAAATGTTATGTAGTACCCAATTGCATTAGAGAAAGTAAACTACATTTAACAGAAGAAGCATTGAAAAATGCCTATGATATAAGAAATAAATATAAAGGCAAGATAATATGCTTTGCATTAGGTAGACATGTTAAATATAAAGGATTTGAATATTTGATAGAAGCAAGTAAAAAAATTGATACTGGATATGTTTTTATTATAGGAAGTGAAGGTCCATTAACCAAAAAATTAAAAAAACTTGCAAAAGGTGACGAGAAGATTGTATTTACGGGTAGATTAGATGAAGTGCAGTTGAAAAGTTATTTTGCTGCGATGGATATTTTTTGTTTTCCATCAGTTACTAAGAATGAAGCTTTTGGGGTTGCACTTGTAGAGGGTATGTATTATGGTAAACCTGCTATAACATTTACAATAGAAGGTAGTGGTGTCAATTATGTAAATATAGACGGAGTGACAGGTATTGAATGTTCAAATAGAAATGTTGATGAATATGTAAAAGCATTAAAACAATTGTATTCTGTAGAACTAAGAAATAAACTAGGACAAAAAGCTAGAAGTAGAGTTGAGAATTACTTTACATATGAACAGTTTAAAAAACATATTAAAAATGTAATAGAGGGTTGGCTGTGAAAAAGATATTATTGAAAATATTAAAATTATATTATATTGTATGTTTGGATTTTAAAATAGGTATTACAAAAATTTTGAATAGACATAGATTGGATATTAACTCAGCTAATATACCATTTGATTTCTGTCATAAGATGGTGGAAGGCAAAGGGAAAATTAGAATTGGCGAGAATTTTCACATTAGAAAATGGAGTTACATTAGAGTACGGTCAGGTGCCAGACTTGATATAGGTGATAATTGTTCTTTTAATAATCGAGTTAGTATAGTATGTCGTGATGAGATTAAAATAGGTGATAATGTATTAATAGGGGAAAATGTTGCTATATATGATCATAATCATATATATAATGGTACAGATGTAGTTGCCAATTGTGGTTTTATAACTAAAAAAATTAATATTGGCAATAATGTTTGGATTGGTAGTAATGCAGTTATTTTACCAGGTAGTATTATAGGAGATAATTGTGTTATAGGTGCAGGAACGTTGGTTAATAATGAGATACCATCCAATAGTGTTATTTATGATAAAAGAGAAAAAATAATTAAAAAAATAGAAAAATAAAATAGAGGATAAAATGAAACTGACTGAAAAATTTAAGTTAATAAATAAGATTTTATTAGAAATTAATATGAGAAGAAAACAAAAATATGATGTTTTACAAATAGTAGAAAATGCTGATTGGGTTATAAAAGAAGAAGGTGAGTATTTAGCTAAGAATTCTACTAAAGTTAAAGTTATAACAGGGATTTCATATTGTTTTGTAAGAAATAAAATAATTCATTTTGGCTCTTTTAATGCTTTTATAAGTGATAAGAGAATAGCTAGACCACATAAATCTAATAAGGTGGTTGTGACTATTTTTCATATAAAGCCTAATGACAAAAGAGCTGAAAGAATAAAGCAAGGTGAGACTGACTTTGTAGATATTTGGCATACTTCTTGTAATGAAACCAAAGAAGTTATGATGTCTTTAGGTATTCCAGAAAATAAAATTGTAGTAATTCCTCTACATGTGGATAAATCTGTTTTTCATCCTATTCCTGATTATGATAAAAAAAAGCAAAGAGAAAAAATTGGCATATCAGAAGATCAGATAGTTATAGGTTCATTTCAAAAAGATGGAGAAGGTTGGGAAGGAGGAAATAAACCTAAATTAATAAAAGGACCAGATGTTTTTTGTGATGTGGTGGAAAAATTATCTGCAAAATACAATATATTTGTTTTATTAACAGGACCATCAAGAGGATATGTAAAGAATAGATTAAAAAATGCTAATATATCTTATTATCATATTATGCTTGATAATGCGATAGATGTATCAAAGTATTATGGATTGTTAGATTTGTATATAGTTGCTTCTAGAGTTGAGGGAGGTCCCAAAGCAATTATTGAATCAATGGCAAGTGGAATTCCATTAGTTACAACTAAAGTTGGTATGGCTCCTGATTTAGTTAACGATGGCATTAATGGTATGTTATGTAATATAGAAGATGTTGAGCAGATTTTTATGAAAGCAGTAGAAGTGATAGATAATAAAGAGTTAAGGAAGAGTATTATAAAAAATGCAACAAAGACTTCAGAAGAATATGATTATAAATTATTTCCAGATAAGTTATATTATAATATCTATAGTAAAATAAAATAGAAATTATGGGTAGGAGACTAGGTTTATGATTTTGGTATCGATAGTATTAAGCGTATATAATGGAGAAAAATTTATTGAGCAAGCTATTAAATCAGTAGAAAATCAGACTTATGCGGATTGGGAATTGATTATAATAGATGATGGCTCCAATGATAGAACAGAGGCCATTATAAAAGATTATTTAAAAACAGATGATAGAATAAAATATTATAAAAAAACAAATTCCGGTTTGACAAAATCCTTGAATTATGGCTTGGAAAAAGTAAATGGTAAATATATTGCGCGTTTAGATGCTGATGATATTTGGGTGGAAAATAAATTAGAAAAGCAAATACAATTTTTAGAAAAAAATGATGATATATATATATGTGGGTGTGCGTTTTCAGAAATAGATGAAAATGGGAATTATATATGTCCACAAAGAACCATTTTTTTAAAAGATAATACTGATATACAAAACAATTTATGCAAGTGTAATCCTTTTTTTCATTCATCTGTTGTTTTTAGAAGTATTATTTTAAAACAAATAGGTATGTATAATGAAGATTTTAAATATGCACAAGATTATGAATATTGGGTTAGAATATTATCTAAATATAAAGGAGCTAATATTCCAGATGTTTTAGCATATAGAAGATATTCTGATAATATGATATCTGCAAAAAAAGAAAAAGAACAGCGTCAATATGCAATAAAAGCAAAATACAAAGCTATTAAACAAAAAAAATTAAATGTTGTTTATTATAAATATATTGTTAATGATTTGATGATTGTAATTCTTCCTAAATTTATTATAAAGTTAATTAGAAAAGTAAAAATGGAGATAAAGTTGTGATAAATATTTTGTTTATATCAATTACAAGTAGCACAGGAGGAGGACCTGCTCATATATATAGTATATTAAAAAATATAGATAGAACAAAGTTCAATACTTTTGTTGTATCACCAAATGATGGAGAGTATTTTGAAAAGTTTAAGCTGTATTCAAACGTTATAGACATTGATTTAAGACATAATTATTTAAAAAATATATTAAAGATCAAAAAAATAGTTAAAGATAATAACATTCATATATGTCATTCACATGGAAGAGGTGCAGGCATATATAGCAGACCTCTTAAAATTATAAAATCAAGTTTAAAAGTTGTTCATACATTTCATGGTATTCATTACGAAAGATGTGGAGCTATAAAAAAATTTTTGAATTTAACAGTAGAAGGATTGTTAAGAAATTTTACGGATTGTTGTATAGCAGTGTCACAAAAAGAGTATGAAGAGGCATTGAGATTAAAAATGGCTAAAAAAAATCATATATATATGATTTATAATGGAATTGAAATAGATAAATTTAATGTTAATATTGAAAAAAAATTGGTATTAAGAAAATTGGGTATAGATATATCGGATTATAAATATATTGTAGGATGTTTCGGAAGACTACATTATGAAAAAGGTCAATTAAATTTAATAAAAGCTTTTAAAAAATTTAATATGGAATATCCAGATAGCCTGTTATTATTGATTGGAGATGGACCAGATAAATCACTCATATTAGATAGTATAAAAGAATTTAAGTTGGAAAATAACGTGGAATTAAGAGGATTTCAATCTAATATACCAGAACTTTTACAAAGTATAGATTTATATGTATCTTCATCGTATAAAGAAGGATTGCCATATATATTGATAGAAGCTTTAGCATCTAAAACATTGGTTGTAGCAACAAGGACAACAGGAAATGATGAAATTATTTTTGATAAGAAGACTGGTTTATTGTGCGAAGTGGGAAATCCAGATTCGCTTTGTGAAAAAATGATAGAAATCAAAAAAAGACCAAATGATAATGAAAAGTATATTCAAAATGGAATAGAAATGGTGAAGCAGCGATTTGATATAAAAATTATGATTGAAAAGTTATCGAAGATTTATGAAGAAATTTTATGTGATTAAGTAGGAATTTTATGAAAAAAATATTAAGCAATTTATATGTGTTTTCAATACTTAACAATATAATGTCAGTGTTAATAGGAGTATTAACTTCAGCATTTTTGAACAGATATTTAGGAGTAGAATTAAGAGGGGAATATGCATATTATTTAAATTTGAGTAGCATATTAGTGATTTTTATAGGTTTTGGATTGGCACAATCATATCCTAGAGCAGTTAGAAAAGGACTAGATAATGTGAAAAATAAATATTTTGCATTAGCATTATTACAGTTTGTTTTATCATTTATAGTATTATTATTGAATATGTTAATAAATAAGAATTGGGGTAATATTTATTTACTAATAATGGTACCGAGTCAGGTTTTTGCACAACAGGTGGGATATATTGCGGCAGTTGATAAATTAAAAAAATATCAAAAGATGAATTTTATAGATGTTTTTATTAGTTTGATATTGAATTTTTTGTTGTTTGTGATGGTACCGCAATATGTTATTATGGCATTTATAGTTATAGCACTAAAAAGTATTATTGATTTAATATATTATATATATTTACTCAAACCAAATTTAAGAAAAATTAATTTTTCTTCAGAAGAATTAAAGTTTATTTTTGGTTTGTCATTTATAACAATGGTAATGACATTGCTAATAAATATTAATTATAAGGTAGATGTTATTATGTTAAAAAATAAAGTCTCAAATTCACAATTAGGATTATATACAACAGGAACTGGGTTGGCAAATTATATTTGGATTATTCCAGATGCTTTTAAAAATGTATTATTTTCAAAAACAGCAAAAAATGATTCTATACAAGATATAAATTGGAGTATAAAAATTTCAATAGCAATGTCGGTAATTTGTATGTTAGGGTTAGCTGTATTTGGTAAAATTGCTTTATTTATATTATATGGAATTGAATTTGTTTCGGCGTATAATGTTACCTGTATAATTATGTTTGGTGCACCTAGTATGATACTTTTTAAGTTAATAAGTAATTTGTTTATTGCTAATGGGAAGCAGATATTTTATTGTATTGGCTTGACAATTAGTGCGATGGTTAATATATTCTTAAATGTTATATTAATTCCATTATATGGAATTAATGGAGCTGCATTTGCATCAGTAATAAGTTATTCAGTGTGTGGTATTATATTTTATGTAAGATATATAAGAGATTATAATATAAAATGGTATATACCTTTATTTATTACACATACAGATTTAAAGAAAATAGTATCAATGGTTAAAAAATATAAATAAAACTATTATATATGGATAAATGTTTTGTTTATTCAAAATTTTACGGTGAAGATATATGGATTAGATAATAAGGAGCAATATGAAAATAAATATTTTATTTCAATTAAATAACAATCCATCAGGAGGTGGAAATCAATTCCTTAAAGCTTTGAAAAAAACTTTAATAAAAAAAAATATGTATGCTGAAATGGAAGACTCAGATGTAGTTATATGTAATAGTCATCAATATGTTAAAGATGTTATAAAAATGAAAAAAAAATATCCTGATAAAATATTTATACATAGAATAGATGGACCTATGCGTTTGTATAATAAAATGAGCGATAAAAGGGACTATGTTGTTAATGTTGTAAATAAAACAATAGCTGATGGAACAGTATTTCAATCAAAATTTTCTCAAAGAGAAAATTATAGATTAGGATTGAAAAAAAATAAATTTGAAACAATTATATACAATACACCAGATGAAACCATATTTTATCCGCCAAAACTTAAAGATGGCTTAAAATCAAAAATAAAGCTAGTAGCTACAAGCTGGTCAGGCAATATTAATAAAGGTTTTGATACCTATAATTATTTAGATCAAAATTTGGATTTTAGCAGATATTCAATGAGTTTTGTGGGGAATAGCCCTATAAAATATAAAAATATTAAAATGTATGATCCAAAATCGTCAGAAGAACTTGCTGAATTTCTAAGAAAACAAGATATTTATATATCTGCGTCAAAGAAGGAACCTTGTTCAAATGCAATTTTAGAGGCAATGAATTGTGGTTTGCCAGTTGTTATAAGAAATGATGGAGGTAATCCGGAACTTGTAAAAAATGCTGGTTGCTTATTTAATAGCGAAGAGGATATAATACAATGCATTGAAAAAGTTTCAGAAGATTATAATGATTATAAAAACAGTATTGTGTTTACATCATTTGATAAGAAAGCAGATGAATATATAGAATTTTGTAGTAAGGTTTATAATGCTACAAAAAAAGGTGAATATGTAACAAGAAAATTAACATGGATTAATGAATTAAAAATATATTTCGCTTTAATTAGATGGAAATTGTCAGTTAAATTAGGAAATGATTAAAAGAGGAGTTGGATATATGAGTAATATGGCAGTATTCTTCACAAGAGGCGTTTCATTGCAGATGTGGTTAGAGTCAGGACTTTTTTATCGGGAAAAAAATATATACGAACAACATCTTAAAAAAAATAATTATAAAAAAATATATTGGTTGACATATGGAGTTAATGATAAAAAGATATCGGAGTCGTTAAAAGAAAAAGGCGAATTAGATAAAAATATTTATGTATTAGAAATGCCAGAAAAATACAACTCAAAATTAGGTATGTTTATTTATTCAATAAAAATGGTTTCTATATATAAAAAAGAACTCAAAAGTTGTGTGATTAAAAAAACTAATCAAATGGATGGAGCTTGGAGTGCTTATTATGCTAAGAAAAAAACAGGCGGTGTATTTTCTTTAAGAACAGGATATACATTATCAGCCTTCACAGATAATAATAATAATATAAAATATATAAAGAAAAAAATCATTCATTTTATAGAAAAATATTTATACACAAAAGCTGATGTTGCATTTGTATCAAGTAAACATGATAAAAATTATATAGTTGATAATTATGGCATAGATGCTGATAAAATTGATATACTGAGAAATTATATTGATACAAATATCTTCTATAATAGAAAAAATATAGATGAAAAAAATGAATTTGTATTTGTTGGAAGGTTAAATGAACAGAAAAATTTATTTAATACTATAAAAGCTGTTAATAATGCAGGTATGAAGTTGAATATATATGGCAATGGAGAATTAAAAAAAGATTTGGAATTATTTATAAAGAAAAATAATTTTAATTGTGAATTAAAAGGATATATTGCTAATAGTGAATTACCAGTTGTATTAAACGAATATAAATATTTTATTTTAGCATCGCATATAGAAGGAATGCCTAAATCATTATTAGAAGCGATGGCTTGTGGAAGAATATGTGTAGGAACAGATGTAGATGGCATAAATGAGTTGATAATAAATGGCAAAACGGGAATCCTGGCTTCTGATACAAGCGAGAAATCAATTATAGAGGCATTGCATACAGTGATTAGTATTAATGAGAAAGATAATATTGCATCAAATGCAGAGCAATTAATTAGAGAATTGTATTCGCTAGGTAGCATAGTGGAAATAGAAATGAGGGCATACAGTAGATATGAAGAATGAAAAGCTAGAAACTATAATTAGTTCAATTTTTTTAATGGTTGTATTAAGTACGCTTTTTGTTATAAATTATACACAAGCAGGAATGGGAATTACAGGTTGTTTTACTAATATAATAGGTGTTTTAATAATTATTATATACATAATTAGCAGAAATCCTAAATATATTGTCTTTTTTTTCTTGTTAAATACGTTAATAGGTCCTTTTTTTATTATTAATTTTACTTTTATGGGATATCCTAATATTGGACGTTTAGATTATTTTATTGGCCTTTTATCATTAATAAAAATGATAAAAGAAGAAAAAACATTATGTGTTAGAAAATATTTAATGATATTAACTGGGTTTGTTATTGTATTCTGGATATGGAATATTATAAATTCAAAAGCTAATTTTGATGATGCATACGGAAATGTACTAGGAATAGGAATAGCTTATGCTGTATATGATTCTATTTATGCTGTAAAAGCTAAAAAAATTTCAGTTGGAAATATTTTTTATTATATTTTTAGTTTTCATATTATTTTGTCAATTATTCAGTTGTTTGTTCCTGTTTATTTAAGGAAAAGTTCATTAGAGGCTATGCTTAAAGTTGCAGGATTTACTATAAATAGACCACTTGGTTTATTACCTAATGCATATACATATGGAATAAGTACTATTTTTGCTTTGTTTATAGTATATGAAATTTCATCAGAAAACATAAGAAAAAAATTAAAAAAACAATTACCTATAATTTTAGGTGTTTCAATAATATCGACTAGAGCTGTTATTTTTGGAATATTGTTATATATGATTTTGTCAGTTGCGAAGAATAAAAGAGTGCGTAATCTTTATATGATAATATTATTTATAAGCGGTTGCATTTTTATATGTTATATAATATATAATTATAAATCGGTTGTTTATATTACAGATTCATCAAATGCTTCTAAATTAGTATTATGGGGGAATTGTATTTTTGATTATTTTTCCAATTTAACAATTACAAATTTAATAATTGGAAGAGGATATAATAGTGCCGCATTACTTGTTACTAACTTAAGTTCTTTTATGGCCGCATTAGGATTAAATGTAAGGATTGATTATGGCATTTTAAGCAGTAAAGCATTTCCATTACATAACGAGTTCTTGCAGATATTGTATGAAAGTGGAATAGTAATATTTATATTTTATATATTAAATACTATAAAAGCAATAAAATATTGTATAGGAAAAAAGGGGTTGAGTTCATTATTAATTTCAGTTGCAGTAACAAATTATTGTTTACATAATGGTTTTTTTTCAGATATATTAATATTTTCTATAATATATATTTTTAAAGAGAACGAATTAAAAATATACTGATGTTAAAATTAAGAGGTGATAAAATGAAAAATGCTTTAATTACAGGTATTACGGGACAGGACGGTTCTTATTTAGCAGAACTTCTCCTTGAAAAAGGCTATAACGTATATGGTCTTATGAGAAGAAAGAGTGTCGTTGATTATGGTAATGTAGACCATATTAAGGATAAGATACATTTTATATATGCAGATATGCAGGATATCGTATCATTAATATCAGCTATGAGAATATCACAGGCAGATGAGGTATATAATCTTGCTGCACAGTCTTTTGTAGCTACATC
>FONU01000024.1 GCA_900112995.1 [Lactobacillus] rogosae | reverse complement strand
CTTATAATACATTCTGATCAAGGCTGGCAGTATCAGAATGCTTATTATCGGAATGAACTGAAAAAACGCGGCATAATACAATCTATGTCACGAAAAGGAAACTGCTATGATAATTGTATAATGGAGACATTCTTTGGAAGATTAAAAAATGAGATGTATTATGGCTGCGAGAAAGAGTATTCTTCTTTTGAGGAATTCTCAATAGCTATTGAAGAATACATAGAATACTACAATAATAAAAGAATTCAAGCAAAAACAAAATGGATGCCGCCCGTTAAATATCGGATAGCATCCATGTGTTGAGCCTGAGCAATAGTCAATGTGTCCAGGATTCTGGGTACATATCATACCTCCAGCTCTTATTTATTATAGAAGTTTGAATTTACAAACTTTTTTCATAATCTCGAAAGTTCACTATTCACTTTCCTTCTTTATCATTCCCTACTATGCCTTCCGTTACTTTATCCATAAAATTGTCCAGCATTGTGTCCATCTTATCTTTAATATAGTCATAATTGATTGTATCTGATAATTTATGACTTTCAATATTTTTAATTTCTTTTGCTATCATATCACTACAGCTTCTTTTCTCGTATTGCCACGAAACCTGTAATCTATCACCGTCCAAGTCAAGATTTGCTGTCATATATGGCAGTTCTTTCCCTCCATGGGTACTTCTTCCATCATAATTCTCTATCATATGTTCTAATGTACCCTTTGCTTTTACATAATATGATGGGTCTTCTTGTATTTTCCTAATTACACTTACATCTATGGATATACTTTTTTCACCCTGATACCCATATTTGTTTCCAACTCTTGAATCAATATTATTAAAGAAAAAATTCTCCTCATCACTTTTATCTTCAAGCACATAATTGGCTTCTGGAAATTCTGAACACAACATTTCATATATTGTCATTATGTCATTGTTTCCTGCTGTTGAATTTATCTCTACACTATCTGTTTTCTGCTGGTAGATTTTATCAAATTTCAGTTCACTATTAGTTTTACTATTACTAATTCCACTGTAACTAGTCAATGTATTAAAACTGCCTATTCCACCTACTGACATAATACCACTCCTTTTACTTATAATTATTATAATTATAATAATCTTGTACATTATTTGTATAATGTGCATATATTGGCTGTATATATTCCTTGTTATATACAGTACTGCAACGACTGCACATAAAATAATATACATCCCCAGTGTACATATATGTGTGTGACTCACCTTCCGGAACTGTCTTTCCACAAAATCTGCAATACTTTCCTGCTGATATAACCTCTGTATAAGAGTATTCATGCGATTTATACCCATAACTTGCATTATATGTATGACAGTTATCACATGCTAATCTCTTTGCCTCATAAGGTGCTGCAAATGTCGAAACACTTGTTGCTACAATTACAACCATACACATAAATGCTGCTATTAAACTCTTTAATACTCTCTTTTTCATAATTATCTACCCCTCTTCTTTATCTTCTCCTACTATACCTTCCGTTACTTTATCCATAAAATCATCCAGCATAGTATCCATCTTATCTTTAATATAGTCATAATTGATTGCATCTGATAATTTAGGACTCTCCAGCTTTTTAACTTCTTTTGCCACAGCTTCCTGACAACACTTACTATCATACCTCCATCCAGCTTGTATTCTACCATTTTCATAATCAAGCTCACCAGTAGTATATGGCAAATCTGAACCACCGTGGGTTCGTGCCTCATCATAATGTTCAATTATTTGTTGCAAATCCAACTTGGCTTCTAAATAATAAGACGGGTCTTCTTGTATTTTCTTAATTACCCCCACATCTATAAATACATTCTTTTTACTTGGATTTCCAAAATCTTTTCCTATTCGTGTATCAACATTATTAAAAAACAGATTTCCTTCATCACTTCTATCTTCCAATATGTAATTAGCTTCTGGAAATTCTGAACATAACATTTCATATATTGTCATTATGTCATTGTTTCCTGCTGTTGAATTTATCTCTACACTATCTGTTTTCTGCTGGTAGATTTTATCAAATTCCAGCTCACTATTAGCTTTACTGCTATTAACTCCACTGTAACTAGTCAATGCACTAAAACTGCCTATTCCGCCTACTGCCATTGAACTTCCTCCTACATTTTTCTAAGTTTTTTAACTGACTTTGTCATTTTATCTTGTTCACAAGCTGGATTATAACACTTTATATGCCTTTATTTAGGGCAACGATGTTTTTGGTAGATAATTCGACATAATTTGCACATATTAGCTACATAAATGTATTAAAATGCTGCTTTTAAACTCATTATTAATGCAGTCTATTTTATAAGTTCCATTATATTTCTTTACAATTTTATCAATATTACTTATGCCATATCCGTGATTACTTCCCTTGGTGCTGATAATTTTATTATTTTTATAGGTTACTGAATTTTCTAAGCACGAATTACTAACATATATGTATAATATTCCCATCTTATATTCAATTCGTATATTTATGCTTGGTGCTTGCGTTAAAATCGTGCTTTGGACTGAATTATCCAGAAGATTTCCCAATATAATATTCAAATCATATGAACTTATATCCAGCTTATCCGGCACAGCAATCTTTGTTTCATATTGGATTTTATTTTCTTTAAATTTACATATATAATAATTAATTATTCCGTCCATTATCTGATTTCCAGAATTGATATATGATGTATTATCGTACACATCATTTTCCAAAGAATTAAGATATTTTTTCACCTCTGCATAATTATTATCCATCACAAGATATGTAAGCTCCCTTATGTGATGCTTCATATCGTGTTTAATCGCTCTTATATTTCGTTCATTCTGTATATTGTTCTGCATTCTCAGCTTATGCACATCCATTTGCTTCTTTAATGCTTCCATTTCCTGCTGTAATGAATACTGTTCTATCATAGAAAGATAAAAGAAATACAAAATGACATTTATCAATAAAATTATAAAACTAATCTCTATTACCGTTATATATGCTATCCCCTTATCAATTGATAAAATATATTCAGAAGCAATACTCATAGCTGAAATTATAAGCAGAAAATACCATTTTCCTGCGAATTCATCCTGTATTCTACCTTTATATATTTTCTTTATAATCAATATGACTACATAAAATATCAACAAAGACATAATCATACCTATAACTTCGTTATTTCTGTTTTCTACCGTAACTCCTAATATAAAAGAACATATTATGTCTATTGCACAGCATATTCCAAAGTTCATACACGATAATAAGAATTTCTTTTTTAGAGAACCGCTATATACATTGGCAATAGCAAATATTGTCACAAATGTTATTATCATATTTAATATTACGTTATTAAACGTAATATAAACCAGCACTGTTGCAACGAACATAAATCCACTAACCAGATATTTGCGCAGACTATTATTCTTATCAAAAAACACTTGAAAATACTGTACAATAAGTATTGTCCTTACTAACTCCACAAAAACTGATATTATATAATTGTATGTCATAATTTATCCCTCTAACTCACTAAAATATATTCACGCTTTATTCTATTAATCAGCTATTATATTCTAATATTTTCTCATTAAAATAATTGCGGTATGCCCTGCTTATCCCCAGCTCTTTTCCATCATCCATAACCACATAACTGACGTGACATTCCCTCATATGCTTTAAATTTATAATATAAGATTTGCCAATTTCCACAAAATTTAATGGCAGCTTTTTTATTTCATTTTTTAATTGTCCCACATATTGTATTGACTGATTATCCACAAGATTGATAATTATATGCCGTCCCCTGCTCTCAAAATACTTAATATCCATCATCATAACCATATTGGTCTTTCCATACACACAATACTTAAAATGCTTGTTATCCTGCTTATAATATCCACACATTTCATCTATTAAGTTCTCAATTTCATTCTTATCAAATGGCTTTACCACAAAATCATATGGATGTATCTTGAATAATTCCATAGCATATTCTGTCATTGACGATATGTATACAATATTCATTGACATATTTTTCATATAATTTCTTATATATTTACCAAGTTCAATGCCATTGCTGTCCAAAAGCTCTATATCAAGAAACAAAATATCAATCTTCACCCCATTAGATATATCTTTTTTCAACGCTTCACCTGAGTTCCACACATATATTTCAGCTTTATCATCTTTACATTCAAAAATTTCATTAATGTAATTCTCCAATTCTGAACACGTCAACTGTTCATCGTCACATATCCCTATCCTGTATATCATATTTTTCCCCTCTTTCCTGTATCCTATTGCTTATATTCCCTAATATAAGCAATCCCGCTACTATAGCAATACATAAAACTACAATTAATCCGTAGTCCATTTTTGATAATACAATAAAAATAGCATATAAAAATAACTCTATTATTAAAATAACTCTTATTTTCTTCTTTAAATAGTTCTTTTCTTCTTGGTTCATTTTATTATTAATATTATCGACAGGTGCCAACATTAAAATAATTACCAAAGCAAAAATTAGCATAACAATTTGCACACTAATGGTAACTTTCAAATTTTTTATTAACATTAACTGTAGAAAATATATTATTATTGATGCCACAATACATTTATTATGATTTTTCATATGATATCCGCCACAATATTGTCTTAATGGCAATAATAACATCAAAAATACCACTCCTTTTTTTACATTCCCATATACACTGCAATAACAACAGCAGCTACCACCCCTATAATTATATTAATCAGCATACCTCTGCCATATTTTATAACTTCCCTGTACTCTTCCTCTGTTAATTCTCCATCTTTATTATTCAAGCTTTATTCCCTCCATATATAAATAATGGAAGGCTCATATATCAAGCCTTCCATATATCATTTCATAATATTACATTTTTATTTTCTTTCCATATCAAATACATATCTGATAAAATCAGCTGCATTTTCCGGATTTCTTGCTGACTGAACAATTCCGTAGCAAGGCCTTTCCATTGTAAGGTCTGTATCCTGTATTCTTGGTGCATCAGATAAATCTACTGCTACTGCACGGGTTTCACCATCTCTTTGTGTATGGTATATTATATAATCTGATAATTGCTCCATTTCTTCATCTGTAAAAAGTTCTGTTAAATCATAGAAGAAGCAGCTCGTATCAAAGCAGAAGTGGTCTATATTTTCATATTCTGACATATACCCATCAAGGTTATTAGTCTGCGACAAAACATATATCTTCTCATTGCTTATCTGTGGATCCTGGTCAAAAAGCTTTTCTTCAAGCGTATAACTGTAATCTATGTGAACGCGCTGCTTCTTTCCATCTATACCAAGATATTTTGTAAAACCAGTTGTCAATACATCATCATCTGTATCGTATCCTGTAATCTTGCCGTCACATACCGCAATATCACATACTCCTTCATAATTATTTCTTCTGTAAGCATTTATAAATGACAATACCACAAGAACAACGGCTATAACCGCCGCAATTGGAATTCTGTAATATTCCCATATATATTGCAGCCTGCCTGTAAACGTAAGTGTTGAGAACTTCTTACGCTGTTCTTTTATTTCATCTTTAATAGAATTACCTTCTGCCATATAGCCTCCTAATACATTACATTTCATTAAACAGCCAGAAACACTGTGGCTTTGCTTTTTATTAATTACTCTTTAATTAATCAATATTTGTTAGTTTATCATAGCTTAACGCTTAAAAAAACAGCTTTTATAAACATTTAAGAAATATGCATTAAAAATTCTTTGCTTTTTGTTACATATATAAGTATAATCTGATTTAGTCACTTTCATTAATAAATGGAGAATGGAGATATATTATGCGTGGTTTTGGATTAGATGGTAAATTTTTCAAGGGACTCACGAAAGCTGGTGATTTCCTTATACTTGGATTAATAACAGTTATATTCTGTATCCCTGTTATCACAATAGGTGCTTCACTTACAGCCGCATTTTATGCTGGAATGAAGCTTGTTAAAGATGAAGAAAATTATGTGTTTAAAGATTTCTGGAAGTCTTTTAAGACTAATTTTGTCCAGGGATTATTGGTTGAACTTATTATGGGAGTTATCGGACTTCTTTTATTCTTTGATATAAGGGCCTGTGCCTACTGGGCATTCTCATCCGGTTCAATGGCTGGTACTATTTTTATGTATGCTATCGCAGGCTGTGCTCTTGTATGGGCTGGTGTTCTTTTATATTCATTTGCAGTACTTTCAAGATATGATGATAAAGCAATTACAATTGTTAAGAATTCACTTATATTATGCGTTCATCACCTGCCACAGACATTTATTATGATGATTGCAACATACGGACTTATCCTCTTTTCTTTAAAGTATTTTACTGCATTTATAGTAACTATACCGCTTATTATTTATGTTGACTCATTCATATTCACAAGAATATTTAAGTCATTAGAGAACACTAATGATGAGCGGGCCAGAGAAGCTGAAAAAGAAAAAGCTGAAAAAACAGAACCTGCTAAACAACATACAGCTATTGAAGACACTGTTGACAACACTGCTGTTACTTCAAATGATAATCAATCAGATGATAGTAACAATTAATTAAGCTCACATATATAAATATTCATACCGTCAATGTCCTGTGCATACGCTTTAAAGCCAAGCTTGTGTATAAGCGATATTGACGGTTTATTATTCTTATCTATGCAGGAATATAATTTATCTATGCCTAATTCTTCCTTGGCATATTCCATAATTGCACTGCATACTTCGTATGCTATCCCCATATTCTGATAAGGCTTTCCTGTAAGATAACCTATTTCCTGAACATTTTCCCCGTCAATGCTTCTATTCTCAATTCCCATACGTCCAACAAGCCTGCCTGTATATTTGGAATATACAAGCCACATTCCGTACTCAAAGAATCTATACATATTATTAATGTAATTTCTTACAAATTCTTTTTCCTTCTCTAATTCATACAAAGGTTCTATAAACTCACAATCTGCAAGTGTGTCATACAATTCGTACAATTCATCAAGGTCATCAAGACTTTCCTCCCTCACAATAAACCTCTCTGTTTCAAGAATAAATGCCGGAAGTCCATTTTTTCTTGCATACACTTTCTGACAGTAATAATAATCTATCTCCTCTGGTTCATATATCACATAAGGTGCAGTTCCCACATAATGACACCCAACTCCAATATCTTCCCTTATAATAACTTCCATACCAGCCACATCTCTATTCCCCACACAACGTGTACTTATAACTATATCCGTATCCCTGTCATACCCCTCAGAATTATCAAAAATAACCTCAGCCTTTCCTTCCATATTCTCTATAATAGTCCGTTTTTCCTCATCACCTATAATCCTGTCACAATCAAATATATACACTCTTTCCATAACTCACGTATAATCCTCCCAATTGACTTTTACAATAATCCCCATTACAATACATAATATTATCACAGATAATTACAAAACGACCACTATTGCTAACCAGCTGTGAAATAAAAATACATTACAAGCTGGGTACTTTTGAAACCGTCGGCACTTAGCGGCTATCCTTTAGCCGCTTAGTACCGCTACGGTTTCAAGTAGCGCAAGCGTGCCCAGCAGTAATATATTTTTATCTCACAACGTCCGTTAGTCATATTTGCTTTCGTCTTGTAATTATCCCACACATTACACATTATTTTGGAGGTTAATTATGTCTAATCAGAACCCTATTGTAACATTTACAATGGAAAATGGCGACGTTATGAAAGCAGAACTTTATCCAGACGTTGCACCTAATACAGTAAACAATTTTATAAGTCTTGTAAAAAAAGGCTTCTATGACGGACTTATTTTCCACAGAGTTATCGCCGGATTTATGATTCAGGGCGGCGACCCAGAAGGCTCAGGCATTGGCGGTCCTGGATACTCAATCAAGGGTGAATTCAACTACAATGGTGTTGAAAATAACCTTAAGCACTCAAGAGGTGTCCTTTCTATGGCACGTGCACAGCACCCGGATTCAGCTGGTTCCCAGTTCTTTATTATGCACGCTGATGCACCTCACCTTGACGGTCAGTATGCCGCTTTTGGTAAACTTGTTGAAGGTGAAGATGTATTAGACAGCATTGCTTCAATTGATACTGACTGGAGTGACAGACCTAGAACTCCTCAGGTTATGAAGACTGTTACTGTTGATACTTTTGGTGTAGATTACGCTGAACCAGAAACACTCTAATAGTATAATAAAAGCCCGGTATGCTTAATCACAATCATAAATATGATTGCTTTAATCATACCGGGCTTATTTTAAAATCCGACCTATATAAAAAATTTACATAACCTTATTTTATCCTATAGGTCTTATACACTTTTTAAATATATATCTTCTTAGAAGTGTCCGCCTGAACTTCCAGAGTTACCACCTCCAGAGCTTCCACCACTTGAACTGCTCTTTTCAATATGTCTTTTAGTAATTGTTGTATTGATAAATACATCTCTTCTGTCATTCATCTTATATCCGTGGTTCTTAGTATATTCTGTACTGTTCACTGTCATCTTTGACCTGGCACTGCTCATCATTGCCAATACTGCAATAACTGCTGCCACAAGTGAGATTAAAATCTTAACTGGCATATAATATGTAAGTCTTGATAACATATTTACATTAAGCTTTCTCTCAATTCCGTTTATGTATTTCTTACAGCCTGCATAATAATCGCCTTCAGCAAGCTTATCCTCCGCACTTTCCCTGATTGAATCCAGACTTGACTGTGAAATGCTGCTCCTTGCTCTTCCTGATGTTACAATTCTGTCTGCTCTTGAAGTCATATCTATTCCATATACAACAGCCTCGCAGTCAGTTCCTGTTTCCTCATAACCATACTGTTCTTCAAGTATTGAACGAAGATAATTATCCATAGGACTATAATCTAAATTCTTGTTCATAGTTATGATAACAATATCAAGCTGACAGTTCTTAGATGCCTTCCTGCACATATCTGTAAGCTTCTGTTCTTCCTCACTTGTCAGAATTCCAGCATCATCTATTACATAGGTCTTATTATCTGTACCCGCATACGCACTCTGTGTTCCTGTTAATACAAACATCATAACCATAACAGCTAATAATACCATTACAGCCACTTTTAACCAGTTAAAATGTCTTTTTAAATCTACACACATCATATAAACAACAGCCCTCCTATCATTGTAATAATAAGTGTAAGCACAAAAATTCCAATACCATATGTAACGGCTTTTCCTGCACTTATAGGTCTGTCTGCCACTATTTTACCAGTCTGTCCATTAAGATAAAAATGGAATTCCTTATTATTGTATCTGAAATTGAGCATCCACACTGGCAAAAGTGCATATTCGCTGCCCCTGCCATTCATACTTATGCTGTTATTCCTTACTATGACACTTGAATAACCAGTAATTGAATCCCTTGCAATCTGTGTAATGTATGAATCTGCTCTCTTCTTGGCACGACTCTGTATTTCATCAGCTGTATAATTATATTTTTCTGAAAGATATCCAGATAAGTATGGCATTGCAAAATCTGTAATCTCGCTGTAATTATAAGGCTCTAACATATCCATCTGTTCATCTGGCATTTTCTCTGAAGCATCGGCCGGAATTCTTTTGAATTCTGCTGATACATCTCTATACACATCAAAATGGTCTGTATATGTATATTCTGTATCGCCACGTCTTGTCGTTCTTACCTTATTAGCATTGGCACTCATCATAGTTCTTGCTGAATAATCATACAGCCAGAATGGGACATACACACCACTAATCTTCTCAATTGTACTTTTTCTTGATAATTCCTTTGGTGTAAGCATTCCTTTTTTCAGCCATTTCTTATATATATCTACTGCCTGATCTTTGTTAATCTTAAATGGAATTATTGACCTTGGCCTGAAGCTTCCTTTAAGTCTGTCCTCAACCAATGTCGGATTACCACAATATGAACAAAATGTAGCTGATGTATATTCATCTGCAACAAGTTCTGCTCCACAGCTCTGACAATGATATATCTTCATATTATTGTTATCTGCATCATTATCCTGTTCACTGTTATTAAATCCATAATCACTATTATCTGATGTACTTCCACTTACTTCTTCCATTAAAGAAGCATATTCATCTTCATATGTCTTAACATCTATACTTGTACCACAACTTTTACATTCAAGCTTCTGCAATTCACTTGAGAATTCCATTGCCGCTCCACAGTTAGGACACTTGTATATAATTGGCATATCTTACCTCCATTAATTTATGTAATATTATATGTGTTCATAATTTGTTCATATTGCATTCAATAAGTTTTAACATTATGAACATTCTTTCTTCACTTTTAATCAATATACTTTTAAATATAGAAAATATATCAGACAAGCTGATATATATTAATAAAGCTTATTGACTTTTATAGTTCTTCATAAATATGAGTTGTTAATCATAATGTACAACTCTCCTCCCTCTTTCGATGCCACCCTTAACGGGGTGGCATTTTACGTATTGTGATTATTGATATCATCACTAACTAATACGAAAGAGTTCATTCTCATAAATATCAAGGAATAAGAACCTTATCTTTATATACTTAATCTTCTAATTAATCTTTTGCATTAATCTCTTATTATTAGTCTTCTATATTACAAAGAATGAAACAATAAGAACAATTATTCCTGCAGCTATCATAATGATTCCAGTTTTCTTGTTCTTCTCATTAGTGGCTTTATCAACCTTAACGCTGTCCCTTAAATCATAGAACAGGTTAAAATTCTTCTTGGCTGTTATGTACTTTGAAAAACCCATAAACGCTACAACAGCACCTACTACAAACATCATAAAACCTATAAATGGAAGATATGAATCTCCCCTGTTACCCTCAATATTATAAAAATCCACATCTGCGGCTATAATATTGGCTAAATAAATAAATTTCCCCATAAATTTCTTTCTCCTTTCGGGTTCTGTATTCCTTTTTTAGATTATACTTCTTTTTAGTATCAATAACAACTTAAATATATTGATTTTATTTTTCAAATTCGCACTATTTGACACTATTTTCTTTGCATTTTATTAGCTTTAATGTATAATGGATAATAAGAGTGGGCATTAAGCAAAGCTATGTCCATATTACATAGTAGGAGGTTAATATTTATGTTAGTTTCAGCAAAAGAAATGTTAGAAAAAGCCAGAGATGGCAAATATGCTGTTGGGCAGTTCAATATCAATAATCTTGAGTGGACTAAAGCGATTCTTCTTACAGCTCAGGAGATGAACTCACCAGTTATCCTCGGTGTATCGTGTGGTGCTGGTAAATATATGACAGGATTTAAGACCGTAGCAAGTATGGTAAGTGCAATGATAGATGATCTTAAGATTACTGTTCCTGTTGCACTTCACCTTGACCATGGAACATATGAAGCTTGTTATGACTGCATTGATGCAGGATTTTCATCAATTATGTTTGATGGTTCCCACTATCCAATTGAAGAGAATATTGAAAAGACTAAAGAACTTGTTAAAATCTGCAAAGAGAAGGGTCTTTCACTTGAAGCAGAAGTTGGTTCAATCGGTGGTGAAGAAGACGGCGTTATCGGTATGGGGGAGTGTGCTGACCCTAATGAATGTAAATCAATTGCTGACCTCGGTGTAACAATGCTTGCTGCTGGTATCGGTAATATCCACGGCAAATATCCTGCTAACTGGCCAGGTCTTAGCTTTGAAACACTTGCCGCTGTTAAAGAAAAGGTTGGCAATATGCCATTAGTATTACATGGTGGTACAGGTATTCCTGAAGATATGATTAAGAAAGCTATCTCTTTAGGTGTTGCTAAGATTAATGTTAATACAGAATGCCAGCTTGCATTTGCTGCTGCAACAAGAAAATATATTGAAGAAGGCAAAGACCTTGAAGGAAAGGGATTTGACCCAAGAAAGCTCCTTGCTCCTGGTAGTGAAGCTATTAAAGAGACTGTTCGCGAAAAGATTAACTTATTCGGTTCAGCTGGAAAGGCATAATTAGCATTACACACAACACACAAGGACTATAATACTATGAATACAACTAACAATAATGATGATTTATTGAATGATGATCCAGAACAAGCATCTCGTAGAAATATAACTAAATCAGATGATATGCCCGATTATGAATTAGAAGATCCTGATGATATTCTGAATGATGATGTTGATGATTTTATAGATGAGGATATGGATTATTCAGACAGTAATTCTCCATATGATGAGAATGATGCTGATGCAGTATTTGACAGACAGGAGAAAGATAAAAAGCGTTCTAATATAATAAGACGTATTATTCTTTTAATATCAGTTGCTGTCTTTATATTTGCCGCATACAATCTTATCAACATATTCCTTGCATATCACAAGGCTGATGTAATATATAATGACATTGAACAGAATGTTCTTGATGAAGATTCCCACACTAATGTAATTATCGGTGATGAGGAAGAGGAAGTTGAAGTTCCATTTAAGTATAACCATCAGGCACTTCTTAATATTAATTCTGATGGACTTGGATATATATACATTCCATCTATTGGATGCAGGCTTCCAATGGTTCAGGGTAATGATAATGATTATTACCTTACACATACATTTGACAAGCAATCCAGTGCTAATGGCTGTCTGTTTGAAGATTCCCGCATTAATAGCGGACTTTCTTCAAACCATGTGATTATATACGGACACAATATGCGAAATGGTGCGATGTTTGGCAAGCTTAAAAGTTATGAGAATTCATCGTTCTATAATGGTTCTGGCAACAATGTATTCTATATATACACTGGTAATGTCATTAAACAATATAAAATCTTTAGCTGCTACATAAGTGAAGCTGTAAGTGATACATATACCTTTAACTTCCCTTCTCTTGCTTCTATGCAAAGTTATGCAGCAGATATGAAAGCCAAATCTTTGTATGATACAGGGGTTGATATTTCATCAGCAAGTCAGGTAGTTACTCTTTCTACTTGTACTGATAACGGTGAGAAACGCTTTATCGTACACGGAATGTATATTGGAGAAGCCTCATTAGAGTAGAATTTACTTGAAATTGACTTAGATAATTAATAATTTTAATTTTTTTTATATTTTTTAAAAAAGAACTTGCATTATTATTAATTTTGAGTTATTTTAATTAAAGACGACAGGTAGTTGTCGCTAATCAAATAAGGTAGAACAAAGGCGTTCATATTATACATCTTAATAATGTATATGTGTACGCCTTTTTTAGTTTTACTAATAGAATAATAATCTATGAAAAGGAAGGATGAAAAAGTTATGAGCGAAAAATTCAATGTAGCTGACATCTTCGGCGAGAACGTGTTCAACGACACAGTTATGAAAGAACGTTTACCAAAAAACGTATACAAAAATCTTAAGTTAGCAATAGCAGGTGTACAGGAATTAAATATTACCGATGCTGATGTTATAGCTAATGCAATGAAGAATTGGGCTATCGAAAAAGGCGCAACTCATTACACACATTGGTTCCAGCCTTTGACAGGAACTACTGCTGAAAAGCATGATTCATTTATTTCAGCACCTAATGAAAACGGAAAGGTTCTTATGGAATTCTCTGGTAAAGAATTAATAAAGGGCGAGCCAGATGCTTCATCATTCCCTTCAGGTGGTCTTCGTGCTACATTCGAGGCAAGAGGATATACAGCATGGGATTGCACATCACCAGCCTTCGTTCGTGAAGGTGCACAGGGTGCAACACTTTGTATCCCTACTGCTTTCTGTTCTTATACAGGAGAAGCTCTTGATCAGAAGACACCTCTTCTTCGTTCAATGGATGCTGTTAACGAGCAGGCTTTAAGAATATTAAAATTATTTGGTAACACAACATCTAAGAAGGTTACTCCTTCTGTTGGTGCTGAACAGGAATACTTTATAGTAGATAGAGAAAAATATCTTCAGAGAAAGGATCTTATCTTCTCTGGACGTACATTATTCGGTGCTATGCCACCAAAGGGACAGGAACTTGATGATCACTACTTCGGTTCTATCCGTGAAAGAATTGCTGCATTTATGAAGGATATCAACGAAGAATTATGGAAGCTCGGCGTATCTGCCAAGACTCAGCATAATGAAGTTGCTCCAGCACAGCATGAATTAGCTCCTATATATGCACAGTGCAATATTGCTACTGATAACAACCAGCTTATGATGGAGGTTATGAAGAAAGTTGCTTACAGACATGGTCTTGTATGCCTTCTCCATGAGAAGCCATTTGCCGGAGTTAATGGTTCTGGTAAGCACAATAACTGGTCAATCACAACTGATGATGGTATCAACCTTCTCGAACCTGGCAAGACACCTCACGAAAATATCCAGTTCTTACTTGTACTCGGTGCTGTTATGAAGGCTGTTGATAAACACGCTGATCTTTTAAGAGAATCTGCTTCTGACGTTGGTAATGACCACAGACTTGGAGCTAATGAGGCACCTCCAGCTATTATCTCTATGTTCCTTGGTGAGCAGCTTGAGGATGTTGTTATGCAGCTTATTGATAAGGGTGATGCAACAAGCTCTATCCAGAAGGGTAAGTTAAAGACAGGTGCTTCTACACTTCCTGACCTTAACAAGGATGCTACTGATAGAAACAGAACTTCACCATTTGCATTTACTGGTAATAAGTTTGAATTCCGTATGGTAGGTTCATCAGATTCAATTGCTCCTGCTAACGTAGTTCTTAACACAATCGTTGCAGAAAGCTTTAAGGAAATCGCTGACCAGCTTGATGGAGTAGAAAACTTCGATATGGCTGTTCATGATCTTATCAAGAAGCTCTTTACTGACCATCATAGAATCGTATTTAATGGTAATGGTTACTCAGATGCATGGGTAGAAGAAGCTGAAAGAAGAGGTCTTCCAAATATTAAATCTATGGTTGATGCTATTCCTGCCCTTACTACTCCTAAGGCCGTTAAGCTTTTTGAAAGCTTTGGTGTATTTACAGAGGCTGAATTAAAGTCAAGAGCTGAGATTAAGTATGAAGCTTATGCAAAGGCTATAAACATTGAAGCTAAGACAATGATTGATATGGCTGGAAAGCAGATTATTCCTTCAGTTATTTCTTACACAACAGAGCTTGCTAACTCAGTTCTTACTGTTAAGGAAGCTGGTGCTGATGCTTCTGTTCAGGCTGATTTACTTGCAGAAGTTTCTGGTTACTTAAAGGATATGAAGGCTGCTTATACTAAGCTTATTGATGTTACAGCTAAGGCTGCTGATGTTACTGACATTACAGAACAGGCTAAGTACTTCAGAGATGAAGTTAAGACAACTATGGACGAATTAAGAGCTCCTGCTGATAAGCTTGAAATGATCGTTGATAAGGAATTCTGGCCATTCCCAAGCTATGGTGATCTTTTATTTGAAGTTTAATTAATCTTAATTTAATTAATATCAACTGCATATTTAATACTTAATAAGCAAGTACTTATTTTAATATATATGTTTAATTTATAACATATTTAATTATTAATAAGTACTTACTTTATAATATGTATTTATATTAATAATAAAGGATTATAGACTTATAAGACAAAAATGGAGTGTCACAGGAAACAATTCATACAATACGCAGATAACTGATATACTGTTAATACCTGCATAAAGTATCGATTATGTTTCATATGACACTCCATTTTATTAATTATTCACTATCTGATACTGCTTCACCTGTATCCGTACTGTCTCCGTCCGATGATGGGATATCTGGCAGCTCTCCCTGTGCTTCTGTATTATCAGCTACACCCTCAGGGTCATACTCTCCACCCTCTTTATCCCAGAGTGAATCGTATTCCTTCTGCTTTTTCTTCATTGATGCCATAATCATCTGTGCCTGCTTGGCTCTTGCATACATTTTATCGTCATATTCCATAACCTTCTTTTCATCTGAATAAGGAACTTTGTCACCTGCACACATTCTTGCAATTGTAGTCATTATCTTACCAAGTGTAGCCCCCAGTCCTGTCTCAGGGTCAGCAAGTGCTTTGTCGTTTTCTGTATTTGCTGCTGCACACCACTGCTCCCTAAGCGAGTTAAGAACATTCTCATACTTGTCAAAATCATCAGTTGCTTCCTTATATGAAAGTTCAAGCTCTGCTGCCTTTTGTATCCATTCTTCATCATTGGTACGCTCAGCCTTTTCCTTTGTTTTTTTATATTGCTTATATATGCTGGTCTTCTTGTCCTGTAATTCATTGCGATATGCCTGATAATTTGGTATAGCCTCTCCTAATTTCATACCATTATCCTCCTCATATAATACTTTTGTACCATTTAACTTTTATTATATTTAGAATATCGGCATTTTATATCAACATATATACCTTTATATCTGATAATTATTAAAATTATTTATTAAACGCCACTGTACGCACTATAGCCGCCGTCTACTGGCAACACAATACCATTTACAAATCCAGCCGCATCATCACTTGCAAGGAATAATGCCGCTCCGATAAGTTCCTCTGGATTACCAAATCTTCCCATTGGAGTTCCTGCAACTATCTTTCTTGCTCTGTCAGTGTATGTACCATCTTCATTAAATAATAATGCGTGATTTTGTTCAGCCGCATAAAATCCCGGTGCAATTGCATTACATCTTATTCCGCTTTCTCCAAAATGGACTGCCAGCCACTGTGTAAGGTTAAGTATTGCACTCTTGGCATTGCCGTAAGCCATTACCTTTGTAAGTGGTAAAATTGATGTAACAGAGGCTATATTAATAATGCTTCCGCTTCTCTTTTCAACCATATCCTTAGTAAATACCTGTATCGGAAGAAGTGTTCCCATATAATTAAGATCCATAACATCTCTTATATTATCCTCATCAAGATTCCAGAAAGAGTAATCATTTTCTCCTTTTTCTTTCTTTAACATCTCTATTGATGTAATAGCACCCGGCTGATTGCCGCCAGCTCCATTGATAAGAATATCACAGCTTCCAAGCTCACTCTTAATTATTTCATAAGTTTTATTAAGTTCTTCCTTATCAATTACATTACAGCTATACCCCTTAACAACAATGTCTTTGCTGTATTCTGTCTTAGCATTGTTAATAAGCTCATCTGTGACATTATTAAGCTTATCCTTATTACGTCCGATTATTGCAACCTTCGCACCGCTTACAGCAAGTCCATACGCCATTGCTGAACATAGTGTTCCACTTCCCCCTGTTACAATTGCAGTCTTGCCTGTCAAATCTACTTTAAATGGAATTTTCATAGTTTTATTACCTCCTACTAATAATCAGATTATTATGCTTTAAGGGATATGCTCAAAAATACGTTTATGCCTGCATAATAAGACATTTTAATTAATGCCCCGCCCCAATTATTATATTGAAAGTGTGTAGTCTTTCAACCTCCTGCGGCATAACTTATATTCTGGGCAGTACTTTTCAACTTCACACCAGAATGATTGCGAATGATTCATATATTTTCTATGCGAAAGCTCATGCACCACTACATAATCCAACAATTCTTCCGGCATATAATACAAATTGTAATTAAAATTAACATTTCCCTTGGAACTACAGCTTCCCCAGCGTGTCTTCTGATTACGTATTGTAACCCTTCCAACAGTCACATTCATAATCTTACTGTAATATTCTACTTTTCTTATAAATGTGCCCCTTATTACGGCACGTTCCTTAGGTGTTAACATATCAAAAGCCTTTGCATTGGTAGGAATTTTTTCTTCTTTTCTTTCCTTCATCAACTGCTGTTTACTCTCAATCCAAGACATATGCTTATCAATAAATATATCAAGCTCTTTCTTCGTCATCCTGTTAGGTGCTCTTAATATAACACTTCCATCTGTATGGACTTCTATTGAAACTGTTCTGCGTCTTGATTTTATAATCTGTATATCCATATTTTCCATCAAAACAGGTTCCCTTCAATCATTTTCTTCTGTTTTTGCTGTAATAAGAAGCTCCCATCTATTTTACTGTGGATAATGAAGTCTTTCTGGTACTGGGTTATCAAGAACTTCTTCCTTATACTTCTTCATATATATCTTTGCAAGTGTAAGGTTATTATCAAGGTAATTACCGCAGTCCCTTGGTGAATATCCTGGTATCTCACCCTCATAATCCAGTACGAAATCAGCGGCTTCCCTTAACACATCAATTATATCCTCTGACTCAAGGTCACCTGCAAATATTACATAAAATCCTGTACGGCAGCCCATTGGTCCAAAATATATAGTCTTGTCTGCCCATACCTTATGGTTCCTTAAAAATGTTGCTACAAGGTGTTCTATTGTATGAATACCTGCTGTATCCATAGGTGCTTCTACATTAGGTCTTGTAAATCTTAAATCAAATGTTGTAAGAACTACATCTCCCTGATAATCTTTTCTTGATACATATGCTCCTGTAAGTAAATCCAAGTGATTAACTGTAAAACTTGCTATCTTATTCATAATATTCCTTTCCTGTCTTTATGACTAACTTTAGTTTATTTTATTGAAACCATTCTACGGTTTTCATCTGTTGCTGTTATTTTTAAACATTTTATGCCTGCAATAAATTTGCTGAGTGTAGAATAACCATACTCCTTAACCTTAAAATTAGGATAATTCATATGGATTTTCTGTCCTAATGCTCCAAGTTCCACTGCATTTTCTGAACTCTTTACATAATTCACTGCATACTCCATAACCTGCTCTTTCATATTCTTGTCTTCCTTAAGTCTGACAAGAACCGTGTTATTGAACTTCTTTAATTCAAGACTTTCCATTTCCTCAAGAAATGTAGACAATGAACTGTAACCGTAATTTCTTACATCGAAATCAGAATATTTCTTCTGTAAACGGCTTCCAAGCTCACCAAGCCCTGTCTGCCTGCCTTTATTGTCGTTCTCCTGAATAATCTCAATAATTGCATTTTCTATCTTAGACTGCTTAATAATATTGCTTCTTTCTGTCTTCTTAACCGGCTTACTATCTGGCTCATCTTCGTGTGCCTGTTCACGAAGAAGCTCAAGGTCTGTAAATACCGAACAAGCGGCCCTGAATGAACGTGGTGTCTTGCTCTCACCCATACCGATAACGTCCATTCCCGACTCTCTAAGCCTGCTTGCAAGCCTTGTAAAATCGCCATCAGAAGATACGATACAGAAGCCGTCAACATTATTCGTATAAAGAATATCCATAGCATCAATTATAAGCGTTGAGTCTGTTGCATTCTTGCCTACTGTATTACAAAACTGCTGTATAGGTGTTATGGAGTTCTCCATAAGCTCTTTCTTCCATTTGCTTGCCTGTGTACTTGTCCAGTCGCCATATATTCTTTTATAAGTTATTACGCCATACTTTGTCATTTCATCAAGAATGTCCGAAATATATTTTGATGAAATATTATCTGAGTCGATAAGTACAGCGTATCTCTTATCATCCATTCACTCACTTCCTTCCAGGCATATCTTTATAATAAATATATCGAAATATCTGCCACTATTAATTATATTTTATATAAAACTACATCTGATGTCTTACAATCTTGTATTCATCATTGCTCTGATAATATGGACATTCTTTATACTCAGATGTAAGAAGCCTTGCATAATCATCCTCGTCCATATCTACATCACACACGAACTGCTCCGTTTCTTCATCATATACCATATTATTGCAATAATCACAATTATAATGAGCTACCGCCATTGTTACCTCTTTCCTGTCTGTTCAATACTTCATTCATACTTCCAAGCCTGTAACCATCCAAATCAAGGGATACATACTTAAATCCAAGTGCGTGAAGCTTCTCTGATACTTTATCCTTTATTCCGTTTTCAATAAACTTCTGTATATCTGCTGGTCTTAATTCAATTCTTGCAATTCCATCCTGTAATCTTACCCTGAACTGCTCAAATCCCAGACTTCTTATATAACATTCTGCACTGTAAATCATATCAAGCTTGTCTTTATTAATAACCTCACCATACGCAAATCTTGAAGCAAGGCACGCACACGATGGTTTATTCCACGTCTTTAAGCCTAACATACAAGATAATTCCCTGATTTCAGCCTTGGTAAGACCTGCCTCTTTTAAAGGACTTCTTACTCCTAGTTCCTTTATGGCTCTAATACCAGGTCTGTAATCACCGTCATCATCAACATTTGTTCCCTCTGCAATTACACTAATGCCTCTCTCACCTACAAGATTCTGCACATTAGTAAATATCGCTTTCTTACAAATGTAACATCTGTCTGGTGGATTATTCTCAAAGCCCGGAATCGATAATACATCTGCATTATATATAAGATGTTCTATATTCTCAGCCTTGCAGAAATCATCAGCTTCTTTAAGTTCATCATCTGTAACAAGAATTGAACTTATCGTAACTGCAACAGCATTTTCTCCTAATACATCTTTTGCAGCTTTGGTTAAAAATGTCGAGTCAACCCCGCCAGAAAATGCGATTGCTATTTTACCACAATCCTTAATAATTGACTTTAACTTTTCATATTTGGCTAAAGTGTTCTCACTTATATCATCTTTATTGATGTCCGATTTGTTCAATGGCATTATTTGAGTACTACCTGTTTTACCTAATTCAATTGTTTCATCAGTGTGATATTCACTTAACTGTCCGCTTGAGTTTATGTCTGATTTATTCAATTCTTTAGATATATTCTCTGAATTATCAACCTCTGCGTTACCAGCATACTTATCATCTGTTATATCATATTCATCTAAAAAGCTGTGTCGCTGCCCCTTCTTCTTGTAAGCAATTACCGTATCAATATTAACATTTTCTACACTTCTGAATATGTTCTTTTCTATATACGGACTTACCTTGGTCAGATCTTTTATAAGCTGCTTAATCTCTGCCCTCTTAGAACCTTTTCCTGTACCACCACAGGAAGCACATCCCTCTGTAAATCGACAGGCACACTGTATGAACTCAAGATTATTATATTCTTTCCAGTGAATAATATCAGCTTCTCTTATAAGATACATAGGTCTTATAAGCTCCATTCCCTCAAAATTCGTACTATGAAGCTTAGGCATCATTGTCTGAACCTGTGCACCATAAAGCATACCCATAAGAATTGTTTCTATCACATCATCATAATGATGTCCAAGAGCAATCTTATTACAACCAAGTTCCTTTGCCTTGCTGTAAAGATATCCTCTCCTCATTCTTGCACACAAATAACAAGGCGACTCTGTAATATCTACTACAGTATCAAATATCTCTGTCTTAAATACTGTAATTGGAATATCTAATATCTTTGCATTGTTAAGTATTACATTGTAGTTAAGGTCGTTATAACCCGGATTCATAACTAAGAATACAAGTTCAAAATTATTCTTTCCGTGACGTTTCAACTCCTGAAAAAGCTTCGCCATAAGCATTGAATCTTTACCGCCTGATATGCAGACAGCTATCTTATCGCCGTCCTGAATAAGATCATATTCATTAAGAGCCTGTGTGAACTTTCTCCATATTGGCTTGCGGAACTTCTTTACTATGCTCCGCTCAATCTCTTTAACATTTTCTTCTGAAGTATTATTGCCGCTTTCTTTATCCTGCTCAAGATATTTATTAAACTTCCATCTTAGATATGCGACAAATCCACCATCAAGGCTGTAAGCTTCATAGCCCATCTCATCAAGTATATCTTCTATTTCTTCACTTTTCTGTCCAGTGTAGCAAAGAATATATATTGGTGTATCCTTTGAATACTTTGCCTCAAATTCTTCCTTATTATCTTCAAGAACTTTTATCATATCTTCCCAGTAATAATGTATGGAAGCTTCTATGGTCTCTTTCTCATACTCCTCTAATGCTCTTACATCAAAAAGGATTTTATCTCTATTGTCATCATAATATTGCTGTACTGTTCTCATATTTTTTCTTTCTACTTACTCTGATTATTATTACACATAAATTTACATTATAACAAATGAAATTGTAACCACCACACATTGATTATCATCTGTTTATTATAAAATAAATGTACAATGCACAATATATTTTATCATACTCTGTAAAGCTGCAACAATATTATTTTGTATGATATTTTATTGTGCCTTTTATATAATAGGAAATTCTATTAGAAGCTCCTTTACATAAAAAATGTACCCGCAAATGCTTAACATTGTTTGTGTCTTGCATTTACAGGTACTCCTTTTTCTATATTATATTCTTTATCGCCTTGACCATTCTTAATATTCTGTCACGCTGGTTATCATCCAACTCCATCCATACGTTCTGCATAACGTAATATCTTCTGTCATACATATTAAGATACATTGATGGTCTGCATTTGTACAAATTATACATCTGAACAAGAGTATCTGCATCAGGATACATAATCTCTTTTTCGTATTTTCTGTACTTCTTTCTTGTCAGTCCCAGCTTTTCAGACATAACCTCCTGTGAATAATGCGTTTCGTGCCTTACATATTCAAGCATTGAAAAATCATCCCACTGCTTCAACATAAAATCAAACATTCTATCATTCTGCGTATCATTGTCTTTATTCTTAGTGTCATTAACACGATAATATTTTATACATTCAGCAACCATACGCATAGTCATATCTTTAAGTTCTTCACTTTCACAGTCACTTATAAGCTCGTCCAAATCTTTAGTATCAATATCGTCTCTCTTTCCCGAAACCAGCTCATCAATGTCCATTCCAATTTCCTGCAATTTTTTTAAATTATCATACGAAATCATTATCAGTCCATTTTCTCTTTTAGAATAGTCATTCTGTGATATTCCCAGCTCTTTTCCGATATCTGCCTGATTATAGCCAAGTCTTTTTCTATATACTCTCATTCTATTGCAAAAATCTTCGTAACGGGTATTGTTCATTTACCTTAACCTCTTAGCTATGCTATTACTAAAGATTTTATGATAGTTACGATTGACCCAAATAGGTCTATTTCGGAATATGAGCTTATATTCTGTAAATATTATGGCTAATTGTTTAAAATATATACCCCAGTAATTAAATTTGTTTAATTTCATAATCAAATAAACTTATAATATTCTATATTTTTGACAATAAATCATATGGCAATTTTTTTATTTTTCTTTGAATTTGCGATTAATATATAATGTAAATATACCGACAATATAGTATAATATAAAAAATATAAAAACCTTAATTGGAGGATTTAATTATGAGGATTCAGGATTTTTGTGATATGGTCAAATTTGAAGAGATTATGTCTAACTGGGCAAAGAGTACCGGGCTGGCAACTGTTGCTGTAGGTGCAGACGGCAAGTACATAAGCGAATGTTATAATTTCACTGAATTCTGCATCGATCTTACCAGAGGAAGTACTGAAGGCCGCAAGAGATGTGAGCAGTGTGACCGTGATGGTAATGGCGTTTATCCTTGTCATGCAGGATTAGTTGATTTCGGTATTCCTATTACTCTTGATGATGGAACTGTTCTTGGAAGTATTATCGGCGGACAGGTTCTTCCTGAGAACCCAGACGAAGAAAGGTTCAGGGCAACAGCACGTGAACTTGGAATTAATGAAGATAAGTACATCAAGGCTCTGCAAAAAGTAAACGTGCGTACTAAAGAGGAGATTGACGCTTCTGCCAATCTGCTGGGCGATGTTATCAATATGTTTGTCCGTGCAAGCTACACTGCCCGCCAGAACTCAACTATTCTAAATGAACTTACAACAGGAATTAGTGCCGCCGCAAGCCAGCTTGCTACAGCCAATGACAAGGTCAAATTAATAGACGGATTCAGCAAACGACAGAATATACTTGCACTTAATGCTTCCATTGAAGCTGCAAGAGCCGGTGATGCTGGAAAAGGCTTTGCTGTAGTTGCTGAAGAAGTACAGAAGCTTGCCAAAGGTATGGGCGAAGCCAGCAGTGCAATTACGAAAGCACTCAACACAGCCACTAAGACAATTACTGCACTTGATAGAACTAACAAACAGTAATAATTAATGGGCAAAAATAATATGTCCTATTTCAATGATGTATTTAATTAAAAAGATTAAACAGCCGTCAACCATTTAATTTCAAAGGCTGGCGGCTGTTCTATCAACATATCTTGTCCTATAAGTCTATTAACAGTCTTTACTCTCTATCTCACCCGTAAATCCTGCATTTTCTATCATCTTAATAGTATCATCTATTCCCTGTCCATCTGCTGTTAAATAACCAGAAGCAAATATTGAATCTACAACTTTAAATAATGTTGGCTCAATTCCCTTAAAGTATACTTCACGTCCAGCCGCACATCTTATGTCTGACTTAGGAACTAATAATCTTGCAAGGCATAACACCTTAAGACAATACTGTGATGTAAGTCCTGATATATCTCTGTCTGCAAGCCTTGTTCCCTTTATTGGAAGAAGAAAATTAATTGGCACTGACTCTGGATTGATTTCCTTTACGTCCATAAGCATATCTGCAACATCTTCCCTGCTCTCGCCCATCCCGATAATACCGCCACAGCACATCTCAAAACCTATTCTTTTTAACATTCTTATATTATTAATTCTCTGGTCATATGTATGTGTTGTGCATATATTGGGATAAAATCTACGGCTGCTGTTAAGGTTATGGTTAATTCTGTTAAGTCCTGCTTCCTTAAGCATTAAAGCCTGCTTTTCTGTAAGAAATCCAATAGAACAGCATATCTGGGTATCATTCTTCTTCATCTTTCTTATACGTCCGGCTAAATCTTCTATCTCAGCATCTGTAAAGCTTATACCGCTAAGTCCAATACAATGTCTCGCAAGATGTTTATTATCTACAAGGTCATTATCTCCATACAACTTCTCGTCTGATACTCTTTTATATTTCTCTATCTGAGCCTGGGACTCACACGACTGGGCACAGTAAGCACAATTCTGTGAACAGTTACCACTTCTGACATTAGTAAGAAGCTGTATGCTTACTTTCTTTCCTTTATATTTAAGTCTTAACGCATACGCTGTTTCAATAAGCTTGTCAAGACATACATCATCACAATTAAGAATTGCAAGTGCCTCATCTTTGGTTAATTCGTGTGTTTCGTCCCAATTATCTAATAATTTCCCAACATTAATATTTTCTGTAACATTCTGCATAACGCCCATACTTTACTCCGTTCCTGCACACTAATTGAATTAATACTAACTCTGGTAAAATGAATAATTCTATCAATAAGCAGCCTTATCCTTTAACCCCCGTGCATACGCATAAGTATAGTTACTCAGCTTGTTAATGTCAACCCAATTATAGTTAATGTTGACATTTCCTTGTTGCAATTACACACTATAAGATTATAATTACACACTATTAAAATTAATATTTTAATAATACTACTATTAAAAATCATCACATTCTAATATAGAATATTATATACCACCATAAATATCATTACTTAATTAATCTACTCAGCCTAACATCTAAGAAATCTTCTGAAACACTTGCTCTTTCTTCTTGGTAGACAAATATGTAATTACATCTTTTCTTGTTATAATTCCTATAAATACACCTCTGTCGTCTACAACTGGAACAAAATTCTGATTAGATATTCTTTCAATCAATGCTTCCATCGATGTATCCACATTAACACTTGGATAATTACGTCTGAAATAAAGCTCGTTAACTCTCTGCTTTTCTAATTCCTTTATATCAACTTCCATCGCGTTATTCTGTTTAATTCTGCATATATGCCAAAGGAAATCACCTTCCGTGATTGTCCCAACATAATGCTCATTCTCATCAAGAACAGGAATTGCAGAATAGCCATAATAATTCATCTTCTGTAATCCCTGTCTTATTGTGTCATCATTGTAAATATATGCTACCTTGCACTTTGGTTGTAAAAAAAACGATATATTCATACTTCTCTCCATTCTTACCCACTAAAAGTTGTTGTATAGTTATTAACACATCTTGTTATTATATTGTAGCATATAAGAATAGTTTCACATATGTATTTTGTACATTTTTCATATATTTTTCATTATTTGGTATATCTATTCTTCCCTGCAGCTTATGCTGTACATTCCAGTCTGTTTTCCCATATCTCATTATATATAACATTCTGTTAATTCCTTTTCTTACATTCGTTATTTATTTCTATTGTGTTGTCAGCCGTCTGTATGCCCATTTAAAATTGTCTTTTCCTGCACCCTGTAACAGACAAAGCTTCAACAAAAATCTAAAAATCCAAAAATATAAAAATATAAAACTTATTATAACACAAAATAAATAATAAAACAGAATTCTAAGATAGCTAACAAAACATCCGACCAGGTCCTATCAAGCGACCTGGCCGGATGTCTGTTTTATATAATATTAGGAAAAAAGTCTTGTTATTTTATACTAAATCAATCCCATAAGCTTTGGTACTCCAAGTGACAGCTCTGGAATAAATGTAATAAGCATAAGTAATATAATTAAACCAATAAAATAAGGTATAAGCTTAGGTGTTACTTTCTCGATTGATACATTTTCAATACCACAGCCTACGAATAATACAGAACCAACAGGTGGTGTAATATTACCAAGACACATATTGAATATAAGCATTACACCAAACTGGATATCTGTCATTCCAAAGCTCTGTGCGATAGGAAGGAAGATAGGTGTAAATATAAGTATAGCTGGTGTAATATCCATAAACATACCAACAACCAGAAGTATAATATTCATTAATAAGAATATTACAACCTTATTAGTTGAAATACTTAATAATCCGTTACTTATGGCTGCTGGTATTCCAGAATAAGCCATAACGAATGACATAGCTGATGATGCTGATATAAGGAAAAGAATTACTCCTGACACCTTAGCTGATTTCTTAAGTATTTCTACAAATGTCTTAAAATTCATGCTCTTGTATATGATAGAAAGTATGAGGCAATACAGAACTGCAATACCAGCACCTTCTGTTGCTGTAAATATACCTGATACAATACCACCAATAACAATTATTATAAGAAGTAATGATGGGATAGCATCAACAAATATCTTTAAAATACTTACTGACTTATCTCTTCCAACAGCCTTTATGCCTAACTTCTTTGCACCAATGAAGGCGACTATCATACATACAACACCCATCAATATTCCAGGTACATAGCCTGCCATAAACAATGTCGATATAGATACACCACCTGCAACTGTTGAATATACAATGAATGCCGATGTAGGTGGAATAAGAAGTCCTGTTGGTGCTGAGGCTATGTTAGCTGCTGCCGCATAAGCAGGATCATACTTCTGCTCTTTTTCAATAGGACTCATACATCCTCCTATTGCAGAAGCTGCTGCTACTGATGAACCAGATAATGCACCAAAGAGCATATTTGCAAGAATATTAGCCTGTGCAAGGTTTCCTGGAATCTTTCCTACGAATATCTGTGCAAAGTTAATAAGTCTCTTGGCTATACCACCATTATTCATAATATTACCTGCAAGGATGAATAATGGAACTGCTAAAAGCGAAAAGCTTTCAACACCCGAATTCATTTTCTGCATGGTTATGAATGTTATCTGATCCCATGACAGCGTTGACATGGCAGTTACAATTGACGAAGCAATAATACTTACTGAAATAGGAACCCCTAAAAACAGAAGTACACCGAATACAACAAATAATATTACTGTAGTTACTGCAATACTCATATTTACCTCCTATTCTACCTTAACACCGGTTAAGTCTTCATATATATTAATAATCTGTGCAACTACTATAAAGATACCTGAAACAGGGGATACCGCATATACAAGTGTTCTTGGAATACCAAGAAGTGCTGAATACTCTGCCCTTGCTGACATTGCCAGCTTAAATCCACCAATTACAAACACGAACACTGCAAGTAAAAGAATAAGTACATCTATAACCAGTAATAATATTTTTCGTTTATTACCTGTGAGCTTATCTTTAATAATAGTGAGTGACATATGGTCTCTTGTAAAGAAAGCATATGCAGCACCTATAAAGGCTGTCCACATAAGTGAGTATTTAACAAGTTCTTCTGTAAATGCTGCTGGTTTGCCAAGCACATATCTTGTAAACACCTGCCATAATACTAACGAAGTCATAAACACAAGCAGAACAACACTCGCTGCTGATAATATCTTATTCATAACATTTTTAACTTTAACAAGTATATTAATCATAGTTACTCTCCTTTCCTTATCTCATCTATTCTGTCAAGTAAAGCTGCAACACCTGTATACTTATTTCTATACTCGGTAACAAGACCTGCTGTTGCACTTCTGAATGCTTCCTTATCTACATCATAAATAAATTCAACACCCATATCCTTTGCCTGTGCTACTGCCTCATCTATTGCCTTATCCCACATAACCTTATGAGACTGTGTAGCATCCTTTGCACACTGCAGTATAATCTTCTGATCATCCGGCTCTATATTATTCCATACCTTTGAGCTCATAACCATAACATCAGGTATCATGGCATGCTCATCAACCGAATACACCTTACATATCTCACCATGCTTACCTGTTGTAAGCGCTGTTTCATTGTTCTCTGTTCCATCTATAATACCTGTTGAAAGGGATGTATATATGTCACCATAGGACATTGCTACCGGTGTTCCACCAAGTGCTGTAAGCATATCCGTCTGTGACTTCATATCCTGAACACGTATCTTGATTCCTTTAAGATCCTCTGGCTTACGTATAGGCTTATCTTTTGTGTAGAATGAACGGGAGCCTGATGTAAAGTATGTTAAGGTTACGAATCCATCATCTTCTGATGACAGGAAGAAATCCTGCATTTTATCAGAATCCATTATTTTATAAAACTCATCAATATTACTAAATATATAAGGAAGACCAAATGTATTATAAGCATCATTATATGTTGCAAGACCTGGTGCTGATACTTTTGTCATAGCAATAACACCTGCCTGAAGCTGCTCAAGATTCTCTGTCTCTGAACCAAGCTGTCCATTAGGGAATATCTTGATTATTATTCTTCCGTTAGTCTTCTGCTTAACCTCTTCTGCGAACTGCAGCATAGCTATATGTACTGTATGACTTTCTGACAAACCATGTGCCAGCGTTAATACCATAGGATTTTCTGCGGTAGCTTCCTTACTGTTTGATGCGCTATTTGTTCCACAGCCTGTCAGCCCAAATGAACATATAAGTGTAACTGTAAGCAAAACAGCAATATATTTTTTCATTTTTTTCAACATATTATACCTCATTTCTGTGCACTCATTTTTTATATGTCAGCTACTGGTCTTATGCACAATAACCTGAAGCTGTGAATTACACTATTTCTCCTGTTTCGTAACAGCCTGCTTTTGCCTGATGCTATTACATTCCAATCATATCAAAGACTTCAAATGATATAAGCACCTGATGGTTTTTCTTTGGATTAGGATACTTTACCTGCACTGATTTCTTAGTCTGGCTGTAATACCATCCAATGTCACTTTCCTCGTATTTTCTTCTATGAAGGAAATGTGGCACTTCCTTTCCATCAAGCTGTACATAGAATGGTGCTTTCTCCCTATGTATCACATCAAGTTCCATTGTTTCTGCTGTGTTCTCATAACTGCCTTCATATTCAAAATCGATATATGTCTTTGCACCAGCTTTAACACTAATATCAGTTTTTAAGTAGCTGCCATTCTTATAATCATTAGTTTTTCCATCATCATCATATATAGTGAATGAAGAATCTATATCAGGTGCCATTATTATATGAAGTGAATCAACCTTATCATTCATAAGATTGTTAAGCTCATTACCAGCCATCGGAATAATAGCTCCACTCTTTATAAACATTGGAATTGAACTTATATCCACAGGTACTTTTATAGTCTGGCCGCCTTCATATTCGTTTCTGGTATAATAATCATAAAAACGTATATTTTTATCTCCTGTATCAGGTAAATATACCTCTCTTATCTCTGCACCCTTTTCTACAACATTTGCTACAAGTAATGAATCGCCCCACATAAAATCCACGCCTTCATTATATGTATTACTATCGTTCTGGAATACCATAAACATTGGCTGCATAATAGGAAGCCCTGTCTTATGTGCCCTGTATTCAAGCGAATAAAGATAAGGAGACATAGAATATCTAAGTTTAATTGCAGTTCTAATATAATCCTTCATGCCACTATACATCCATGGCTCTGTAACTGTATTATCAGTATTTACTGAATGTATTGAAAATCTTGGCATGAACACACCATTCTGCACCCATCTTACAAAAAGCTCAGGCTCTGGTGACTCTCCATAGAATCCACCTACATCACAACCGTGATTTGCAACGCCAGAAAGTCCCATACCAAGTATAGTTGCTATGTTATACTTTAATGCATCCCAGCATGTAAGATTGTCACCTGCCCACACCTGTGCATATCTTTGTATACCTGCGTGTCCCGAACGGCATACTGAAAATGGTCTTATATTCTCATTATATTCCGTTACTGCCTCATTAGAGAGCTGGCACATGATATTACTCATTACCGGCTTTAGCTCACCAATAGTACTTCCTTTACCTTCAAAATACACTCTTGCATCCTTATCAACCATAGAATCATATTCACAGTTATCATTCCATACTGATTCACAGCCATACTTTATAAGTCCCTCTTTCAGGTATTCTTTCCAGTATTCTCTTGTCTGCTCTTTGGTGAAATCTACAAATATTCCAGTTCCACCCCACCATGTACCTTTACCGGGTTCATCCTTTATGCTGTCATATACAAACATATCCTTTTTCTTCATATCCTCCAGATACGGATGAACCAGGAGCATTCCAGGTTTAACATTAGGCGAAACAACTATGCCCTTTTCCTTCATTTTTGCAAACCATTCTTCTGGATTCTTGAATCTTTTATAATTCCAGGTAAAGCTGCATCTTTTAATTCCCTGCTCTGTCTCTACTGCACAATATCCTGATGAAAGCTGGAAGCCGTCTACAGGAATTCCTTCTTCTCTGGTAGTATCTATAAATTCAAGTATCGCATCATCACAATCCTTAGGAAGCTCTGGATAATACATTGAAGAACCAAGATATCCAAGTGCTGCCTTTGGAAGAAGTATTGACTTGCCTGTAAGATCTGTATATCTGCTTATTACCTCTCCTATTGAAGGTCCTGCTATAAGAAAGAGATCTATATCTCCGGCATCTGATCTGAAGCTTGAGTAACGATGCCAGTAATTTCTCTTTTCACGTCCCATATTAAAGTCACATTCTGCTGTTGTATGATAGAAATATCCAACTGCCTTGTGGGTTAAGCCTGAAAGCTTTATATAAAATGGGATATGCTTATACAATGAATCTGTTTCCTTAGGATTGTAGCCCATTGCATCACCAGGAGCCATATTCATATACTTTTCAGCCTTATTAATATCTCCCCCTTTCTCGCCAAAGCCATAAAAGTAATCATCTGACTCTATCTGGCTTGTATGTATCCGCCTTTTATTTGAATCCTCTCTATATGCAAGATCTGTAATATCTGCGTGTAATAATGTTCCATCTTTATCATATACACATATACGGAATGGATTCTTTTCAATTTCTATACGAAGCTTACTTCCGCAAATAACTGCCTTGTCAGTTCCATCCACAAGCTCTGAGTATGCCACTTCAACTCTTTTTCTATAGCCCTTTAAAAACTCATCTGTTCTTGAGTCCCATGCTGTCATAGCAAGACTATATGAAGCTTCATCCCAGTCTCCATCAAAGCCGGCTCTTATTCTGATTATTTCATCTGTGAGAAACCATATTCTTATTTCTACTGAATCTGTAATAACAGAATAATAGTTAGTGTTATAGGTTACATTTCCTGCCTTATAACATATTCTCATATTATTTTTTATCTCCTTTCAGTAATCTGATAATCTCTTGTTTATGTTTTGTTTATAATTAATTTATACAACTATTCAATAATTAAAACTATACAGATATTGACAGGATAAATTGGTTTTTTTACATTTCTTGCACTTTCAAATTTTTCGTTGTATACTACTTATAATATATTAAATATAACTATACAGTTGTGAAATATATAAATATTGCTTCGCACAAACTTGAGATGCGCAAAGAAGCAGCACAAGAATGGAGGATTATTATGATAGATGTAGCACAGAACCTTATGTCACTTGGTGAATCCATAGCTGCAGCACATACTGCCAGCGTCAACGATAATATGACACGTTCGCACTATCACGATTATTATGAATTGTATTTTTTAGATAATGGTGAAAGATATCACTATATAGACGATAAATTGTATAAAACCGAGGCTGGTGATTGTATTATATTCCCACCTCAGACTATGCATCGTTCCTACAGTGAACAAGGATGCACATTTTCAAGGATTGTACTTTATTTCAGACCGGACATAATTTCATCAGATGCCCTGAGGCAGAAGCTTGCAGACTCATACTGTGTATACAAGTCTGATACTGAATCATTAAAAAAGTTAAGAAGGCTTATGTACTATTTTCTTGAAGCCCAGAACTCTGCCTCAGCATACAAGCAGGAACAGATGGAAGCACTTGTGAATCTTATAATTATTACAGTTCTTGGAATGAAAGAGAGCACCATTGGTATTGAAAGACATAACAGAACAACGCATATTATTAACTATATCAACAACAACTATGAACACGACATATCACTTGATGTTCTTGCAGATATGTTTCATATAAGTACTTACTATCTTTGTCGTGAATTTAAGAAAAATACTAACCGTACTGTTGTTGACTATATAAAACGCACACGCATAATGAACGCAGAACGTTTATTCAAGGAAACTGATAAAAATGTCACCGAGGTTGCAACGCTGACCGGATTTTCCAACCTCACACACTTCAACCGCGTTTTTAAAGAAATAGCCGGAGTAAATCCTTCGCAGTATAAGAAATTACATGCAAAGAATTAATTACTCCTGATTAAAAAGCCTGTCATATGACTGTTCGAAATCATCTAGTAATTTATTTATTTTTTCCCGGTCATATAAACCTTGTACCTTCCAAAACATAAGTATGCTGTTGAATTCCTCTTCCCTTTTATCTATAAATCCAATACACAAATGTCCATTATACATTGCACTATCCGTTTCCTGGCAGGCAAAGCAGCCGGTATCTTCATTCAGTCTTGAACAATCTCCACAGGTAAGCTCCTTTTTTTCAGGAATATAATGGCAGCTATCTTCAACATTTACAACAAACCATTCGCCTTGCGGATATGAACATATTGCAGTTCCTGTTTCCTCTGTATTGGATACATTAGTTTTATATTTACAATTATTGCACTTCAATTCATCCACCCTTTGCTTCCTCCTCGTAAATAAATATTCCATCAAAAATCCTGTAAAACATTATAACACAAAATTTTTGTCTTATACAAAAAGCTGGAACTCAGATTCTATAAATGAACCAGAATTCCAGCAATTTATTATTTTACTCCATTTTAAATTTTATCTGTAAACTTATTTTTCTTACCAAATACTATTACTCCTGCTCCTCCTATTACAAACATAAGAAGCCATGCTAATGTACGTTTGTCATCTCCCGTACCAGGAGTCTGTTCTTTTACTGCTTCTGCCTTAGCTTCTTTATCCGTATCGGTCGCAGGTGTTATATCGGCTGGTGATGTTGTATCAGCCGGTGGTGTTATATCTTCCTGTGGTGTTACATCTGCCGGTGGCGTTACATCTGCCGGTGGTGTTACATCTGCCGGTGGTGTTGTATCTTTAAGCTTTGCAATAACAGTCTGTGATTTTTCAATTTCAACAAGCCCATCCTGCCTGATGTAATATCTGTCACAAGCATTACAATACCAATATTCAATATTTCCTTCATCTGTCATAGTAGCTTCCTTTGCCGCTACTAAATGCAAGTCTTCATGTATTTTAAAATCGGAAAAGTTAAAAACCTTTAACTAATGAAAAATAATTTCCATAGGGAAGTATCCCTAACCCTCTTTAGATTTTTCTTCGGTTTTCCGTTGGAATACCTTAACCTTTGCTATCGTCTTTGTATAATTTGCTATGGGTAGTTACACCCAAAATTGAATAAAACACGAAACAGACTGTTGTAAAAATCGAACATTTTACAGCAGTTTTTTTGTACCCAAATTTAGAAAGAACGTGGCACAATGGCAAACCGAAACCGTACCAATCCGGTGCAATTTTATCTCAGTGATGATGAGCAGTACATTCTCACTACCAAATTCAAAGCATCTGGCATCATCAAGGAATACCATTCCGATGACTATCTGGATTATGCCAAAATTCTGGAAACCCTTGGAACCATTTATCTGATGACCGCCAATCTTTCACAAGCCAAAACACATTTTAAAAGAGCTTTCAAAATATATGAAAAAATCTATCCGTTCTTTTAACAAAATAAGCATAATTTACTTGTATTTCATCCAATCCACCTCCAATATCCTTTTTAATTTGTTCTTATCTAATATGCCAGACAACGCATATGTATTATGGAATTTCGGGCATTAAAAAAGCTGGCATTTACCCCAGCTTTCTTTTATCTGATATATTCAAATGATAAATATTTAATGACAATTATTTGCCTGTGCGGGTTTTTCTGGTTCTGTGGCAGCAGGTTGTTCTGGTTGCTGTGCTGCTACAAACAACACCGAAAATAATTTTTTTCATAAATCTGGTTGTCCTTTTGTCTGGGTGATTTATATGAAATTTAAGATTAAAAAACAAGAATACGAAAACAGAACATTTAGATTGCCTGTTGAGCTTTTAGAACAGCTAAACAAATTGGCTTCTGATAAAAATATTTCACTTAATCAATTAGTCGTTCAATGCTGTGAATATGCAATAGATAATCTGGATGATTCTGAACAGTAACAAAGCTGGCGGTTATGCCAGCTTTTGTTGTATAAAAAAAACCTGCTTGTGGCACTTTTGCCTTGCTTTCTGCACTTGTTATGTCTAATTCCGACATATCCAATCTTACCTTAATTTCGGCATCTGGAGCCTTTCGGGACAATAAAACGCACGTCTCCACATGTATGTAGATTGGCTTACTTGGATTATCCTCTATCTTCTCCCGAATATTCCGGTTATGGCTTATGATGATGTTGTAATCGCCGGAATAGGATTCCTTCCAGACAATATCATAAATCTGCTCCTTGCTGAACACTCTGCCTGGATTCCTTGCTAATAAATGCAATATTTCAAATTCTGTAAACGTAATATTTACTTCTTTCTCACCACGATATACTAACCGTTTTGATGCATCTATTTCCATTCCTGCAAAGGCTAATTTTTCACACGCTATTTCTTCTTTTAACTGTGTTTTATTTTCAAAACTTCTCAATGCAGACATAACTGCATTTAATACTACTTCTTCATCTTCCTCAAGTGAAAGCAACAGTAACTTAGCTATAATCCTCACTCCCCAATCTATTGCTCAAAATATTCTTCAAGACATATTCCTCTTTCATAAATTTCTCGTGCCACATCTACTCCTACATATCGATAATGCCATGGCTCATAGCTTGTCCCTGTAATCTCCTGTTTCCCTTGTGGGTACCGTAATATGAAACCATAATTATGTGCATTTGCGGCAAGCCACGTATATACCTCATCATTTGAGCTCTTTGATTTATCAGCATTAATATCGACTGCAATGCCTAATTGGTGTTCACTTGTTCCGGGCAAAGCTACCCATTCCTTAGCAGTTCTTTCTGCTCTTGACTGTGAATATCCTTCATTTATATAAGCCTTTATCTTATCATCTAATATTTTCTGCTGTTCTTCATAAGTTCGATAGCCTTCCCGAACAACCGGATATATTCCATCTTTCCTTGCTGCATCAAACATTTCTTGTAAATACGGATATATCATACTATCCACCTTTTGACCATTCAATAATTCTGTTAATTCCACTCTATAATCTTCCGGTATTTCATTCCAACGGTTTACTACAATTAAATACCACTCCTCCGAAACCGGAATACTATGTAAATTCCCTAATCTTGAAGGAAATTCGTGAAATAGATTACATAGTATCAAAAACAAGTAAACTATGATAATTCCTCTCAACCATTTCCCTCGCAACTTATTTTTTTTATCTCTTTTCTTTGCCATATTGTTATTTATGCCTTCATCCTTCTTGACCAGCTCTTTATAGCGAATGGCATACATAGAATACCAATCAAGACAGGAATTGTAATAAGTAGATATGGTGACCAGATAAGCTTCCCAAAAATACTAAAAGTATTAGTTCTGAAAATATCTGTTGAACTTCCTACCAATGGTATTAAATCCAATGCTTTTTGCATTTCATAAGGAAGATATTCTGCAATCATCATTGGTCCATATACAACAGTCAGACTAAGCAATAAGGTAAGTACATTATTTTTTACAGCCGCTGATATAAACATAACAATTCCGGCAAAACCTATTGCTCCAAGCAGTACAAAGGCATATTCATAAATTTCTGCCTGCAGCATATTCATAGGTGCAACAGCAATCAGCTTGATATTCTGAATCGGCATATCCCATCCGGCAGTTCCCATAAAAAACAACTGTGATATAACATTTGAAACAGCAAGTAATGCAAATAACTCCACTGTAAAAGCTAAACCAGTAAGAATTTTGGCAAGAGCGATTTTCCCCCAGCCATTTCGAGTCGTCAATACTAGTGTGCTTGTATTATCATGCCATTCGCCCGCAAATAAAGAGGATAAAACAATACCGAGAAACAAAGCCATCACAACTCCCAGATCCGCAACCATACTACCAAGAAGCGTTGACCAGCCTTCTACCCACTCATAACGAAATGGTTTTTCTACCTTTCTCTCTATCTGATGTAAAAACTCTTTTTCAGCTCCTACCTGACCACTGACCTCCAAAAACTCATCAAGCACCTGCTGTCTTCTTTCATAGAAGCCTGTTAACTTATCCGGATCAACATAGCTTATCATCGTTTTATAATTACTGGTATCTCGAAGCTCCGGATACAATGTTCCGAGCCAACTATTAACTATCTGCCAGTCTGTCTTTTCCAGTTCTTCCTCCATACCGTCAGCTTCCATTTGCTGATAATCACTTACTATTTGCTGCAAGGTTTCATCAGTCAATTCTCCACCAAATGAAAGTGCATATCCCTGACTATCCTTTATTACTGTATATCCATCAAAATTATTGCCAAAAGCACTTGTATAGTCATCTGAACTGCCAAAACCGAACCATTGAAACGAAAGTATGCTTCCAAAAATTACATAATAAACAAAACACAACAACACACATATTTTAACAATTTTCTTTCGCCATAACTTTTTATGCTCTAACCAAAATAGTTCCATTCTATTTCACTCCTTCCTCTGTGGGAAAATAAAATAAATAAAGATCTTCCAATGTAGCTTCACAAGGAACCGCTCGCTCACTAGGCATATTGTCTGAAATAATACGCAATATAATTTCTTTTCCTTCGTGCCGTAAATTAGCAACCGTTGTTTTTGTCTGCCATTGTCTAGCTTCTTGTGGAGAAACAGAAAGCTCCCAAACCTTACCATTTGCCTTGTGAATCAACTCAGGAACCGTACCCTGCAATACAAATTTTCCTTTTTTCATCAATAGCACTTCATCTGCTATTGCTTCTATATCCGATACAATATGTGTGGAAAGAATTACAATTTTATCGCCTGCATACTCTGAGAGCAGATTACGAAAACGGACACGCTCTTTCGGATCAAGTCCTGCAGTCGGCTCATCCAAAATCAAAATTTTCGGGTTATTAAGTAACGCCTGTGCAATTCCTACTCTTTGTTTCATACCACCAGAAAAAGTTTTTACTTTTTTGTTTGCCACATAGCTTAAATCAACCACTTCCAACAATTCAGTCACACGTTTTTTTGCAACATTCTTCGGTATTCCTTTCAGTGCTGCAATATACATTAAGAACTCCACCGCAGTATAATTTGGATAATATCCAAAATCCTGTGGTAAATAACCCAACACATTCCGGTAATCTGCCCCCATCGAAGTTACTTCTTTTCCATCCAGCAATACCTCCCCTGAGGTTGACTCCAAAACAGCACATAGCATACGCATCAATGTTGTTTTACCTGCACCGTTAGCCCCCAAAAGACCATATACTCCCGGCTTTAAGGTTGCACTAATACAATCTACCGCTATTTTCCTGCCATACTGTTTTGTTAAACGATCAAGCGACAATTCCATACATTTTTCCTTCCTTTCTCATCTCTGCAATATAATGGATTTCATTTATAAAGAACATAGCAAAAATCAAAAATGTAACAATCCACACCCCCACTGCTGATGTTTCATATAACCATGGCAATATTCTTGCTGACATCCCCCAACAAATGCAGGAACCCAGCATTACAATCGCACATATCTGTAAACTCTGTTTCTTTTGCAAACGGATCAAACGTAGCAACGCAACCATACACACTAAGTACGGAACCAGGCAGTATAGAACCATCTGTCCAATCTCTTTATAAGAATTTTGCAAATAAACTTCCATACACAAAAGAATTGTTATACACACCAAATTAGCTGCCCCAGCCAAAACCAGCTTTGCTAACGTGATTTGGGCACCAGAAGCTCTTGTTACCGCTTCAATCTCGCTCATTCCATAATACTGGCTTTTAAAAATTGCTGGTATGATAGCCAATACAAACAGCGGCATAAAAATTGGTATATTCTTTGGCACGTCTGCAATGCTGGCAATTGTTAAACAAACTATAAATAACGTTACTGCCTGCAAACCAAATATTGGAATACCTTCAAAGCGAAATACATCTGAAAGATAGTGAAAGAAACCTGTCCTCGGTTCTGCCCTAGTCACTTCCTGTTCTCGTACAATTTCAGTGCAAAGCTTAATCGTTTCCTCTAATCTTTTAGGCTGTACTTCCTCTCCTAAAGATTGCTGTAAATAGACCTTTAAATTTTTATCTTTCATTTTCCTGCTCCTTTCTCATAATTTTTAAAGCATTACGAACCCTGCTTTGTGCTGTTCGCATATTGCATCCCATCACTTTTGCAATCTCTCCAAAACTAAGTTGTTCTCCAAAGCGTAGAATGACTGCTTCCCTTTGTTCTGATGATAAAAAATTCAAAAAATAGCTTATCTCTGCCCTATCCTCTAGCCGAACTATGTCGTTATACTCATGCACTATATTTTCTTCATCTTCTAATGGATAAAACTCAACATTCCTACTTTCATCAATACATAAATGATTTGCAATCGTGTATAGATAAGCCTTAAATTTCTTTTTCCCTTTATATCCGGATAAATTCTTAAACAACTTCAAAAATGTTTCCTGAGTCAGGTCTTCTGCTTTTTCCAGATTAGAGCAATGCCACCTACAGTAACGTAAAATAGATGTATAATAGCGTTTTATCAATTCTTCTGCTGCATTTTCATTTCCAAGTAGAATCTGTTCCACTAATTCGTCATCACTCAACACGCATCAGACTCCTTTCCATTGAATATCTATATATATAATAACGAGTTATGCACTTAAAATGATTAAAAGATTCCTCATTTTTTCTTAAAACGAATTAAACTATTAAACCAATATTTTATCTCAACCCCTTTCAGAAATATCAAATAAATCAAACACTACCTTTTTCTCCGCTTAGAGTAATACTTCCCACACCACACAATCCTGCACCGGAAACTCTGCTTACATTCATACACACACTTCTTGCACTGGTCATTATACTGTATCCTGTTCTTATCATTCAAAAAAACATCCACCACACTTTCCTATCGCCTATGTAGTTGAATTTCCATAGTGAAGTATCCCTAACCCTCTCTCGATTTTTCTTCGGTTATTCTTCATTTTACCGTCGAAATGCATTGACCTTTCCTGCCGTTTTTGCTACAACTTGCTATGGGTAATTACACCCCAAATTAAATAAAACATGAAACAGACTGTTGTAAAAATCGAATATTTTACAGCAGTTTTTTTGTACCCAAATTTAGAAAGGACGTGACTCAATGGCAAACAGAAACCGCACCAATCCGGTGCAATTTTATTTTATCTCAGTAATGATGAGCAATACATTCTCAATACCAAGTTCAAAGCATCCGGCATGAAAAGCATGTCAGCTTTCTTACGCAAACTGGTTTTATATGGATATGTGTATGATGTCGATTACAGTTATCTGCGAAATTATAATACAGAGCTTGGACGAATCAGCTCAAGTCTGAATCAGATTGCAAAGCGGGTAAACAGTACCGGAAACAGCAGCGATTGACTTTAAGTACACCCTTGACCATTGCAGGGAGAACAGTCCTAACAAAGCCTATCATCTGATACAGGCTTTTGCTCCGGGAGAAGTCAGTTATGAGGAAGCTCACCGCTGTGATAAGGTATTTCATCCATTCCTCACGATTTTTGACAACCTCGGCTGCTGTCTCTTTTTCCAGAGCCGATATAAAATCATATTTTCTCACGCACGCAGTTCTCCTTCCTGTCATAGATACGACAAAAAGGCAGCCACATACACTACATGACTACCTTTCCTTTACTTCACGTTACATTCCTATTCCGTTATGCCAAAGCTGAAAGTGTTACTCTCAGCCGCTTTCTTAGGCATAAACCTTACCTTAACTTCCACACCCCTCACCTCTAATGCCTGAAACATAGCGTCTACCTGTTCCTGTGTGTATTCATAGAAACTGCGATTCGCAAGATTTTCCAGTCTGCCAATGGCATCCACCGCCTTATTCATGCGGTACTCGCCAATACGGATAAACTTCTCCGCCTTTGTCTCATTTTCTTTTGCAGCTGGCTCTCCCTGCGTTTTCTCTGTTGTCATTGTTACATTTGTTTCTTCCATGTGATTTTCCTCAATTTTTGATAAAAAAAGAGAGCGTACAGGTTTTCCCATACGCTCTGACGCTGTGTTGATATTAAGTTTTGTGTGGTATTAGTGTTTCTCCGACAAACTTGAATTGAGATTTCACCTGTTTTAAGAGATTTAATAAAGTGTACCCTTTGTCAAGGACACTATGACTTTTCCTTTTCAGATTTCTATTTTATATTTGTTTGTTGTGTAGAGGCATCAAAGTGATGCCTCTGATTGATTGTTTTTACCTTTTGCTTTAGGGATTATCAGTGGATAAATTCCTGTTGTCAGATATTGATAATATTCAACAGGTGACAACCTTGCTAAGTCCCATTGATAACGTTCTGTATTATAATATTCTGTCCAATCCCTAACTGCGTTTAATATCTCCTCATAGCCGTAGCACTCTGATAGATCTAATTCATCTTTCATATGACCAAAGAATGATTCCTGAGGAGCATTGTCCCAACAGTTTGCTCTACGTGACATAGACTGTCTCAGTTCGTTATCCTTTAACAATTGGATAAATTTAATGCTGGTATAGTGAGAACCCTGATCGCTATGTATTAATGTTTCTGTGCTTAAATCAGTTCCATGTTTTTCTATTAACTGCTTTACTGTTTCTAATACAAAATCAATTTCTAGTGATTCGCTGAGAACCCATGACAGAAGTTCCTTGGTACAGGCATCTATAATTGTTGACATATAGCACCGGGGTGCTTTTCCATTTATAATATACGTGATATCCGTTAACAGAATTTTTCTTGGTCCGTGTTCCTCGAATTCACGGTTTACTATATTGGGTGCGGTATATGCAGTTGCCATTGCTTTTGCCATTCTCCGATAGGGATTTGCCTTGCGGATAGGGCACTGTAAGTTGTACTTCTTCATCAGCCGCCGGATTTTTTTGATATTCATCACTATCGGCGGTTCCATGTGTAACAGCCTCATATATATGCTACGGGCACCTTTATGATATCCTCGGTACTGGTATGCTTTCAGAATCAAAAGAAAATCCTGTCTGTCCCGTTCCTCCCTTTCCATTCGCTGGTCTTCTGTTGAGAGATAATGGTAATATCCCGAACGGGATACTCCTGCAATTTCGCACATGGCAGCTACATTCAATAGATTATTGTTTTTTTGCACGGTATCATAAATAATTTGATACTTTGCATGTGCTGGTATTTTTATTATTCCGGAGCCTCCGGATTTAAAGATACAATTTTTTTTAGAAACTCAATCTCCTGATCTTTATATGCCAGTTGCATTTCTAAATATTTTATCCGATTTTCAGCCGAAAGATATCCGTTGCAGCCCTGTGCATAGGTGTTAAGATCACGAAAACCATTTCCCTTTTTTACTTCATTTCCAATCATGGTTTTCAGACCATTTATTCTGGAATCCCCCAGGATATTTGGATCTATCCCAAGAGTCGAAACAATCTCACGTGGAAGCCTGCCCTTTGACAGTTCCTCCCAAAATAGTTTTTTAAATTCTGCCGAGAAATGTACAATGCTCGGTGATACATCCAATACATATTTACTATTTCTCAGTGTGAGCATTTCCTGTTCTGTAAACTTTTTGTTTGCCATAATTTCCTCCAATTCATTTTTATTGTAATATCAATCTGAATCGGAGTCAAAAAGCGATTTTGTCCAAAATAAAGGGGTTCATCAAAACCATGTCCGAATTTAAGGGTTCCCTGTAAACTCATTGTCTAGATTTAAGGGTTTTCATTAAAACTTACTGTCCAATGGTAAGGTTTTTTAAAACTCAAACTGTCTAATCTATAGGGTACATTTTATAATAACTGTTATATTTTGTTATTAAATTCTCCACAAGCCCTTGAAAACACTGGATTTATCGCAGGTGAGCTTTTCCTTATTGTTTCCCTTGTGTTATATCGTCCCATCAGTGTTTACGAACTCTGATAAGGGCAAATACAAGGGCAAGAAAAATCTATAAAACAGTATAACACAAAATAAAAGTGACATGGTGAACTGATTGAAATGCTTCTGATTTTTGTAACTGATAATTGATTGAATGATAAGGAGAGATAAGATACGATGAGAACAATATTTGCAGAATACAATCCACAGCGCAATAGTATTGATGTTTACACCTCTGCTGGCTATATGCTCCGCATTGATTGCTGGGAAGCTGAAAAGAATTTAAAAACTACACCCGGATCAGACTGTGCATTAAACGCACTTGCTATTGATGAACCACTTGAATATGTACGATTATATTTGGACGGGAATATGCAGATGTGGGTAGATGCAGAAGATTCATTAGAACTATGGTGATTTTTCGACGGTGTGAAATTTTTTCTGTAAATTCAGATCTTCTATGATAATTGATGCGGCTTAACAGCAGTTTTCTGTTGTTAAGCCGTTGTTTATTTAATAGCAAAAATAAGCCGGTATGTCAAGAGCACCCAGAAAATCTGAACGTACATTTACTCTTGATCATCCGGCTTATTTTCAACAGCACTAAGATTACCTTTTTTAATATTGTTTGGGATACTCCCTCCATAACCGTCACATCAATTTTATACTTTACTTCGATTTCAACTTTTTCTGGTGGATTGACTAAAAGCCTGTCAATATCATTTTCCTCAACACCAGCCATTTTTGCTATCGTTAGCTTGGATATGCCATAATAGGAAACAAGCAGTTCCAACCAATGCACCAATTTGATATTTCCCTTTTACCGAATCCTTTTATGCCTTAACATCACAACTTCCTCCGATAGATGGAGCTATACCTACTGCCTGTGCTACAACATTCTCTGTAATGCTTTTCATATCCGTACCAATTGCAAATATTGTGCGTCTATCTTCCTGAATTTTCTTCATCTGCTCTTTTCTTTCAGCTCTCCGTTCCACAAGTTTTTGTTCATTTTCTTTCTTTTTCTCGATTTTTCTATCTTCATAAGCCCTTTTTTGTTCTTCGCTTGGTCCTGTAATAACCATGGAGCCCATATTACCATCCTTATCTATCCATATCTGACGATACTTAACTTCACTACCAGTCATTGATTTAATCATTGAGTCAGCCCATCTATCTAATGCTGGAATTTTTGACAACATATTTTCATATTTTGTGGCAACCTTTGGATTACTCATCATCCTATTTAAAATCTCAGGAGCAATCCTCACATCCGTTTTTCCTGTACGATTAGCTGTTTTTACATTTTTATCCGAACTTCCTGCCACAATATCTATTTGAGGATTTTTTTCCTGCAATTTTTTTACATAATCTTCCTGACTCTCTTCTGTTTTGCCCACCAGTGAATTTTCCTTTGTTTTTTGAATATCACAAGCTGCCTTTTTAACCGTGTTCTTGTACCCTGATGCATAATACGATGTGCAACTGCTGTTATTGATACCTGTAATTGCCATAATCCTACCTCCCTGTTATTGAAACTTAAAATAATTTTTATTATATTGAACGACTTGGATATTTAATTTCCGTTGATGTAAATTCATCTTCTGCCGAAACATTGATATGCCCACTGCTGTCAATAGCATACTCTTTACCATAAACGAAAAACGTATCTCCTTCTTTATATCCGATTTCTATCCAGTTTATATCATTTAACTGTTTTATCTTTGCGTCAACATTTATGGTCTTTCCTGATTCCTGCAATAAATAAGTGTGTTTTCCTGCTCCCGCATCTATAGAAAAGAATCCCGGAGAAATCCCGACTTTCTCACAGACGGACAATACCTCCTCATTGCTGTAGAGATACCCCCACACACTCTTTCCCTGTGCCAGATCAGACAGGATATTGCCTGCCTTACACATTTCCCACTTATAATTTGTTCCTTTTTGATTTGTATTCTCTGCAAGCAACGATTCCGAGGCTGCCCAGCCTATTCTTCCATTATTGACCGTCCATGTATATTTACCGCCACTTGATGTTGTCCATGCATAATAACTTTTATTACTTAGTACCAGAGAATTATTCGCAGCACAAATGCCTGACATGGTGCTTGTATTCATTTTCGGTACTGCATAATTAGGTACTACCTGTCTGCTCCCATTAAGGTCAAAGGAAATAACCCCGTACTCCTTAAAATCAGAATTATATCCACAGGAAACATTCTCCCCAAAATTGATTGCATCCAAAATAGCACTTGAATTATTATAGTTTGCAAAATAATAAGCTAATTCACTGTTAGAAATATTCGCATTTTTATCTATCAGTGCAGCTATGGATTGCTTTGAAAAGCCTCGTGCAGCATCAGAAATACTTAAACTGTCCTGTTTTTTATTATTTCCTGCTCCAAGCAACATCTGTATTGCTTTTTGGTGTATTCCTGCCTCTGCCTGCTTTGAATATGTCAATAGCTGGTTTACTGTGTTTACATCTGT
>FONU01000028.1 GCA_900112995.1 [Lactobacillus] rogosae | reverse complement strand
TTTTTTTCAAGTTCATCTCTGGCTGTTGCGTAATATGATTTTTTGAAAAGCATATCCCATGAAAGATATTTTGCCATACAGTCAAACTGCTTATCAATCAGCTCATACTGGATACTGCCTACGGGAGAACCACCTACAACAATTGTGCCAACTTTTTTGTTTTTTAACTGCAATCCACGGCAGTAGCACTTATCAATGATAAGTTTCAATTGTGCTGACATTCCCCACCAATAAACTGGTGTAGCAAAAAGAATCATATCTGCGGCAGCAATTTTATCAATTGTAGAATTTGTATCATCCTTATCGACGCATCCCTTAGAGCATTGACAGACACCACATCCCTTGCATGGTGCAATGTTGAGTTTGTCGGGTTCAATGATTTCAATTTTATTCTTTTCTGACGCTCCTTTTATAAATGCATTGATTGCTGCCAGCGTATTTCCTTTTCTGGCACTTCCATTAATGATTACAATTTTCATGCGTGTATCCTCCAACTTCCGAGTTGTCGCTCTCAGTATACCATGCCTTCTCCCCGCAGAAAAACATGGCGAAAAACAAAAATGTCCCCGGAGTGCTTTTTTCAGAGTTTTCGATCTGGATTTCTCAGAACAGAATATCCTCCGGCTTGAACTTATCTTTTTCGGTAATGGGGCGGATCACCTTGCAGGGCACCCCTGCAGCGATGACACCGGCGGGAATGTCATGAGTGACGACGCTTCCCGCCCCGATAACCGAGCCTGCCCCGATGGTAACGCCGCCACAGACAGTGGAATTTGCGCCGATCCAGACGTTTTCCTCCAGCGTAATGGGTGACGAGGTGCCAATGCCGTGGCTGCGCTGCTCCGGATCGATGGCATGACCGGAGCAGGCAAGGCATACGCCGGGGGCAATAAAGGCACCTGCTCCGATGTTTACCGGAGAGGTATCCAGAATGACACAGTTATAATTGATGACCGCCAAGCCGTGGGTATGGATGTTGAAGCCATAGTCACAGTGGAAATCCGGCTCAATGCCGGTCATGGGAGAGCAGGTGCCCAGCAGGGTCTGCAGGATACTGCGCCGCTTTTCCTGTTCGTTGGGAGCGGTGCGGTTGTACTCCCAACACAGTTGCTTTGCACGGTACTGTTCCTCCGTGGGGGTGTTTTCATAGCCACTGACATAGGCGGCAGGGTGTTTCATAATATCCAGAGCGTTCATCATGTTTGTCCTTTCCATACAGTGTTTTTTTAAGGATTATACCACATTCTCTGTCGGTGTGTAATAGGCTGCTTTTCCTCATTTGTTCGTCCGCTTGATCTTCTCCATCGCTTTGCCCTTAGCCAGCTCATCCACCACCTTTCCAAATAGCAGATCTCATTCATCAGCGGCTCTTCGATACCCTCCTGCTTTACGCCGCGGGCGCTGTAACCCGTCAGCCACCCAATAATTTCATCTACTTCTGCCTGCGTCCGCCCCTTGCCGACTGCCTTTGCCACCAGTATAGGATATATTTTTGCAAATGGCATAGCATATACTTTTTCAGTTTCCATTTTCGTCCCTCCCTCAGGTGCGTCTATGTGCAATGTATAACCACGCTTCCGGACAAAAAAGAATGTGTGCCGACGCATCCCAGACGATAACATTATACCTGTTTTCAAAATACTGAAGTTGTCAGTCCACAATCGCACCGAACAGCATTGGCTGGAGCTTCGCCTGTAGCGCATACAAGTGATTTCTCTTCGTCAGTCTTTCCAATAAAGCAATATTGAGACTCAAAATTCACAAGTGAATAATCTTCTACTTGGCAGACTGAGAAGTCTTGATGAATTCTCTTTAATTCCATAAAAGCACCTCCACAAATTCCGATTTTACGAACTGTTTATATTTTTGGTTAGTTTTGCAAACTTGAATTGAGATTTCATATATTCCAAGGGATTTAATAACTGTTATATTTTATTATCAAATATCTCTCAATCCCTTGAAAACACAAAGTTTATCGCAGGTGAGCTTTCCCTTATTGTTTCCCTTGCGTTATATCGTCCCACCAGTGTTTACGAACTCTGATAAGGGCAAAAACAAGGACAAGAAAATTATATAAAACAGTATAACACAAAATAAAAGTGACATTGTGAACTGATTGAAATGCTTCTATATTTTTATTGGTTTAAAGGAGACACAACATGAATACCATTTACGCAGAATACAACATGTACCACAACAGCATTGACATTTATACAATATTTATTGTGTCAGGCACCATTGTTTTCAAACTGCATAACATCATCCGGCGGATTCAGAGCATACAAAAGTCCATACGGCGAGCTGTATTCCCATTTCACTGGGATACTGACAAGCGCCGGGTGGACATCCTGCCAACATTCCAGTATTAAGAGAACATTCCCGGTTTCTATACAGCGGTTAAATACAGACATATCATAATATTTATTGTGTCAGGCACCATTGTTTTTTCATTCTCGGCATTGGAAGAACTTCTGCATATCTTCTGGTGAAAGAAGAACATTTCAGTTCCATTCCTCTGCCAGCAGGAAGTCACGAATATTGCGGTGTTTGATTCCATCTCGGCTCATATCCAGTTCGTCCATCGTTACAACGTATTTCGGGAAATTGTCACGAACACCGGCAAACGCCCCAAACTCACGCTGGATGGTTTCCTCCGAGGCAAGTAGATAGGAAACCTGAACATACAGCTTTTTCCCATGATCTTCACATACGAAGTCAATCTCCTTGTCAGAGACTTTCCCAACAGTCACAGAATAACCACGGCGCAGCAGCTCCATGTAGACAACATTTTCAAGGACAAGGTTAATGTCCTTCATGTTGCCACCGTACACGGCTTCCCGGACACCATGATCTGCAACATAGTATTTCTCGTTGACGGTCAGGATTTTCTTTCCCTGGAGGTCTTGGCGCTTCACCTGATAAAACAGGAATGCGTCCGTGCAGGCTTTGATGTAGTTCAGTACCGTTTCTGGTGAAACGGAGCGCCCTTCACTTTTCAGATACTTGGAAATGGCTGTGGAAGAAAAGGTAGTGCCGATGTTGGAAGTTATATAAGCAATAATTCTCTCCAGCATATCCACATCACGGATATTGTTTCGCTTGATAATATCTTTCAGCTCTACGGAGTTGAACAAGTCCCGCAAATACTGACGACTGGCGGCATCGTCGTAGCGAAGGTTGCTCAAATAGGGCATTCCTCCCAGCGTCAGATATTTTGTAAAGCATTGTCTTTCGTCTGCACCTTCGTAAACGGTGTGATACAGCTCCATAAACTCTCTGAATGAAAACGGGTAAATCACGAACTCCACATACCGTCCGGCAAGATAAGTGGCAAGCTCACCGGAAAGCAGCTTGGCGTTGGAACCGGTAATGTATATATCACAATCCAGCTCCACCCGGAAAGAGTTGATACATTTTTCCCAATCAGCCACCTCTTGGATTTCGTCGAAGAACAGATAAACCTTGCCGCTGATTTCTTTTGTTCTGCGAAGGATTTCATCATGCAATGCAACAGCCGTACAAAGGTGTGCATTGCTCATGTTCTCAAAATTCAGGGAAATAAACTGTTCTGGTTGGACCCCGTTTTGGGCAAGTTCCTCTTGGATCAGGCTCAGCATGACAGATTTTCCACTACGGCGAATCCCTGTCAGAACCTTTATCAGCTCATTTCCGATAAAAGGACGGATACGGCTCATATAAATTTCTCGTTTAATCATGTAGACCAGCCTCCCTTCTGAAACTGTCTATATGGTACCACGGCTATAACTGATTTTCAATACCGCAAATCCAGTTTTATCAGATATAATTGATAAAATACGAATTTCGACACAATCAGGCAGTTATACCGAGCGAAGTTTGGCTATGCGTTTTTATTGTGTCAGGCACCATTGTTTCATATTGAAATATAGTGTCTCTGTGCATGTTCTATATACCTCTGATTATATAATATTCAATTTATATAATCTCTCAAATGCTTTTTTATCAAAGTCTGCTTCTGTAATATATAGCTTTCTATCGCTATCAATGTCATTCTAACTCAATAGTCATATCAATTATACAATTAAAAGCAAAGATGCTGCTAACTGAATAACAACATCTTTGCTTGTTTAGAATGGGGATTATAAAATTTTAATGATAGTATACTGTGACATAAATATTTTTTAATGTTGCTGCTGCAACAGTTCCCGTTGAATACCTTGTAGATTCAAATTGAACATAATAATTTCCAACAGGGCTTAAATTATAATTGCCAAAATCTGCAAAAGTAAGAGAACTATTCCAACTTTTGCTGTCTGTATATCTGTCAAATGTGCCATCTCCATTATCCTCATCTTTAGCAACAAATAATTCGATGTTTCCACTACTTCCACTACTTTTTGTGGATGTAACCACTATTTTACTGATTGTGGAGCCTGACGGAACAGATGTGCTGCTGATTGTAAAAGAACCAAGAGCGGAAGTTGCCACTGTATCATTTGTTCCAAAAAAGGAATTTAACATTCCAACAGAATGTCGTGATGATCCAGAAGTTAATGCTGTCGGAGTTATTTCAAATGTCATTGTTTTCTCCGTCTCCGAATAATTTTCCTGAGTTTCTGCCGCAAAAGCTGTGACATTCATTGTAAAAAGCATGACAACACATACAATAATAGAAAAAAAACGTTTTCTCATAATGAATCTACCTCCATACTTTATGTAATCATCCCCATCTAAATATACTAAATTGAAAAATCAAATCTTCCACCGATTTTATTATCCTCTGGTTTGATAGAATTCCATTCAATATTTTTAATTTTATCCAAAAGTTCATCTTTTGAATTTGCTTGAACAGTAGCTTTTTTTACTTCAATTTGCTTTAATTGTTCCTTTTTCTTCGCCTCTTTCTTCTCCGCAGCTTTCTTTTCCTGAATTTTTTCAAGATATTCTTTCTGACTAGCTGATGTTTTTTCTAATTGAGCAAAGAATGTTGTAGTTCCATCACTATTAAAAGAAATACCAAACTTTGTTATTTTTGTATCAGTATCTGCACTGTTTTCTATTCCGTTTGTCTTACCAAATGCTCTTTCAAATCCAAACTGAGCATTGATTTCATCCGACATACGCAAAGCACCTTCAATACTATGCATCTTTTCAGCATAATATTTGGGATCGGATGCCATCTTCTCCATTTCTTCCTTTGAGAAAATAACCGTAAACTCTTTATCACTTTGTGCTAAAATATCTTTAGCATTATCACCATTTTCAAAATCTGCAACCATAAAGTCCATATCTGTTCTTGAGCCACGCATATCTTTAAGCATTTTTTGTGCCTCTTTACTTAGATTTTTTTCGGCTATACTTTCTGTCACATTTTTCTTGACCTTATCATTTTCTGTTGTTTTCGCTGTTTCTTTTTTCTTATCTACTGTACCTGCCTTGTAGGTATTCTGATAACTTCCATAAACAGTACCCGTTGTATTCACATTCATTGACATATCCTTTGTCCTCCTTCTCTGAATCCGTTCTTTATTATTTATTGTTTCTAATATTATATATCGGCTTTATTCCGAAAACTATAATCCTCCCTGTTATTTTTATCCCATGATTATTGAAAATCTAAAATTTGAAATTCACTCTTAAATCAGATTATGCATTAAATATTATTGCTATTGACAAACCACCTAAATATGAATTGAAATTTCATGTATTCCAAGGAATTTAATAACTGTTATATTTTATTATCAAATATCTCTCAATCCCTTGAAAACACTAAGTTTATCGCAGGTGAGCTTTCCCTTATTGTTTCCCTTGTATTATATTGTCCCACCAGTGTTTACGAACTCTGATAAGGGCAAATACAAGGTCAAGAAAATCCTATAAAACAGTATAACACAAAATTAAAACGACATGGTGAACTGATTGAAATGCTTCTATTTTTTTAACAAATGATTGATTGAACGATAAGGAGATTTGATACGATGAGAACGATATTTGCAGAATACAATCCACACAAAAACAGCATTGATGTATATACAAGTGCTGGCTATATGCTCCGCATTGACTGCTGGGAAGCAGAAAAAAATTTAAAAACAACACCTGGATCAGATTGTGCATTAAATGCACTTGCTATTGATGAACCACTTGAATATGCAAGATTGTATCTTGATGGAACGATGCAAATGTGGGTAGATGCGGAAGATATTGCACCAGACAGGGCACTGTATCCATTTTGTTTGTATGTATTTTCCCCTGTTACTCAATCATAATTTCCTTGATAGAAATCTTCTTAATTTTTTCAGAATATATATACATCATAATTTCATAAATCGTGATAAAACAAGCAAGAGAAATAAGCATAGTAGGAAAGTCAAATTTATACGTAGGTACACCCTCGACATCCTTAAATACAATATCCACCATAAGCCGAAGCAATCCATACTGATATACTGTTCCGATTATAAAACCAATATAGGACAGCGGTCTGTATCCTCCTAAAATTGCCCTGCAACATTCTTTCTGTGAATAGCCGAATACTCTCATCATAGCAATAGTTTTTGTATTTCCGTTTATTACTGTAGTTATAGCAAGAAACAGAGTTGTAAACGCTAATACAAGTCCGATGACCAACATCATCACACCCATCATTTCACTTGATAAATCTTTCATACTAAACGACATTTGTGTCATAGCTGAAAAGCAAAACGAAGCAAAAATAATGAAGAATACAAGTGCCTTTTTAGATTTCAAGGTATTCCTTTTCAAATACTCTACAAACGACAATTCACTGCTTTTTTCAATTCTATGATTTGGTATTTTAGAAGCAGTTTGCATATTATCTTTCAAAAGCAGCAACACAGGTTTTTTGAATTTGTACCAGGCATAATAAACTGAAAGTGCCGAAAAACACACAGTCGGCAATACCACAAAATAAAATAAAATGCTTGGATGAAAATTGATAGTTATCTCAGGAAGCATTTTATCTTCATTTTGTAGAGCGTAAAACCACGGCATTATAAGAAATGCTCCTGCATATCCGGTTACAGTTCCAATAAATATACTAATTCCGAATACCCAAAAGCTTTTTGCAATTTTGATATTTGAATATCCCAACGCCTTTAATATCCCAAGTTCCTTCTTATGCGTGTCAATATAATGCTTAATATAAAACAACAACATAACAATCGCAGTTAAAAGCAAGCATCCTCCACTTACAAGGCAAACGACTTTTGCGGTAGAAACCTGAGCATTATAAAAAAACATTGATAATTCAGATGTAATTTCACTCTCAATTAATCGAACATCAAAATAAAAGTTCAGAAACATTGTACAAACAAGAACAGCACAACAGGCTATAATGGAAATACCGATGAGTTTTGAAACATTTTTTATTCCAACGAGCATACCATCACCACCCTATCTCATAAGCAGTCTTTTGTGCTTCATTTGTGTAAATTTCAGATATTTTTCCGCTATTCATTTTTATAACTGTGTTTGCCATTTCCGCAATATTCAAATTGTGCGTTACCATTACAATCGTAAAACCATATTCCTTTTGAAGTTTACATATATAATCAAGAACCTGTCGTCCTGTTTGTTCGTCTAATGCTCCTGTCGGTTCGTCAAGAAATAATACTCTCGGTCTTTTTGCCAAAGCTCTTGCAATAGATACTCTTTGCTGTTCGCCACCCGAAAGTTCGCTGGGATATTTATGTAGTTTTTCTCCGAGTCCAACCGCTCTAATGACGTTTTTATAATCTTTATTATTTGCTAAATCAGCACCCATTTTTACATTTTTATCAACGCTCATATTGGGTAGCAAATAATACTGCTGAAAAATAAATCCGACATTTTCCTTACGAAATGAAGTTAATTCATTATCAGAAAGTGCTATAATATCCTTTCCGTCATAAAACACTTTACCGCTGTCAGGGCGTTCAAGACCTGAAATTACATTCAAAAATGTTGACTTGCCAGAACCAGATGCGCCGAGAATAACCACAAAATCATTATCCTCAATATCAAGACTGATGTCCTTTAATACTTGGAATCGGCTTTCTCCGTTTTGGTACGATTTTATTATATTTCTCGCTTTAATCATTATTTTCTCCTTCCTTCAGCTTTTTCAAAATACTCATACATACCTCAGTAATCATTGTACTGATTTCTTCGTCTGTAAATCGGCACATTTTTGTGGCACAAAGCGTTGCAATTCCGTGTGTATATATCCAAAGATGATGATACAGTTTTTTCCCAGCTGCCTTGCAAATTTTATAATCATCTTGAATTGACAATAGAATTTGCTCATAACTTTCATCTATCAGCGGAAGTACACCAGATAAGTCAGGAATTTGTTTTTGCTCCGTCATAAAGAGTAGCTGAAAAAGCTTAGGCTCATTAACAGCGAAGAGAATATATTGTGTACCCACCCCTTTAAACGGGGGCTCTGTTGTTAGTCCTTTATTGACATATTCTTTATACAGAGCTTTAGCAGATTTAATCATATCCTGCTGAACCTCCTCCATATTTTTAAATACAGTAAAAATGGGTCTTGCCGAACTGCCGAGGTATGTTCCTAACGCTCTTGAAGTCAAAGCCTCATATCCGTCTGCCCTGACAATATTTAATGCAGCTTCAATAATTTCTGCTTTTGTAAATTTTGCTTTTGGTGGCATACTTTATCGCTCCTTTTTCTAAATCGCTTGTTTTAAATCAGTTGCTTTAATTATAATTGCAGCCACCCTGAAAGTCAATAAAGCGGCTGAGATTAATTCCTTCAGCCTTATTGACTGCTTATACAAAGATGATTTCTTCGTTCGCAATGTCCCAATTGCCACACTTTGTTGTATTGTGTTATTCGATTTTCCAGCCCTTGCTTTTGCCATTATGAGCAGTCAGGACAAGGGAAACATAGTGTGAAATCATATAAAGGGATAAAGCGAATACATTACAATGAATCCTTTGTTTTCAAGGATTTTGGAGGATTTTATTAAAACTCAAAGAGGTGTGATTAAGCACATATATAAAATTGTGTGTTTATAATCGGATTTTTAATAATATCCTCTTGCTTCCCGCCATCCCTTCACATACCATCTTACCACAATGAATGTCTATGCTCACTCCACAAGAAAAGCCAAGCGGGAATCTGCAAAGCTGCTTGATAAAGTGGCAGGCAACGACTAAAAAAAGTCCCTTATTTCCCTTACAATTATCTCATAAGGGCAAAAATAAGGGAAAATACATATCATTTCACTAATGAACAGGCTGGAATACCTGTAAAACGGGGAAAGTCAGCCAGATATTTCTGCAAACTTGAAGTTATCTTTTTCTTCCTAAATATCGGCATACTTTTGATTTGTATTGCAGGTACTCATTTCCGAATGCTTTTATCAAAAAATCTTCCTCTACATTGACTATCTGTAAATGAAAAAATACCACTGCAAAACCTGTGGCAAAGCAAAGGAACCAATTAAAGAACGAAAACAATATTCCTATATACATTAAATCAAAACCCAAAAATGCAGGATTTCTGCTAATAGAATAGATGCCCGTTGTTACCAAATTGGTCTTTTCTTCTTTTTGCACACCTGCTCTCCAATTCTCCTTCATCTGTGTAACAGAAACAATAAAAGCAAGTACACCGAACATTGTTATTACAACTCCTGTAAATTGCAACACAATATGTGCTGTTCCCGAACAAAACACAATACTGATAATCTGTATTACAGGAAGCAAATATGTGATTATTTTAAGAGCTACTTCTATAAATTTGACAAATCCCTCTTTTCCTTTTCCTAATTGGTCTGTATTTATGCCTTGCTTTTTCTGACTAATCAGCTTTGCAAAATAGCAGATGTAAAACACTGCCATCAGTGAAAGTGTAACAATTTTTATTATCATCGTGTACCTCCAAACAACGATTTGTAAGTTTCTTTAATGTCGCATAGACACAGTATAACATAATCCTGTGTCTATGCGATAACATTTACTACTTCTTCCGATATAAACTCATCCTCTCCACAGTAACCTCCGGATAGAAGTAAGTAAGAATCGTTGACTTAGCAACTCCTGCGGCAAGTGCCTTCTTCACTTTCTCTTTCTGTTCAGGTGTATAAGACCAGTGAAGCATTCGGTTTGTGATAGTATCTTCCATTTCTTTTACATAGCTTAATTGCGTTCTATTTAGCGTGTTTTCTGACTACTCAGGAAAAATATTTCTACCCTCGCCCCACCTGTATTTTCAGAATTTGAAAGTTTAATCCCTCCGCCATATTTTTCAGCCACAGTTTTTGCAAAAAATAGCCCAATCCCATAATGGGCTTTGCCATTTCTACTTGTGTCATCCATAAAAAACTGCTCTGTGCCATGCAATAATGCTTCTTTTGTAAATCCTGATCCGCTATCCTCCACAATGAATGTCAGCCGGTCATCCTGCTCCTTTGCGTCAATATAAATGATTCCATTTTCTTTTGTATGCTCCACTGCATTCTGAATCACATTCATTACGGCCCGGAACATTGGATCATAAGCAATTGTTACCTTTTTATCACTTTGTTCCGCCTTCCAATCTATCTTCTGGTGATAGATTTCTACCAGTCCGAGTGCCTGTTCCTTTATATCTGCGAAAAAATCTTCTAACCTCACCGTTGTATAGGTAACATCACTGCAATTCCATGATTTTGTGACATCTATCAACTGTTTTACATAACTTTGTATCTGTGTTGTGCCGTTCAAAACATAAGTGATATTTTTCTTCTGTTCTGTGGTCAGTTCAGTCTCTGAAAGTAGTTCTGCATTTCCCCGTACAATCGTAAGAGGTGTTTTAATATCATGCGCCAAAGCAGACATCTGCTGTTTCTTTTCCTGCTCTGTTTTCCACTGCTTTTCTAAAGATTCTCGCAATGCATCTCGCATATCATCGATTGCCGATAAACAGTCATCAAACTCTTTGATACCGGAACAGGATGTCTCATATTCCAGATTTTGATCCTTTATTTGTCCGATTGCGTCTAATACAGGCTGCATCTGCTTTTTGATTCTTTTTCCAAAACGTATGGACGGAATGATGATAATCGCTATCGCTCCAATCACAGACATAATACTCATCACATTCTGTGGTCCTATAAAATGCTCCCTCAAAAAAGCTGAATGATATTGAGGTGTCAGGCGATATTGCAATACAACATATTCATTTTCCCTTGCAATTACTTTATAAAAATATTTCCCGGATGCGTTTCCGTGCTTTGCAACATTCCATGCTATCTGTTCGTATTGCTCTGACAGATCTCCACCTATTTTCTCTCCATTCTCTGAAAAGATTACATAATCACAAGGTGAGGGAATCATCTCAGCAGTCACTTTATCTGCACGTAGAATCGTATCATATGCTTCATTAATCTTTTGCTCTGCATAATTTGCCGGATAAATACAGCCCACACTAATCAAAAGGCACAGCAGCAGCCAAGCAACAATCACCAAACCTACTAATGATCCAAGCATGACCAGTACATATCTCATAAAAATCCTGCTGAGTGCATTGCTTCTCTTTACTCTTCCCATTTATATCCAATCCCCCAGACTGTTTTTATCGGCATATAATCATAATCCGCAAATTTTGCTCTTATATTTTTGATATGCGTGATTATAGTACTGTCATTACTCTCATTGTCAAAACCAAAGACCTCTTCTAAAATCTGTTCTTTCGAGAAAACCTGTCCCCTGTTTTTAGCCAGGAATTCACAAATTTCGTACTCCGCTTTCGTAAGAGGAAGTTCTTTATCATCAACCAATAGTTTCTTTTGAGACATCTGAATGCAGACTCTCCCTAAAACCATCCGGACAGAATGTTCCCTGTGCTCTCTCCGTAGATGCGCGTTGATCCTTGCCCGAAGTTCCATCACTCCAAATGGCTTTGAAATATAATCATCTGCTCCTAAAGAAAGTCCGTTTACCAGACTGTTTTCCTCCGTTTTTGCCGTAAGAAACAAAATCGGACAATCCACAAGTCTCCTAATTCTTTTGCATAATTCGAAGCCATCAATTCCAGGCATCATAATGTCCAGTAAAATCAGGTCATAACGATGTAATTCTTCCATATTAATTTTTAGTGGATTACTTACTTTGGTAACCAGATGTCCATCCTTATTCAAAATGCTTTCTATCATTTCCAAAATTGCCGGTTCATCATCAACTGCCAGTATTTTTGCCATAGTTTCCCTCGATTCTATTCCGATATTCTGTTTCCTTCCCAGTGGTTTACCCACCAAAAATAGTATACCATACTAATCCCTGTAAATATTAAGCAACCTGGTATGAATGACAACCATTCACCTACACTAGTTTCTCCCAATACAGATTGCAGATAAGTATATGGTACTCTACCCGTCCAGCAGACAAATACATATTTCCACACATAATCTCCAAGTCCGGTAAGCATCAATGCACTAATTAGTCCTGATATAATCCCTGCTCCAATGGATACCCCTTTTCCAAACTGAAAAGCCAGAATCAGCTGCCACAGATAAAGTGGAACACTGCTTCCCCACAGCAGCAATGCTGCAAATATACATCCTTTCATGATTTCGATATCGCTTGATGCGATTCTTCCAAATCCAATTCCGAATATGATTGCTGTCAATAGGATAGAGCACAGACACAAAACCAGTAGCATCAACAGTTTCGATAAAAATGCTGCAGGTTTATCTGGTAAAGACAACAGATTTTGAAAATTACCTGCATTTTGTTCCTGTTCCATCACACTTGCTGTAAAAATTCCAATAAGTACCGGAAGTCCTGCTCCTATTGCCTGATAAAATGCAATCACTTTCATATTTTCATTCCATGGTGAAAAAAAGTAATATATTAAAAATATAACGCTGGTTATAATCGGAATCAGTAAGTGTGCCAGAATCACAGATGTTCCTTTCATCTTTCGCAAGTCTGCATTAAGAGATCTTCCAATCATCTTATTTCACCTCTCTTCTCTCAAACCATTTCAAAAACAGAACCGTTACAAAAACAAACCAGATGATTGAGAGACACATTCCCGGAACAATGACTCCCGTATCCAAAAAAGGATTCCCTGCTTCTGCGGCAAGTCCATTTGGTAAAACATGAAGCAACGGGCACATCATTCGCATAGGGATTGCAGAAACAAGTACATACCAGATTCTGGTTTGTGATATTAGCACACCGCTGACGGTAATAAATAGGCAGACGAACAGGTTTACAATCATTCCAAATCGTTCGCTTAAAAATAAAGCTACCGGAATCTCCCATAACTCAGAAACCGTCAGAAACAATACTGCAATCAACGCTCCTTTCACTGGAACATGTGTCGTTAGAAGAAAGCCTCCAAGCGTTGCTCCTGCAAACACAATCACATTAGAAAACAAAATCATGTACCCAATATAAATAATTTTCCCCAGCAACAATTTTCTTCTGTCTGTGGGAATAGTCATTAAATGATAGTATTTTATCTTTTTCTCCTGCGCCACAGAAAGATAACAAAATAGAGCAATCATCCCCGGCAGCAAAAGTGTATACCACCAGTTCCAAACACTTTCTGCATAAGCATTTGTCATCCCAAGAGTAAATATAAATGCCATGACAAATGTAAGAAGAGGAAATCCCCAGATAAACTTTTTTCGCATGGTTCTTTTGGCTTTTTGATGTTCTGCTTTTATAATATTAACCATGGATTTCACCTGCTTTCTGGTTTTTTCTTACCACATTCATAAACAAATCTTCAAGATTATCTCCCTGCTTTAATGCTCCTTCGTATCCTAAGATTCCACCTGAAATAATCCCGACTTTATCTGCAAGTAACTGTACCTCCGAGAGAATATGACTGGAGAGAATTACAGTGATTCCCTGTTCCGGAAAAGACCTAATCAGCTCTCGTAATTCCTCGATGCCTATTGGATCTAATCCATTCGTAGGTTCATCCAATATCAAAAGTTCCGGTTCTCCAAGCAATGCCATTGCAATGCCTAGTCTTTGCTTCATCCCCAAAGAAAACTGTCCTGCTTTCTTCTTTCCGGTGTTTGTAAGTGATACAATCTGCAAGACCTCATCAATTCTGTTTTCATCTGTACCAAGCAATAATTGTCTTACCTTCAAATTCTCTCTGGCGGAAAGATTTTCATAAATAGGCGGATTCTCAATTAACGCTCCTATTTTTGATAAATCTTTCCTATCCCAAAGTTTTCCATCAAAGTAAATCTTTCCTGCAGTGGGTTTCATCATACCGGTCAGCATTTTCAATGTGGTAGATTTACCAGCGCCATTCGGTCCAAGCAGTCCATAAATCTGTCCCTTTTCTATATTAAGTGAAACATTATTTACCGCTTTCTGCTTTCTAAAATATTTACATAAATTTTGTGTCTGCAACATCATTTCCATCTTTACTATCCTTCCTTCCATATTTCATTTCTTACTGAAATATAACCTAACAGAAAAAAATAAAGATTTGATGAAGATTGCTAAATAATTCGTCTACTCTATTTTTATTCTCGTATGGAATAAACCATCAATTGAATATCATTATCAGAACTCGGCTTTCCACTGAAATCAGCAAAGCTGTTACAAATACGAAGTCCTAATTTACAGAATATCTCCGTGATTTCATCCAAACTATTGCACATAATATTCATCTTCCACCTGTTCTACGAAGATTTTATGATGTTCGTCTGTCTCCTCAGCTTCTTCCTGCTGTAGCTGCAATCCATGACACTGAATTACTGTTTCTCCCATGCTGTGAACGATATTTCCACACACCGGACACACATAGAAATGTGAACGCAGCATATTGGCTGATACATTGGAATTAACTATTGTATTACCGGAAATAAGCTCTGTCACCGACACCGATAATGCATTGGCAATGGATTCTAATAGTGTGATATCCGGATATCCTTTCGCTGTTTCCCATTTGGAAATTGTCTTTGCACTGACTGACAACTTATCTGCCAGTTGCTGTTGTGTCATGTTTTTTTCCTCACGCAGTCTCTTTATAACTGCACCTGTTACATACTGATTCATGTTCGTTACCTCCATGACACCATTCTATTTCAGCATATGAATATCCTCAACCTACGGAGAGTAGAGTTCGAATTTGCTCATTTATTTTTCCATCCCATCCAGAAGCTTTATAAATCTTTTATCATTCATCTGCTCATTCGTGACATATTCTCCGTTATAAAACAATGCATAGGTTGTAACCGGTGTCGGAGCATTCTGCGCTTCTTCTTTCGTTTCCAGTCTGATTGCCTGAAACGGAACCTCTCTTTCCTTGGCAACTTCAAGAAGCATCGGAACATATTTTGCATTAAACGGACATTGATCGGTATAGTACAATACATAGCCTGCCTGCTCAATGTGTGGATGCTTCGCACACTCCTTAAATTCAGGCTTAGCCGCATCCAAAGAAAAAGGCAGATACCAGAGCTGAATACCATTATCTGCTTCATCACAGACTGTAAAGTCCTTATATTTCAGGAACTTCGGGTCTGCCAGAAAAGGCTTTTTCTTGGCGGCTGACAGGATACAGATTCCCTTTTTCCCCTTTGCTTTGCTGTCTTCTATACAGGCATTCAGTAAATCAGTCGAATAACCATTGCCTTTGAAAGAACCAGCCACCCAAAAACAATCAATATACATATAACCCTCTGCCATGATTGGATTCCATGCATTTTCTGCCGGAATATACTCGATAAAGCATTTTCCACGCTCTATACTCTTGAGAAATACCAATCCATCATCAAATCGCTCTTTCAGCCAGTTTTTCTTTGATATTACCTGTATATCCTTGTTGCTTGAAATCGCACAGCAGATATGCTCTTTTTCAATATTTTCTTTCGTCACTCTTATATATTCCATGGATTTCCTCCTACTCATTCTTAAAGTTTAAAAATACTGCTGTTACTAATAATCTTTCCGTCATTTTGTATTCTATTTCATTCCTATTCAATGCTTATCCCCAAAATCAAATAACGTACAACCAGAATTTTCTCTATCAGCACACTAACAGAAGAAACAAAGAAATAACAAACAACATCTGACTGAACCACTGTGCGCCGATTCCTGATAATGTATAAACAATGTACTTCACAAAGCCTGGGGCTGCCTGTATCCCTGCTCCGGCAGAAGCCCCTTATTGCCTTGTTCCATCCTCATGGAAATTGTTTTTTAATGCCTTTTCTGTTTTGAAAATCGTCCCAAACAAAAATGCTAGTTGTATTACTAGGATAATAATACTTAATATTCCCATTGTATCGTCACTTGCTCCATAGAAAGGAATATGCATTAACAATGTAGGTCCTAGCATACCAATACCAACTTTCCACCAGAGTTTTCCTGCATAGTCGTGTGCAAATTTCCATGTATCCATATTTTTCATTGACATCTTTGTTCTGTATCCCACAATTCCATTGATTTTCTTAGGACAATGTTTCCACATCATTCTCCCCGCAATTATCATAAGCACCGGAATAATACAATCACATATCAAAATGAACCACCAAAACCACATATCTAATCTATCTCCTTCCCAAATAACGAAAAACAGGTTTCCGATACTCTCTATATGACTCTCCATAATTCTCTGTCAGATACCGCTCTTCCTGTAGTATCTGCAAATGCAGCATGATAATAGCAAATGCAGATACTACAAACATTGACAAATTGAAATACATCAACAGCAGTCCTACATACATAAAGTCAAAACCTAAAAAAGCCGGATTCCGACTATAACAATAAATTCCGGTCGTAACAAGTTTGGTTCTGTCTTTGTCCGGGATTCCTGCCCGCCAGCTATCTTTCATACATAGTACTGAAACCAGAAATATCATGTCACCTAGCATTCCTATACAAAATCCTGTAAATCTTGCATTTGCAGGCATATATTTGTTACACACCCCCTCATTAAAGGTGACATCTAAGTTATATATTGCAACAATTGTCTTCGTTAATCACTTTTAAATTAACCATTCCATTCTCCCCACTTCTTCACAATTCTTAAATATTTCCCCAAATTAATCAGCGCCCTGACACCTTCATCCAATATAACTGCCAGAACCACTCCAAAGATTCCCAATTTACAAATAAATACTAAGACCGATGCTACACTTACGATCCAAATCGTTCCAAAAATCTGAGTAAACAACATCCACTTTGTATTTCCGCTTCCACGAATGGCATTTCCGATAATAATATTTCCGGATTTCGAGAACAGATTTATACCAATCAGCAGCAAATAGCCTCCACAACTGGCAATAACTGTTTTATCACTAGTAAACAATGATAAAATCTGTTCCGGGAACAACACTGCTCCAACAATCATTACCACAGTTACGATTGTACAGACAGCATAAGCGCATAATGTAATTCCTTTATACTGTGCAAGATCTTTTCTGCCAGTTGCTTCCGAAGTCAGTGTCATAGTACCACTTCCGATTGCACCAATAATAACAACTGCAAGTACTTCTACTCCAAATATAATCGTATAAATACCTGCCGCATATTCATTTATTGAATTGAGAATTCGAATTAAAATCAGATTTCCTATATTCCATGCAAAATCCTCTAATGCAATGTTAATTCCAAGCTTTGCAGCATTCAGGTAGCTTTGGAAATGTCCTTTTTTCACATCATTCCAGCTTGGTCTTGTAGGAAGCCTTTTACTGGTAAAAAATATAATGGATATATATATTGCTCCAACATATTCAGCAATTACAGTTGCAATTGCTGCCCCCTCAATTCCTAGAGCAGGCATTCCTAAATTACCAAAAATCAACATCCAATCTAAAAATATATTGAGTCCCGAACGAACGCACCCGTACACCACAAGCGGTTTTGTATAATTTGATGTCTGCAGGATAACTCCGAGCGATCCGCCAAGTCCTGTAAGTAAAAATAATGGTGCATACCATCTTACATATCCTAAGCACAATGGCATAACATTATCTGATACCCCCAGAATCATAAATACCGGTTTTGGAAATATCATCCAGAAAAAACACAGAAAAATCGGAATAATATTGTTATACTTCAACATTGCTCCGGCGTATTCTCCAATATCTTCCCGCTTTTTGGCACCTACACTCTGACTTATCAGTATGGAAGCTCCCATTACAAGGGAATTGCAAAATGACATGGTTGTCCATACGGGTGATGAAACATTTCCCAAAGCACTCATATACAAATCGTTGGCATGTCCCAAAAATATTCTGTCAATAATCATCTGAAGCTGCGCTATAATATTGTTCATGATGATTGGAAATGCTAATATAAGCAGCCTCTTTCCGTACTGTTTATTACTTGATTTCATAATTCTCCTACTTTCGTTTCTTTTTTTGCACAATGCAAAAATCAAAGTTCCACAAATCTATCACAGCCTTTTGTTCTCAGCCAAATATACAATGTCAGACCAGCCACAACATTTGCCGCTATAAAAATCCCTATATAGCAAATGTATCCCAATGTATAACCAGGAAGCACCATATATCCAATAAACAGAAGTGCTGTATATCCGAATCCACCAAACATTGTAACCATCACAGAAGCACTCTGCTTTATCGGTGTAAGCTCATTGGTCCAGGTAAGCACTGGCTTTATCACGCCCATAAATAAACCAAATACTGCCATTACAAACACGAATGACAGTACCTGCAGGATCATCATTATAAACTGTCCGATTTTAATTGGGCAGACTACTGCCGTACAAATCATGCAAAGCATCACCGGTATCCCATTTAAAATAAGCTGCATGTCCAGTTTTGCACGAAGAACCTGCCATGGTGTCACAGGAAGAGACTGTGCAATCCACAGACTTTTCCCTCCAAAGAAATCGAAGGTGCTGTCATGATATCCATTGATGTAAGACCACACAACATAATCGTAACCAGCAACAGTACAGTACCATCCTGCTTGGTCAAACTGCAAAATTCCCACAACAGACTTTAATGTGGTTGTTTTTCCGGCTCCATTAACGCCAAGGAAAGCAAACAGCTCTCCCCTTTTAACCTTGAAATTTAAGTCATTAACAGCTTTTACATCACAGAAGTTCTTGGTTAGATGACTTATTTTTATGATATCTGATCCCATTTCATTCTCCTTTTTCTCAATCTGCTCTACCATTTTTAACGGCAGAAGCAACAATATAGATAAAGATTTTATGTATCTGTTTTAGTTTTATCGTATATTTATCTATTTGTCTATATAAACAATACCAAGATGCATAATATATGAACCAAGATGCAACCATAAGAGCATACACAATCTCTGCGTTGACTCTCTCCGGCTCTGCTTCTGCCCTGACAGGTACATTCTACTCCTCACTCTTCATATTCTCCATACGCTTTTCCTTATCTATCTGCACATTCATTGCAAGATTATCCAGCTTATCAATCGAAGCGTCCAAATGCAGCTCCTAAAGCATAAAATTTTTCATTCATAAACTGCCTCCGTTGACCGATTCGGTTAATGCGAATATATACCCATTGACCGATTAACGGAAGACCTCATTTGATCATCACGTCAATGACTAGCTGTTCATAATAACGTCTCTATTATCTCGATATAATATATATCTGTTAGATATAATTTGTAGATTTCATCCTCTTATTTAGCCGGAATGGTAATAGAAAGAGATCTTACAAACTTCTCAACCTGCCTTAGCTTGCTTATAAAGCAAAATGCCTTTGATAAGCAATAACAGGAATGTTACGGTTATCGCATACGGCTCTCTCGCCATAGCCAAAAACAAGACAGCAATTATACTGAGCCCTATAGACAAAGAGGTTTACTGAATAGATATATCCATTGACCGGCTTCGGATACAGCGGAAGAAATATCAGCATCAGCGAAAACAAGTCAACAAACCCCAATAACAAATCGCATACACTATCACCGCTATAACCGGAACCGCAATCATGGCAACTACAAGAACAAGTAACAACAGCACCAATCCGATAATCGGTGCAGCTGCCTTTACCCAGGTAATCGCTTTTCGCACAATCAGATCCTTTACCAGCTTCGCCACACTGTCTGATTCTCCTGTGCTTTCATCTTATCCAGGAAGAATTTTATCTTCCTGCTCCGGTTGGTCATCTTTTCATCCTTGACCTCTATGGACACACCTGCCGTATATCCGGCTGCCATGCCGATTGCCGTGCCTGCTCCCGGTGCAACCGCTGTCCCTGCCGCTGTAGCAGCTGCCTTTGTCGCAGTTTTCGTTGCAACCTTGGCAGTTGTTTTGGCGGTTTCTTTTGCTGTCTCTTTAGCTACAGTCTTGGCAGTGTCTTTGGCAGCTTTCTTTGCTGTCTTTTTTGCCAGCTTCTTTCCTGCCTCTACCTTCTTGATACGCTTCTTTGCCTCGGCTGCCGCCTTTTTCCTGAAAAGTGCTGCACCCTTAGAAGCAATTCCGGTAACAGGGCGGCTTGCTTCATATGCAAGATATGCTGCCTGCGATACCTCCTGTCCTCCTTCCACCTGCTCTGTTACAGCTCCAGCTGCAAGTGCACCTGTTCTTCCTGCTATGTGAAGATTGGTGTTCTTGGTCTTGATAGACGTGTTGGATTCTTTAAGGTTTCGCTTGAAGCTTGATAGTCCCTTATTCTTCGACTCTGACTGATGAATGGTACTCTTGCGATAAGACTTCTTTTTATCATCAGATACCTTTGCACCGATAGTCTTAGGACCTCTTTCTACTGTATAGATGTTGCTGCCTTTAATCTTGGCACCCTTTAGTTCGTGGGCATGAATCTTGGCTTTCTCCTTGGTGTGAATGATCATCGGCTTGTCATCAACCTTTCTAATTTTCAATTTTCTCACCTCCTACTTTGAAAAATAAAATAAGCCGCTAGGGAGCAAAAATTACTCCTTAACGGCTATGTAAAATCATTCAATATTCAATTATTAAAAGCAACATGAAACTGAAATTTGTACCTCTATTTGCTATATCTTATTTCTTCCATAACCCATGTAAATTGCAGTACTCATAGGCTGCCACAAATTCTTCTCCATCCGCAAGTTTAAACTCTGCTCTTGGTTTATCTGTATCCTTCCAAAATCCCATATAGTATAATTCCAAGGAATGCCGAACCATCAATTACATTTGGTACAGCCGTTTTATATATATATTGTATGTAACACATAGCATCACTGCTGCCCCACACCATGCAGATACTTCTGCAATGACCACTCCCTGAAATCCCATCCGGGGTACCAGTAGGAAGCCTGTAACCACACGCATTCCAACCTCAAGTACTCCGGAAAGCATTGGTACAAATGTTTTACCCAATCCCTGACATGCACTTCTGGTGACAAAAAGCCATCCCAAAGGGAAAATGGCAATTCCTGTGACGAAAAGGAATTCTCTGGTATAAGATATAACAATCGGATTATTTAACATAAGCCTTGTCAGTATCTCCGGAATGATAAGCTGTACAAGGCATATAGGAATATTGATTAACGTAGACAGTAAGATGCCATCCCATACTCCTCTTCTAATTCTTTTTATCTTATTTGCACCGTAATTCTGACCTGTGAAAGTAAGTATCGCAAGTCCTACTGCTCCTCCCGCCTGTTCAAAAAGGCTGCATAATTTCATACAGGCTGCATATGCCGCAACATAAAGAGTTCCCATGGCATTCACGAAATATTGTAAGATCATTCCTCCAAATGATGTGACAGAATTCATGACTGCTACCGGTATGCCCTTAAGCATAAGATATTTTACAATATGTATTCTGACTTTCCAGTCTGTTGCCGTAAATTCTAACTCTTTTATTCTGCGTATATAAATATAACAGTACAGCAAGGAGCACACCTGTGCCAAAACAGTTGCCAACGCTGCACCGGATACTCCCATTTTCCCCGGAAATACAAACAAAACATCCAATATGACATTTATAATGGAAGAAAGAATCATTGCAATGAGCGGAACTCTGCTATTTCCCACACATCGCAACAATGTCATGGCAAAATTGTTGCATACTGTTACCGTACTGCCTATCAGAATGATTCTAAAATAACTGATCGTATCCTTCATCATGTCCTGCGGTGTATTCAGAAAAGTGAATAAAGGTCTCATTGCTAACAGACTAAGTATTGTAACAACAACACCGATTCCAAGACAAATCAGCACTGACATAGCTGTTTCCTGTCTCATTTTTCCATAATCCTGTGCTCCAAAGGATTGTGAAATATAAATTCCAAGCCCTCCTGTAAGTCCAATCATAAATCCAAGGATAAAGAAATGCACGGAACCGGTATTTCCCACAGCCGCTAATGCTGCATCTCCTATTCCCTTTCCAACAATAACCGAATCTATAAAATTATAAAACTGTTGAAAAAAATTACCTGCCAGAATCGGAAGAAAAAACTGAACAATCAGTTTCATGCAATTACCTTCCGTCATCCCTTTTGTTGTATTTATGTCAATCACACTTCCTTTTAAAATTATAGAATCTATTTTCTACTGTAAAACCCTAATTTGTCATATTTCTTCATTCAATTCATTGTTCCTGCTCACAATTATATAGGATTTTCCGTATGAAAGCTACAACAATTCATGAAAAATCAGAATGGTCATTTGATGATGGGAGTTAAAGAATTCTTGTTATCTGTTTCCCATTCCACTTCTATACTATGGAGCATAGTCGTGTTCTGCCAGCCGCCCGTTCCCGGTGTTCCCGTATGCCAGATCAAAATTCCGCCCTCTGGATTTACCGACACCTCCGACTCCAACCGTACCTCATGTGCATAGCCTTTTTCCATCTGATAAGCAGGCTGAGGTGTATCACATTCAGCCGTAGCAATCAGCGTTTTTCCTTCCAATCTGACAGTTACACAAAAGCCGGTGAGATAACAGGAAACCAACTGTAATGCAGTCAGATAGCTGCTCTTTCCTTCTCTGTATTCTACCAGCGCCATTGCTACTGCATCAGAAGCTTCTTTTACGCGGATTACCCGCAAAGCATATCCTGTCAACTTTTCTACCTCAAACTTGATTCCAAAATCCATGTATTGTCCTGTACTGCCAAACCCCTGCCCCGCCGTCTTTGCAGGGTCAGCCTTTACCGTCAGGCTCATATCACCATACTGTTTTAAGACGGGAGCAAACCGAAGTCTGGCGCCCTGGGTATTCTGATAGAACCCCACACCCTTGCTTCCATTGCCTGTCTCCCCATATTGCCAGGCCGGAATACTGCTATCCATCTCCCAACTGCCAAAGGTGGACGAGTTAATCTCTATGTCGACCGGTCTTGCACAATCCAAAGTCCAGCTTCCCCTTCTTAATTCCGGCTGATTTTCATCCGGTAATTCAGAGAAATCTGTAAATAAATACTTCTCATCCACTTCGTCTTCCGTCACAGGAAAAGATGTCATAACCTCTTTTGCAATTCCCGGCAAACTTCCCGAAAGTCTGGGAATGATGACTGCCTTTATATATTTTCCGATATCAGCCGCTGTCAAACGATAGCATTGAAGCGGATTGCTTCTTTTGGTCACAGCGCAGAGTACCGCACCCTCTCCCGCTGCGGTATCACACCTGTACCAGGAAATCTCCGACGCATCCGTGCGTTCCTTTGAAGACAGAGCATAGGAAAGAGTCACACATCCCATTTCTCTTTCCATCTTCATTACAGGTTCTCCTGTCAGTTTCGGTGCTGGAAAGAGGCAGGGTTCCACAGAAATGGCAACCGCAGCCTCCAGACCGCTCTCCGTACACGCATGAACCACAAGCTGCTTTTCCTGCTCACTGTGATTGCGATTTTCAATTCGACAGGAATGCTCCGTTTCCGGAATCAGTTCTGCATAAACTGTATATCTTTTCTCCAATCGAAAGTCAACCCTCTCCCGACATTCCTCTCCGGAAAAGAGGAATACCTTCGCGGTAACATGAATAGCATCTTCTCCGTAGACAATTTTTTCCCTGTCTGTCTGCAACTGCATAAAAGTCGGAATTCGCAGCTTCCCGGCTTTTTTCGAAATTTCCGGCTCTCCCAGAGGATTCCAGCCCTCACTTCCCCCAAGCAGATTTTCAATATTGATATATCTCTTTGCCTCATATTCGAAAACATAGGCTTCCAGCGCTTTCTTACCCTGAAGCTGTACCGTTTCTTCGCTGCCACCGCCTCCAAGTATGACCGGCTTTCCGTTTTGAACAACTCCGTACTGATAACATTTTAGAGAGGGCAATGGATATTTCGTCCAGTCAACTCTCACAGGCACGTTTTCCGCTGTTTCATAGCAACAATCAATCAAAGCGATCTGACCGCCCTCCTTGGTAAGATACTGTTCTGCCTCCGTTCCCAGAGTCTTAATCCTGCTACGGAAAATGCAGTCAATAAACACAGCTCCCGTTCCTGTTGCCTGATAAATGGGCCGATTACCGTAAAAATCAAAATCGCAGCCTACATACACTGCGTTTCCGTTTAAAGCATCATCTGTGCTCTCAAAATGACAATTCCGATACAATGCGCGTTTTGCCCCACAAACGGGGACCAGATTTAACCGACTCACAAAACGGCAATTGTCGGCACAGAGTTTTTCTCCTTCCTGAAAAGCAAGCTGTGCCTGGGTAACAGACTCCGTTCTCTTTTGCTGATTCAGTGCCGGATTCGTCGGATAGACTAAATCTATACAACAATAGTTTCCCAGCGTCAGATTGGCAAGGAACAATTCCTCCACCTGAAAACTAAACAGAGTATAATTTCCGTTGCAGGCATTGGACTGCCCTCTGTTGCCTGCAATCACTATGTTTTCCGGCTTTTCGGATAATCCTACTATTTTTAAAGATCTGCTGTTTACATGCATACCGAAGGGAGCTCTATCCCCTTCTTTTTTTTGCAGGGTATCTGTTGCCAGAGGGTCATCAATCCAATAGACATTTGGAACAATGTACATGATAGTGGGATTTTCCAGACTCCCTTCCGAAAGTTCACGACCGGCAAAAGCCTCCTGAATATCACAGTAGACATGAGGATGCGCAGCTGCCTCCTCCCGGGAAAGTCTGCCATCCAGCAAAAGCGTTTGTTCATTCAGTTCCCTGTATTCTTCATTATATATAAAACCCTGTTCCTTCCAGATGATGTCCAACTTTTAGTTTCTCCTTGTCATAGTAATAATCTCTCGGAATCTCTAAGCCAGTAATTTCAAGGCTTTCAGATTCCTTTTTTATTAAAATCCCCCACTTTTTTTGTCAAATCCTCTTGACAAATCCATCGAAAAATGCGGCGCTTCGCGCCCTTATTTATAAGTCATATTTTCGATTGGAGGCGATTTTTTTGTTACCTGTTAACACTGGTGGTCATTCCACCTACCAAAATTTTGTTGTTGAAAATCTTCGTAAATATTATCCGAATCCTGATGCTCTTTCCCGTTCTACATGGGACATCATTGACCATTTCTGGAACCTCGATCTGTCTTATACTGATGAACTGATGCGTAGCCGATATTCTGTCTTCGGTCCAAGACCAAGAACTCCTTCCTGCATGCAACGTTCTTACCTGTTATCTATTGATTTCAAGGTCACTTCACTGACAGACTGGGCTGCACAGCTTAAAATAAACCCTCTCTATGCCATTCTTAATGGTTTTGAGGTTGGTGATACTCCTGGTGTTGGTACCTTTTATGATTTTCTGAACCGCCTCTGGGATTCTGATTCAGATAACCTTAACCCTCATGTCCGCCCTGTTAAGTCTAAAGAAGTCAAAAAGCCTAAACAAAAAGGGTGTTGTGGTCAAGCTTTTTTGTAACACTTTGTTCGATAAATACCTACCTGTAACGAGCCTCCATTGGTGTTAAATAATTATTGTATGAATGAGG
>FONU01000026.1 GCA_900112995.1 [Lactobacillus] rogosae | reverse complement strand
AAGCTTTTACTTGTGAGAAAAGCAATGGTATAATATGACTACTTCGTAGTCACTTAGAAGTTTCTTCGAAACTTCGGATGTGCTGAAAGGCTGCACGAAAATTATGGTATAATATGACTACTTCGTAGTCACTTAGAAGTTTCTTCGAAACTTCGGATGTGCTGAAAGGCTGCATGAAAATAAGGTATAATATGACTACTTTGTAGTCACTTAGAAGTTTCTTCGAAACTTCGGATGTGCTGAAAGGCTGCACGAAAATATGGTATAATATGACTACTTCGTAGTCACTTAGAAGTTTCTTCGAAACTTCGGATGCGTGGAAAAGCAACGCAGGACATATGGTATAATGAGCACAAAAGTGCTCATCTTAAAAGTTCCTTGCGGAACTTTGTATGTATTCATAAGGATTGCGTGAATTAGAAATGGAGATTAATATGAAGAATAAAGTACCAATGATTAACATTATCATTATTGCATTATTTAATTATGTATTCCTTGGTACAGAATATATGTATGATAATATGATGTTATATGTTATAAATTCAAATGGAGTAGTAAATGCACAGAATTATATTCTGGGTGTAAGTGTTGCCGGATTTCTTATGTATCCGTTGTTAAAGCGTGTATACAGAAAGAATAATAATATGCTGTTACTGCACATATTTAAAGTATGTGTAGTAATAACTGGCATAATATGTATAGCAGTTATGGGTACACACAGCTCTTATGTCTCAATATTCATAAGCGGTTGTGTATTCTTTGCGATAATGGGAATTGTAGGAAGTGCTGTGCACTATTCACTTGCAGTTAATATAAGCAACTATTCTATGCCGGTATCCTATGCGATAGGAATTGCATATGCACTTGGAGTGCTTATACAGTTTATTGCTAATAATATCGTTAATAATAACTTAGCTGAAAGTATAATGCTGTGCGTGGGGCTTATAGTGCTTGTGTATTACGGCTTTGGAACTGACAGCATGGCTGCTAATAGTGCCAGAGCGGCTGATGGAAGAGCTTCGTATATTGTCTATAAGAATGAGAAAACAGCAGGGATAACGCTTATTATTATAGTTGCACTTATGACTTGTATATTTTCAACACTTGATAATGCCGTAACACTTGTACACGCGGAAGGAAGTGTCGATATTGGACAAACACCAAGAGTTATCCTTGCTGTAAGCGGTCTTGTTGCAGGATATGTGTTTGGAATTAATAAAGGAGCGTTTATTAATATTATTATGTACTGTGTCACACTTCTTTCAGTTATGTGTGTGGCAGTAATAGAACTTGGTGGTCCGTTTATGATAGGACTTGTTGCATTTTATATGTCGGCTGGATTTTTCGTTGTATACTTTACAACAATGTTTATTCAGTTCTCATACAATACAGATATTCCAGAATTATGGGCTGGAATGGGCAGGGCAGTCAATAATGCAGGAGCAGTTATAACAAGCTTTACATCAGTACTGCTTTTATCAAGTGCAAACACAATGATAATAAGCGTTGTCGCACTTGTTTTATTTGCATTAATAAGCGTTGCTATTTATGCTTATTCTACACAGCTTGTAATTAGTGTTAAAGAGCCGGTTAGTACTGAACCTGCTGTAAATTATAAATTAGAAAGATTTGTTCAGGCATATTCACTTACAGAGCGGGAAAAAGAGGTTCTTCAGGTATTAACAGAGTCGGACGGAAATGTATCCGAACTTGCCAGCACGCTGTGTATGTCAAGGTCTGCATTGTACAGGCACATTTCAGCTATCAATGAAAAGACCGATACAAGTTCAAGAATAGGACTTATACAGTTCTACTATTCGTGGAGTGAGAATTAGATTATCAATTAAAGAAAATAAAAAGGCAGGAATATGAGAAACTTTAAGTTATTGCTTAAGAGGTTCTTACTTTCCTGCCTTTGTTATTATAATATTATTCTGTGTTGGTTATGATTTATTCTGTGTCAGTGGATGTCTTCTTGGAAGCAAAATAATCATCGAACTTGTCCATAACAGCACTGTATGTATTCTTGCTTATGTCTGGAAGTTCTTTGCCCCATGATTTGGTTGCAAGCTTAAAGCCTTTTTCTACAGCGGCTTTCATCTTTTGCATCTTTTCTTCATCATCACCAGCAAGAGCCATTGCAAAATCAAAGATTCTTGATGATGTCTGTTTAACTCCCCAATATCCGTCCTCTGAAATATCTTCTTTAGCCTTGGCAATTGTATCAGCATCTGCTGTGAAGTTGCCGCTGGCAAGTACTTTCCACATATCATCAGCAGTTCCGATTGTAATTCCCTGCTTTTCAAACATCTTGCTTACGAGTGACTGTAACTGCTGCATACGATTGTCAGAGTCAGCTTTTAACTGTGCTACTAAAGAAGGATTGGTTGATTTTGATGTAGCAGATGAAACAGTCTGGCCTTTAGAAGATTCATAAGTGGCAGCAGTATCTGAATAATTATTAGTAGAAGCTGTTCCTGATGTCTTGTTGTCTTTATTAGTCTGGCTGGCTGTTGAAGCATAGCCTGTGTAATAAGAATTAACTCCGTTTAATTCCATATTATTCCTCCGTTTCTGTGCATACGCACAATTTGTAATAATTAATAGTTAAATGCTTATAAAAGCAATCTGATAAAACCATCCGTGGCTTTATATATATAATCGGCTGTTTGTAAGGCTTTATTTACATATGTTCTTTATTTTTTCTGTATTTATTAGGTGAAATACCCTTGGTACGCCTGAAAGCATCGCCGAAATAATTACTGTCATTAAAACCACACTCAAATGCAATATCAGTTATTGATTTGTTAGTGTTAAGAAGAAGTTCGCAGGCGTGTTGTATGCGGACATTTATTATATATTCTTTAAAACCAAAGCCGGTAACGCTCTTGAATTTCTTTGAAAGATACGAACGGCTGAGATTGAATTTTTTCGCCACATCTTCAAGTATAAGCCTTTCGCTGTAATGGTTGTAAATGTAAGTTGCAACCTCCTGCATAATTCTGTTATTAACGTCAATCTCTTTTATTACATTTTCTTCATAATTCTTACAACGGGTTATAAAAAGCATAAGCTCGGCGAGTGCAACGCTTACAAAGCCGGGAGATAAAGGATCCTGTCCTTCATTTTCAAAGAGGAGCTTTTCAAGAAGGCTTTCTATATAATCTCTTCGTTTTTCTGGTATTGAGATAACACCTGCCTGCATAACATCAGACACGATATCCGTGCCGACAACATTGTTGAGCCATTCTGTGACGGTTGGCTTAAAGCTTATTACAATTCGCTCGTGCATACCTTTTCCTGTATAATCAGTCTTGTGGATTGTTCCGGCAGGGACGATTACAATATCTCCGTGGTGGAATTTGTATATATTGTGGCTGATAAATGCCGTACATTCACCGCGGGCAAGATAAAAAAGTTCGTGAAAAGGGTGTGAGTGAACCTTTTTAGCTTTAAATGCCGAGCGTTTAATTTTTTTGATTTCAAAATTCTTCTGCATATCCTGTATCATATTAAGCCTCCAGTGTAAAAAAAGTATTTATAAAAATACTTATGTAAGAAATTAGGATACATTTTCTGTAAAGTTAATTAAATAATAGTATTTATAAGTGGAAATCACTGTTTTTTATGCTAATATATTATATAAAAAAGAGAAAAAATGCAATAGATTATTGGGAAAGAAGGGATTAAATATGGCACGACCAATAAGTGCTGGCAAGAGAGATATGATTCTTAACGGGAATCTTATCAGGGCAATTCTTACATTGGCAATACCAGTTATGATTAACAGCTTTATACAGTCAATGTATAATCTTACAGATACGTTCTGGCTTGGAAAGATAGGAACAGCTAATCAGGCAGCTATAACGCTTGTGTCACCATTCCAGAATATTCTTATTAACTTTGGAGCAGGCATAACGACAGCGGGTGCTATTCTTATATCGCAGTACCTTGGTGCGAAAGAAGACAAACAGGCGAACTCTATGGCTAATCATATATGTATAACATCGCTTGGATTTTCGGTTGTATGTGCATTTATATGCTGGCTTGTGTCACCAGGACTTGTAAAATGGCTTGGTGCTGAGGGTGAAATATATAGATATGGACTTACATATATAAGAATTGTAGTGTTAGACCTTCCATTTCTTTTTATGATTAATCTGTTTACTTCGGTCAAGCAGGCACAGGGCGACACAGTAAGACCTCTGCTTCTTAATATACTTGGGGTATCTATCAATCTGATACTTGACCCATTATTCCTTGTTATATTCAACTGGGGAATAGGTGGTGCGGCACTTGCTACACTGCTTGCTAAGATACCGAGTGCGATTATTGGAGTTCTTGTACTTAGGGGAAATAACCAGCTTGTCAGAATTAACTTTAAGAACTTCAAATTTGATAAAAATAAAGTGCTTGCTATATTAAAAATTGGTCTGCCAACTGCAATAGGTGGAAGTACAATGCAGTTCGGATTTCTTCTTATGACTAAAAATGTTAATGCCTATGGTCCGACAGCTACAACAGCTTATGGTATCGGTAATAAGATTAACAGTATTATTACAATGCCGGCAAGTGGAATAGGCTCTGCAATATCTACAATAGTCGGTCAGAATATGGGTGCAGGCAATATTAAAAGAACTGATAAGTCATACCATATTGCACTGAGAATAGGAGCTGTATTCTTATTCATATGTGGAATGATACTTTCAAGAAGATTCATAGCAGAACCAATGGTAAGATTTTTCACATCAGATGAACAGGTAGTGCCTCTTGCGACACAGTTCCTGTCAATTATGGCAATATGCTGCTGGACGAATGCATTTTATAATGTAACGCAGGGGTTATTTCAGGGCTGTGGACATACCATGATAACAATGGCAGTTGATGCGACAAGAATATGGATATTCAGGTTCCTGACATTGTGGGTATGTGCTAATGTGCTTGGAATGGGCGTTGAGAGTGTGTGGTATGCGGTAGTTGTAAGTAATGCCACATCAGCATTGATACTCTACATACTCTATTGGACAGGAATATGGAAGAAATCAACTATTAAAATAGAAAAGACACAGGATGAAGGCAATAATTCAGACGAAAAGGTAAAGTCTCTTAATGAGGCTGATTCAGATATAAAAGTTTCTTCAAATATACAGACAGTTAATTAATCAGATTACAAGTAAATATTGTGCTCCCTATAAATGTTCCCGAAGCCAGCCGGATTGTTCTGGTTTCGGGAATTTTTTGTTAATAAAAATGGCATCATAGTTATATATAATTCATTCTGCAGGATATATTTTCTGGTGATTAGTAATAATCATATGAAATTGAAAGTATGTACTTGATTTTGTACAATCTGTTTTATATAATAGATGTATGTATACAATATTGGAGATATGAATATGGACTCAATTAGATTAAAGGCACGTGCCAAGATTAATCTTGGACTTGATGTGTTAGGAAAGAGAGATAATGGATATCACGATGTAAGAATGGTTATGCAGACAGTAGGTATATATGACCGTCTTATAATTAATAAGATACCAGAAGACGATATAAGGATTGATATTAATCTTAAGTTTCTTCCGGTTAATGAGAATAATCTCATATATAAAGCATACAAGCTTATGAAAGATGAGTATGGCTTTTCGGGGGGAATAGAGGTAGACCTTAATAAGTTCATACCGATAGCAGCAGGTATGGCTGGAGGAAGTACAGATGCAGCTTCTGCTATGTTTGCTATCAATAAGCTGTTCAATCTTGGACTTTCTAACAGGGAGCTTATGGAGCAGGGAGTTAAGATTGGAGCTGATGTTCCATACTGTATTATGAGAGGAACTGCACTTGCAGAAGGGATAGGAGAGAAGCTTACAAGACTTGCACCTATGCCATTTTGTCATATGGTTGTAGCAAAGCCACCTATTAATGTATCGACTAAGATGGTGTATGACAGTCTGGATTCAGGTGCAATCACAAAGCATCCTGATATAGATGGAATTATAGAGGCAATTAATGAGGGCAGTGTAATAAAGATTGCCGAGCGTATGGGCAATGTGTTAGAAGATGTGACTATTCCGTTGTATCCGGTTATAGATAAGATAAAGAAGGATATGATAAGTCAGGGTGCATACAATGCTATGATGAGTGGAAGTGGTCCTACAGTATTTGGAATATTTCCTGATGAGCAGACAGCACTTAATTGTAAAGAATATTTAAAGCGTCAGGGAGATGCAAGACAGGTATATATAACAGAGACATTTAATTAAATTACTACACGGAGGATTAGACAATGAAAGGCGAATTAAAAATGGATGTGAACGAATACCTTCCATTAAGAGATGTTGTATTCAATACATTAAGACAGGCTATTCTTACAGGAGAGATGGAACCTGGCGAAAGACTTATGGAGATACAGCTTGCTAACAAGCTTGGAGTAAGCCGTACACCTATACGAGAAGCAATCAGAAAGTTAGAGCTTGAAGGCCTTGTTATTATGATTCCAAGAAAAGGTGCTGAGGTTGCACATATAACTGTAAAGGATATGAGAGATGTCCTTGAGGTGCGTTCGGCGTTAGAAGAACTTGCTGCAACACTTGCCTGCAAGAATGTAACACCTGAACATATAGAGGAGTTAAAGACGGCTAACAGGGTATTTGAAGCCGCTATTGTATCTAAAGATGTAGTTGCTATAGTTAATGCAGATGTGGCATTCCACAATATTATATATTCAATGACAGACAACCAGAGACTTATCCAGCTTGTCAACAGTCTTAGTGAGCAGATGTACAGATATCGTCTTGAATATGTTAAAGATGCAAGAACACATTCTATACTTATAAGTGAGCATAACGATATAATCAGGCAGCTTGCCGATAAGGATGTCGAAAAAGCCAAGGTTATAGTAAGACAGCATATTACTAATCAGGAAAGGGGAATTATAAGACTTCTTAACATATAATTAAATAAAATTGTGATTTATTGAAAACTGAAAGCTGTATTCACCATACTATGAAAATGATAGGGGGTGGGTATAGCTTTTTATTTTTGGGGGATAATTTCCATATAAATTATCTGGTGCAGCTTAAAGGTTGTGGCGGGGATGTTAGAAAGCAGCAAAAGCAACGGCGACCCGCTTTCGTTTAAGTGTCGCACGCAGCGGTGAAAGCCTTTAGGTGAGTGGATAATTTAATGGAAAGTTATTTCTGGTGGTGGCAGGTTGTCGGAAGTGTGGCTTGAAAGATAGCCGTTAGGTGGAGGTGAGAGGCGGCGGTTGAAGGACAGTCGCCACACGACTGAGGAAAGTTGGCAATTCAGTCGCTGCCCAGTTGTGAGAACTTACTATATTGCAAGCTGGGTACTGTTGAAACCGTCGGCACTTAGCGGCTGTTCCTTAGCCGCTTACGTGTCCGCTACGGTTTCAAGTAGCGGGGGCGTGCCCAGCGGTAATATAGTAAGTCCTCACAACGTCCGTATGTAACAACGTCCGTCCGTCACACTAACACTATCCGTCCGTCACACCTTCCGTGCATAACCATTTCCGTTTCCCAGAACCATCCAGAAACTACCAGCAAACAAGGGGGTATATATGTTAAAATTAAATGAAAAAAGTGCAAAATCAACTTATATTATACTGGCATTAAGCATTATTATGCTTGTAATTGTAGGAATACGATTGTATAGTGATACTTATGCAGCATTTATGCAAAAAGATATAGCTTCGCAGATTATAAGATTTCACATAAGGGCGAATGACGACTCTGAGGAGGCACAGAATAATAAAATGCTTGTTAAGGCAGCGGTGCTTGATTATATAAGTCCGAAGCTTTCACAATCCGTATCATTAGAGGAGTCAAGACAGATTTTAAGTGATGAGAGTGATAATATAAAGAATGTTGCTGTTGATAAGCTTAGGAGCCTTGGAAGTAAGGAAGATGTAAGCGTTTATTTTGAAAATTGCTATTTTCCGATGAAAAGCTACGGGGATATGACATTTCCGCCAGGGGAATATGAGGCATTTAGAATAGATATAGGAGAGGCTTCAGGCAGGAACTGGTGGTGCGTATTATATCCACCATTATGTTTTGTGGATGCAGTATATGGTGTTGTGCCGGATGAGTCAAAGGATGAGCTTAAAAATGTACTGACAGAAGATGAGTACAGGGTAGTGTCTGGAGAAAAGGTACAGTACAGATTCAAGTATCTTAAATTTTTAAATAAGAAATAAGCTGTAAATGTAAAATAACCTGTAAAATAATGTAAAATTAATTATAAACATAAAATAATTGTAAGTATCAGAAGATTATGGATATAAGGCGATTGTTGACATTCAGTAATTATAAGCATAAAAAGATTGTAAGTATCAGGAAATTACTGATATAGGGTGATTATATTTATCAATAATCAGAGAATAAGAAAGGGAGTACACACGAGAATATGAATGATAAGGTATATGTTAAGATAAGAGGACTGTCGGCACAAGAGGCGGGCGATGCTTATAAAGAGGCAGAAGATATTGAGATAATAAGCGTTGGAAGATACACTAGGAGGGCAGGCAAGGAATATATACGCTATGAAGAAGTGTATGATGGAGAAAGTGCAAAATCTGACACGCTTATTAAAATATCAGAGGACAGAGTTGAGATAAGTAAAAAAGGTGCAATAACAACAATTATGGAGTTCATACAGGATAAAAAGACTGTAAGCTGTTATAACACACCTTATGGAGGCCTTGCGATGTCTATATATACAAGCATGCTGGATATAGAAAGGGATGAAGATAAGATTAATATAGCACTCGAATACACCATGGATGTTAATGGGCAGCAGATGAGTGAATGTAAGGTAAGAATTGAAATATGTAATCAGGGAAAGCTTGAATTGTAGAGATACATTTATAAAATTATATTTAAAGAGCTGTATTTTATAAATTATATTTTGTAAATTGTATTTTAATTCAGGTATTGCCTTAAATAAAGTGTCGTGGTACAATGACAGACAGATTGAATAAATAAAAGCAATGACGGAAAAAGTAGTATATGCGGAGCATACAGAGAGAGCTGTAGTGGTGAAATCAGCTTATGTGACTATTATATGAAGACCATTCCTGAGCTGTGCGTAGAAGAGATTATAATATATAATCTTGAAGCGTTACCGTGTGGCATACGTTACAGGCTGTAAGAGTGAAATAATAAGGTGGAACCGTGCAAATGCACCCTTAGGTATATGGCAGAGTGTACCTTGTGGGTGCTTTTTATATGTCAGGTAAAAAGCACATTTAACAGGTAACTAAGTCCGGACTAATACGCAAAGGAGATTAATAATAATGGTTAATTTTAAAGAAGATGAACAGTTAAGCACATTAAACCATTCTTGTGCACATTTAATGGCACAGGCAATTAAGCATCTTTATCCACAGGCTAAATTCTGGGTAGGACCAGTTGTAGCAGAAGGTTTTTATTATGATGTGGATCTTGGAGATGATGTTATCAGAGATGAAGATATTCCTAAGATTGAAAAGGAAATGAAGAAGGTAGCTAAGTCAGGAAAGAAGATTATCCGCAAGGAAATCTCTAAAGAAGAAGCTATGGAAATGTTCAAGGATGATGAATATAAGTTAGACCTTATCTCTAACCTTGAAGATGGAACAATAACTTGCTACGAGCAGGGAGATTTTACAGATCTCTGTCGTGGACCACACGTTGATAATGTTAAGTTATGCCGTAATTTTAAGTTGCTCAGACATTCAGGCGCTTACTGGAAGGGCGACAGCAATAATAAGGTTCTCCAGAGAATATATGGTGTATGTTTCCCAACACCAGAAGAACTTGAAGCACACCTTCAGGAACTTGAGGAAGCTAAGGAAAGAGATCACAGAAAGATAGGTAAGGATATGGAACTCTTTATGGTTGATGACCTTATCGGACGTGGTCTTCCAATGTTCTTACCAAAGGGTTATATAATATGGCAGGAACTTGAGAACTATATTAAGGACAAGGAAAGAAAGCTTGGATATCAGCACGTTATGACACCTTGTGTTGGTACAGTTAATCTTTATAAGACATCAGGCCATTGGGATCATTATAAGGAAAATATGTTCCCGGCAATGGAAGTTGATGATGAAGCATTTGTATTAAGACCAATGAACTGCCCTCATCATATGATGATATATGCTAACAGACTTCACTCATATAAGGATCTTCCTATAAGAATTGGTGAGATAGCACACGATTTCAGATATGAGTCAAGTGGAACATTAAAGGGTATTGAAAGAGGAAGACATTTCTGCCAGAATGATGCCCACCTTTTTGTAACACCGGAGCAGATTAAAGATGAAATATCTAAGGTAGTTGACCTTATATTCTCAACATACAAGGATTTTGGAATTACAGATTACCGTTGCGTTCTTTCACTTAGGGATCCAGAAAATAAGACTAAGTACCACGATGATGATGAAATGTGGAATAAGGCTGAAAATGCTTTAAGAGATGTTATGAACAGTCTTGGTATTGAATATACAGAAGAAATCGGTGAAGCTGCATTCTACGGTCCTAAGCTTGATGTTAATGTTAAGCCGGCTGTTGGTAATGAAATCACATTATCTACATGCCAGTTAGACTTCTGTCTTCCAGCTAAGTTCAACCTTTCATATGTTGACAAGGATGGCGAGAAGAAGACGCCGGTTGTACTTCACAGAGCTATACTTGGTTCTCTTGACAGATTTATGGCATATATACTTGAAGAAACAAAGGGTAACCTTCCAACATGGTTAGCACCAGTTCAGGTAAGAGTAATGCCAGTTAAGACAGATAATGATGAGATTATGAATTATGCACACGAAATCGTTGATGCTCTTGAAGCTAAAAATGTAAGAGTAGAACTTGATGACAGAGCAGAAAAGCTTGGTTACCGTATGCGTGAGGGACAGATCCAGAAAGTTCCATATCTTCTTGTTATTGGATTTAACGAGCAGGAGAACAAGACAGTATCATACAGACTTCACGGACAGCAGGATACAACAACACTTGGACTTGATGAGTTCGTAGAAAAGATTGATACAGAGATAAAGAATAAGGCAAGATAATGACAGAAATGCATGATGTGCATGCTAAGAGATTTACTAATGTGTAGATAGTGGCTGTATCTATAATACTTGGATCTTAGAAACATATAATAAATAATAGGTGAAAACCAGCAGTGGCTTTCGCTGGCATTGAAGGTTGGCTTATGAAGGGCTTGTTTTGGTGCTGGGGAGGTGCTGCTGGTTTTCTTATTTAATAGATATATAATATGTTGGTTATAGACTTTTGGGATTGTGCTTTATATAATTGTATTAAAATATTGATGTAACTTATATATTTGTACATAGGGATGAAGGAGAAACAAAACTATGATAAAAGTATTATTTATCTGCCACGGCAACATCTGGTGATTTTTCCAGGAACCTAGGTAAATCAATGGCTGTGGGACTTTGGGATTTGAAAATACACCTTTTGTACACCTTTCGATTTTTGTTAGTATGTTATGGATGATGAAAAAAGGGTGTGGCATGGCGATAATTAAACTGAATAAAAGTGAATGAAACACGCTTATCCTTAAGCGGTTGATTACTACACAACAAACCCAGGCGGGACTGTCAAGATGACCATGATGATGTGGGAGACTTGATAGGAACGGCTGGGTTTGTTATTACAAAAAATGTTCGCGACAAAGAATAAAAAACATTGAAACTATTCGCGATAAGGAATATACTAAAAGTAGTGTATTGTTGTTTTATATATGGAGGAAATGTATGAACTTTGTACCATCATCAGTCAAAGCGGAAGAATGGGGAATCTCGCAAAGAAGAGTGGCAATCTTTTGTAAAGAAGGACGTGTACCAGGAGCAGAGTTAATTGGTAACAGATGGTTTTTGCCAATTGATGCAGAAAAACCAGGAGATCCAAGAAAAGCAAGGAAAAGGGATTAAAGTATGTTTAAAATCATAGAAGGAAATTTTAAAGATAGTCAATATAGTAATGAAGAATATTTGGATAATTGGCCACTGCTTTACATTTTGGAAAATGGAAAACAGGCATACATTGGAGAATCGACTCATGCAAAAACTAGAATGACACAGCATGCAACGGTTGAAGAAAAACGGATTTTTGACAGAGTGCATTTCATATATTCTAAGTTATTTAATCAGTCGGTAACATTTGATTATGAATCGAAGCTGATTCAGTATATTGTTGCGGATGAACTATTTCAAGTTACAAATAAGAATTCTGGAATAGCTGACAAACAGTACTATCAAAAGAAGGAGTATGATGAAAAATTCGAAGTACTTTGGAAAAAACTGCAGAAAGAAAAATTAGTGAAACATTCTCTTGAAGAAATCGAGAATTCAGATTTGTTTAAGTACTCACCATATAAGGAATTAAATGATAGCCAACAAAAAGCTGTAGAAGAAATCCTTCTAAAAATAAAAGATGGTTCGGTTAATCGAGTGGTAGTAAATGGAATGCCAGGAAGTGGAAAAACTATTGTTGCTGTATACCTTATGAAATATCTTGCCGATAGTGAAGAATATGCGGGAAAGGAAATAGGATTTGTTGTTCCACAGACGTCACTTCGAAAAACTATGAAAATGATTTTCAAGAGTATTTATGGTCTTACACCATCACAAGTTATTTCACCATCGGATGTTACAAAAAAGAAATATGACATTTTGATTGTTGATGAAGCACATAGGCTGCATCAGTATAAGAATATTTCTTATATGGGAACGTTCAAACAAAATTGTGAAAAACTTGGCCTTACAACAGAAGCAGATGAGCTTGATTGGGTTCTAAAACAATCGAATTGTGCTGTTCTATTTTATGATAACATGCAAGTGGTGGGACCATCAGGAATTGATTTTGAGAGATTTGATAAGAAAATGGAAGAGTCTTTTCAAAAGAGAACGATAGCATATTTTACTTTATTGACGCAAATGAGAGTGCAAGGTGGAAATGATTATATAGACTTTGTCAAAAGTATACTTTCGGGAAAATGTTCTCACAAATATGTTTCAGATAAATATAGTTTTAGAATGTATTCTGATTTCGGTAAGTTTGAAAAGGATATGTATGAAAAGGAAGCTGAAACCGGGTTATCGCGAATGCTTGCAGGTTATGCATGGCCTTGGATAAGTAAGAAAGATCAGACGCTAAAGGATATAGAAATTCAAGGCGTAAAGCGGATGTGGAACCATTGTACGGAAGGCTGGGTCCACACGCCAGAAGCAATCAATGAAGTGGGGTGCATTCATTCAATTCAGGGATACGATTTAAACTATGCATTTGTAATTATAGGTAAAGATATCGGATATGACAAAGCAACAGGAAAAATTGTAGTACATCCAGAGAGTTATTTTGACAAAAACGGTAAGAGAACAGCTGGATATGAAGAGCTTTTGGAGTACATAACAAATGTCTATTATGTCTTAATGACACGTGGAATTAAAGGAACATATCTTTATGTGTGTGATTATGACTTAAGAGAATATTTGAGTCAGTATATAGAAATGGAGTAAACATGAAACAAGAAACAATAGATAGAATTAGGAAATTCACAGAGGATCGTGATTGGGATCAATTCCATTCACCAGCAAATTTGGCAAAATCAATTGTCATTGAAGCTGCAGAATTATTGGAGTGTTTTCAATGGTCGGATGAAGAGTATGACTTGCAGCATATTAAAGAAGAGTTAGCGGATGTCATGGTATATAGTCAAAATCTGTTGGATAAGCTAGGCCTTGATGCAGACGATATTGTGAACATGAAGATGGCACAGAATGAGGCAAAGTATCCTGTTGAAAAGGCAAAGGGGAAATCGGATAAATACGATCAGTTATAGGGGAAATGAAAATGGGAATTCAATTACCTGAATCAGAAAAACTTAATATAGAAGATCTACAGCGCATCTTTGATGACAAATCAGAGTGCTATAAACTCTTTTGGTTTAAAGCAATTCTGAAGAAGGTGAAGGACGGTAAGCAGAATATTACCTATAATGAGCTTATTTGTCATATGATGGCAGATGCCTATTTCATGGTTAATGAATATCATCTAAATTTAGGACCCAATGACAGTTTGGAACGGATTGTAAGGATTATTGCTGAACAGACTAAAATGAAACCTTCAGAGAAGATAGATAAGATATATGAAATGCTCTTGGATTATCGCCATAAGGACATTACTAAATTGCGAAGCAATCTGATTAATGATGTGCCATATTGCATTCAATCTTGTTTCTTGCATGATACGACTTTATCAAAGATTTCTTCAAGAAAAGAAGAACGGATTCATGAACTGAATCAACAACGTAGACTGTTATATTATTATAGTGCCTATATGCAATATGACACTGAGATTATGCTGGAAGATGATTGGTTCAAGTATCTTTCCGAAAACAGGGAGATTCTTGAAGGATGGGTACAGTATAATCTTATTGAATATTTACAACGTCGTAATCCGACTATACCAGGTATTCCTAACAAGATCATGCCTCCCCAAAAGCGTAATCTCAAGCAAGCAAAAGTTTTCTGGAAGGCGGTTACTTCTAGAACTGAAATAAAGGATTGCTATACCGGAAAAATTCTGAATCAAGAAGGCTTTGAGTCTTTTGGTAAATTGGAAATTGATCATTTTATTCTGTGGGCCTTTATTGCAAGTGATGAGATATGGAATCTTACTCCGACTTTTAAAAAAGTAAATTTGGATAAGAGCAATAATTTGCCAGACTTGAATGTGGATTTGAAATTGATGGCGCATCAGCATCATGTTGCGATTGGACTAGCAGAAGAGAATAAGCAGATTAAGAAATTATTAGATTCATTTTTAAACTATAATCTTAATGACACAACTACAAGGGTTGAATTGTATACAATGAATATTGGAGAAGATGAGTACAAAGAAGGTATTTTTAGAATATTAGAGCCTCTTTATATGTCTGCACAGAATGCAGGATATAAGAAATGGGTTAATAGATGGGGAGCGTAAAGATGGGAAAACTTGTTAGAGATAAGATTCCTGAAATTATAAAAGAGGATGGAAAGACACCTATTACAAGAATTTTGGATGACGAAGAATACTTAGACGAACTTGATATTAAACTAAGTGAGGAAGTTCAGGAGTATCAGGCAGATAAGTCAATTGAAGAAATGGCAGATGTATTAGAGGTGTTATTGGCAATTTGCGAAGCAAGGGGACATTCAATAGATGAATTAATACAAGTTCGAAATAGAAAGAGAGATAAACGGGGTGCTTTTAAGGAAAAGATTTACTGGGAAGGTAATCGTTAGATATGAGGAGGGGATGTCTTGAAAAATGAAACAATGAAAGAATTAAGACAAGGTTTTGAAACAGCCTATATTAATGGAGCACTTGCTTCAAATCTTGAGTATAAACCAAGTTTCGTGTCAAATAATCCAGAAGAGGGAAAAAAGGTTATATCTTCCATTGAAGAAGAATTACTAAGATGTGAGAAATTTCAGATCAGTGTGGCTTTCATAACAATGGGAGGAATCACACCTCTTTTGCAGACATTGAAGGAACTGGAACGAAAAGGAATTCCGGGTGAAATCCTAACAACCAATTATTTGGATTTCAGTGAACCCAGAGCATTAGCGAAGCTGAATGAGCTTAGTAATATCACTTTGAAAATGTATGATGTGGAAGCTGCAGATAATGGATTCCATACAAAAGGATACATTTTCAAGAAAGAAGAGGTCTATCGGATTATCCTTGGTAGTTCCAATATGACAAGTGCTGCGCTTACAAGCAATATTGAGTGGAATACGAAAATTGTATCTACTGAACAGGGAGAAGTCGCAAGTGAAATTGTAAAAGAATTCAATGACCTTTGGTGCTCAAGGTATGCCTTAGATTTCGAAATGTTCTTTGAAATTTACAAAGCACGATATGAAATAATCAAGCATCAGCGTGAAGAAGCAAAAAAGGATGCGATTCCTTCTTTTGAAAAATATACTTTAAAACCTAATTCAATGCAGGAAGAGTTTATAGTTAATCTTCGAAGCATAATTGAAAGAGGTGAAGAAAGAGCTTTATTGATTTCGGCTACAGGAACAGGAAAAACATATGCATCTGCATTTGCAATGCGGGAATTAGGATTTAAAAGAGTTTTATTTATTGTTCATAGAGCTCAATTGGCGAAGCAGGCGAAGAAATCATTCGAGAGAGTATTTAACAATTCTGTTTCAATGGGAATTGTAGGAGACGGAAAACACGAATATGATTGTGACTTTGTATTTGCAATGGTTGAGACACTAAATAGGGATGAGCATTTGTTCCAATATGAGAAGGATGCTTTTGACTGTATTATCTTGGATGAGGCACATCATAGTCCAGCGAATACATATCAGAAAGTCATGGAGTATTTCAAACCAAAGTTATTTTTGGGCATGACAGCGACTCCAGATAAGCGAGATGATCATATTGCAGGTCGAAATGTTTATGAACTTTTTCATCATCAAATAGCACATGAAATTCGTTTACAGAAAGCGATGGAAGATAACTTGTTATGTCCATTCCATTATTTTGGAATCAGCGACATTGCACTGGTGGATGATAAAGTTTTCAGAAGCAGGACTCTTACAGAGAAGGATTTTAATCAACTTACAAGTGAAGAACGCGTGGATCATGTGATTGAACAAGCACAGTATTATGGATACAGCGGAGATCGAGTTAAATGACTGATTTTCTGTAGTAGAAATAAAGAATGTGAGACATTATCCCAGATGTTTAATGAGCGAGGCTATAGAACACTTGCGCTTAGAAATGAGACACCGCAGCGGCTTAGAGAAACTGCGTTTGAACGCTTAGCAATGAAGAAAGAAGATGCAACTGATGAGTTACAACCTTTAGATTATATTTTTTCGGTAGACATTTTAAACGAAGGCATTGATATTGTTGAGGTTAATCAGGTTATTATGTTGCGTCCTACACAATCTCCGATTGTTTTTATACAACAATTAGGAAGAGGATTGCGTAAAGCTGATGGTAAGGAGTATGTTGTTATTCTGGATTTCATTGGTAATTACGACAATAACTTTATGATTCCTGTGGCACTGTCAGGAGATCGTACTTACAATGCTGATGTAATTAGAAAATACGTTATTAGTGGAAATATCAAAAGACAAGATTTTCCATGCAATTGATTGTATCAAGCCAAGCACATTTAAGGAACTGATAAAGGAAGGATATATTAATCTTAAAAACAGACTTGGAAGACGTCCAATGCTCATCGACTTTTATGAAAACGATGAAATAGATCCACTTGTAATAATTAGAGAGTACAAAACTTACTATTCATTTGTAGAGCAGATGGAAAAAACAGATAAATTGTTTCATCTAACAGACCAAGAAAAATTGACTCTCGAGTATTTATCAAAAACAATATTGAGTGGTGTAAGACCAGATGAATTAGAAATTTTGAGATTGTTTTTGGAGAAGAATCGTATTACTTATTCAGAAGTAATTAATAATTGCAAAGAACGTTATGGTTATGAGATAACAAATCAGAAGATTGATGCTGCTTGTGATGTCCTTAAAGGAGAATTTGTTACTAATAGTGCGGAACGAGAGAGGTTCTGTCATATCGATATATTAGAAGCAGATGGGGCTGGTTATCTAAAAAGAATTTTGAGCTATGCAGAACGCTTGGCGCATAAGGATTTTTATGATCAGGTTAGAGACATTGTTGCTGTTGGTTTGGCAAGATATAAGGATAAGTATTCAAAGCCATATAGACAGGAGTGCCCATTTGTTCTTTATGAGAAGTACTCAAGAAGAGATGTTAGTTTACTTATGGATGCAGGTAAGGATTTATCTTCAACCATATATGGAATGTCTCGATTAGGTGATGATGTATTTATTTTTGTTACATATCATAAAGAAGAAAATACAGATGAGAAAAAACAATATGTCGATGGTAAGCCAGATTATGCAGATGAGTTTGTAGACAACGTTATTTTTCGATGGGATTCTCAGATTGACAAGAAGCTTGATGGCGCGTATATGGATAAGGTTTTGAATACGTCTAGAAAGCATCTTTTAGTTCAGAAAACAGATGCAGAAAACAATTTCTTCTATATGGGAGAGTTTGATATTGTGGATGCTTATGAGGATCAAAAGAAAAATAACAGAGGTATACTAAAACCAATTTGTAAGCTGAAATTTAGAATGCACACCGCTGTACGAGAAGATATCCTGCGTTATCTTCAGAGTGGAAACACAATGGAGGAAAAAGTAATATGAAAATGATAAGAGTAGTTGCAGCGGTAATTAAGGCTGTTAACGAAAAAGGAGAACAAATTATTTTTGCAACTCAACGTGGCTATGGTGATTTCAAAGGTGGTTGGGAGTTCCCAGGTGGAAAAATAGAAGATGGTGAAACGACACAGAAAACATTGAAGCGTGAAATCATGGAAGAACTTGATACGGAAATATCAGTTGGAGAATTAATTGATACGATAGAGTATGATTATCCGGATTTTCATCTTTCGATGGATTGTTTTTGGTGTGAAATTGTGAAAGGTGATCTTGTGTTAAAGGCATGAGGATGCAAGATGGTTAACTAAGGAACAGTTGGGGGATGTGAAATGGTTGCCGGCTGATATTACGCTTATTGAGAGGATTAGAAAGGCAATGGAGTAACAGTTTGCCGATAGAAGGATTGAAGAGATGCAGTTACCATATTCAGAAGAAATAAATATTAGTTACTTAAGTAGATTAAATGTTTGATTCCTATGATAAGTCAGCGAGAATAATGCTTTCTTTAGATGTGTATTTAACCGGACAACGCATATTGTAAAAGACAATAAAACCAGAAAGGCATGATTGCTAACAGTAGAAGAAATAGAGCGTATTCATAGATTAAAATAAGTCATACAAAGTGTTGTTTAGTTGGGGGGGACAAGTAATAGAAATACCAACTAATAAAGAGGGTAATGTTTGTAGTATATTTGTTACACCAAGCTATATAAAAGTGAATCCAAAACACTGGAATTAAGTGTTTTATTAAAATGCGATAAAAAACCAGTGGAATTTATAATGTTCTATTGTTTTTTCCATGGGAGGAGATTTTAATATGCCGTTAGAAAATGGTGGAAGAGCGGATAAAATGGGTAATAGATATGAAATAAGATGTATTATCTATGAGATGCTTAAAGTTCTTAGAGAAGTTAATTATAGTATTGTTATAGAAGCACTTGGAGATGATGAGGTCGGAACTGATATTCTGATTACTGATTTTGAAGGGAGGAAAGAACATCAACAATGTAAAGTTCGAAATGCAAGTAAAGAATATTGGTCGATTGCTGATTTGAAATCACGTAATATATTGAAAAACTGGAAGAAGCAATTAGAACGAGGCGATGATAGAAACGTGGCGTTGGTAAGTGCAGTAGGATGCACTCATATCGTTGATTTGCATAATCGTGCAATAAATTCAACTAACAATCCGAATGATTTTTATGAGTATCAAATAAAATCAGGGGAGTTTCCCATAGTTAAAGATACCACACCAAATATGATGAACCCACGCTTATACACTACCAGCTATAATAAACCGCAAGGACAGCAATTTGATGATACTGCTGTCCTTTCTTTTATAAAATTGCAGTACACATAAAAAAGCTGTAAAATGATAAATATATTTGTCCTTGTAACAATTCTCGGACATTTGCCTGTTATACTATCTGCAAAAAGCAAAGGAAGTGAGAATATGGAGCAGATTTTAATTGTCGAGGACGACAGTTTTTTGAATAAGATGTTAGACTATAACCTGACCGCAGACGGCTACGGCGTGACTTCTGCCCTAAATGCCAGAACCGCAGCCGAAGCCATCCGCCAGCGGGAATTTGATTTAGTGCTGCTGGACATCAACCTGCCGGACGGGAACGGTTTTGAACTGTGCAAGCTGATAAAGCCCCAGCACCCGGACACCATCGTAATATTCCTGACCGCCAACGATCAGGAGAGCGACCAGATACGGGGCTATGAGGTGGGCGCGGTGGACTACATCACAAAGCCCTTTGTGATCGGGGCCTTGCAGCGAAAAATCAAAGCCATGTTCGCCATGCTGGAACACCACAAACCGGCCAAGGACATTTACGACGACGGGCGGTTGTTTCTGGACTTCTCGGAGCAGACGGCTTCCTTAAACGGCAAGCCCCTGACTCTATCCCCGATGGAGTACAAAATGCTGAACCTGTTTCGTAAAAATCCCCGGCAAGTGCTGACCCGTGGGCAGCTTTTGGAAAAGCTGTGGGATATAGACGAGCGGTTTGTGGACGAACACACCCTGACAACCTCCATCAGCCGTATTCGCAGCAAGATTGAAGCCGACGGCGGCGCACCCTACATCAAGACCGTTTACGGCATGGGGTATCAATGGACGGGAGGCGAGGTAAAATGAAGTTTCAAAACCTCTCGGTAAAGCGGCTGTTTGGCCGGGTGGCAATGGAGCTTGTCCTCTCCATGTCCGGGATCACCATAGCTCTTTTTCTTGTGACAAAACAGATTGCGGTGCTGCTGACAGGCGGGGCGCTGCTGCTGTGCGCCATTGTAGGGATTTTTGTACTGACGCAGGCGTTTGGAAAGCGACTGTCGCAGTTTACCACTGACCTGTGCCAGACCTTAGACCACATGATCGCCGGAAATGAAGCACCCCAGCGGCCAGAGGACAGCGAAACCCAGCTTGCCAGAATCGGACACCGGCTGGCAAGGCTTTACCAGATCATGCAGGAGAACCGCCGCCGGGTGGACGAGGAACGGCAGGAGTTACAGACCCTTGTATCGGATATTTCCCATCAAGTGAAAACGCCGGTAAGCAATCTGAAAATGGCGACGGACACCCTGCTGGAAAAGCCTATGACCGAGGCGGAGCGCACCGACTTTATCCGGGGAATCCGCAGCCAGACGGATAAACTGGACTTTCTCTTTCAGGCCCTTGTGAAAACCTCCCGGCTGGAAACAGGCGTGATCCAGTTGGATAAGAAATCGGGCCGCCTCTTTGATACTGTGGCGCAGGCCATGAGTGGGATCGTGTATGCAGCGGAGAAAAAGGAAATCGCCGTGTCTGTGGACTGCCCGGAGGATTTGACCGTTTCCCATGACAGCAAGTGGACATCCGAAGCCCTCTTTAACCTGCTGGACAATGCGGTGAAGTACACCCCGGCAGGCGGGAAAATCGCTGTGTCGGTGGTGCTGTGGGAAATGTATGTGGAGATCAAAGTGACCGACACTGGCAAAGGAATTTCTGAAAGCAATCAGGCCGCTATCTTCCGGCGCTTCTATCGTGAGGAAGAAGTACACGAACAGCAGGGCGTGGGCATTGGCCTGTATCTGGCCCGCGAGATCGTAACGCGACAGGGCGGCTATATCAAAGTGGTTTCGGAGCCGGGCAAGGGTTCGGAATTTTCCATTATGCTGCCGACTAAATAAAGCACACTTATAACAGGAGAAAACACCATGAAAAAAATCAATTTTTGCAAAGCAACAACAATCATCTTAATAATCAATGTTATTTTATCTATTGTTTTATTTTTCGTTGTTCCTGATAATATAGCAATTCAATGGGTAGGTACAACCCCCAGCAATGCAGTAGATTCTTACTATATATTTTTGGTGCCGATATTGTCAGTACTCTTTGCTTTTGCTGGAAAACCTATTTTTACAATGTTCCTGTTTAGATTGTGGAATAGAACTAACGAGCATTTAGTGACATACTTAAATTTGTGTCTGCAAGTTGTATTTCTTACTTGTGAAATCTATATCGGATTATATAACCTATGTAATTTTAATTTTGCCATTAGTATAATTCTCATTGTGGAACTTATGATAGATGTGGTGATTGGATTGAAATTATTTCACAATCAATCTATCTAAAAGATCGTGTAGTATGTTTCGGCGGACGGCCATTTCCGGCTGCCCGCCGTAAATTTTTTTGAAATGTCCGAGCGTTGTAACATTTCACCCCGATTTTCAATGAAATTTTTTGGCCGCTGTAACATTTCACGGACATTTGGGTTTTACAATACCCTTATCAAATATGGAGGTGATACAACTATGACATGGCCTTTTGAGAATGACACCAGCGCCATTGTAAAGAAATTAGCAAAACGCAATGTATCTTCAAATCGTATTTTTTGCTTTTTTAATGTTTTGACCATTGCGCTGGCAATTAGTTTGATTGTGGGAATCTCCTTATTCCAACAAGGCAGCAAAATTAGTGAACAAAAGATTTTGAATCAAATGCAGCAAGCTACCATCGGGGGGCTTACAGCAGAACAGATAGAAGTTCTGAAAAAAGAACCTGATCTTGAAGATATTGTACCCTATAAGCATAGTGATAGTTTTCTGATGGATGGGATCAAATTTGAAGCGGTTTATATGCCGACTGGTTTTGGAATTATAAAATCCTATGAATTAGTCAGTGGAACCTGTCCAGAACAGTACAATGAAATTGTAATTGATAAAAATGTTCAATTAGAGCTGGGGTATCAGCTAAATATAGGAGATACCATCACTTTACCAACGGCGGGGAGTAAAACAGAGGATTTCATCATTACTGGTTTTACTGATAATGTGGAAACAGGAACATTTTACTTTTATGTCTCCCCAGCGTATGCAGAACAGGGTGTGTTATTATCGGATATTCCATATAGTGCCTTGATTCGTGTAAATGGTGCCACGGAAATGGGACTTATTGATTTTGAGAATACAGTATATCGTCTGGCTTTATCCCAAGACATAAGCAGGAACCAACTTTATTTTAATAGCAAATTCTGTTCCTCACTTATTAGTGGATCAGGAATGGGAGGTGTTCTTTTAGCTACTCTTTTTATTGCATTTTCAAGCGGAATTGTCATATACAGTGTGTTCTACCTTTCGGTATCAAATCAAGTATCGCAGATTGGACAGCTCAAAACTATTGGCATGACAGAAAAACAAATTAAGCGGATGATTCGTAAAGAAGGGTATCGTTTCTGCCTGTTCGGAATACCTGCCGGTATTACAGTAGGTATCATATTTGCATATTTGTTAGAGCCGAATGGAATAACGATTATCAATGCCATAGCCACAAGTATTTTAGCAATAATATTAGGCATTATCATCGTACAAATTTCCGTATACAAGCCCGCACAAATAGCTTCAAATATTTCCCCTATTGAAGCAACAAAATATGTTGGAAACGATCCAGAACTAAAAGAAAGTAGAGTGCAGAATAGGAAAAATCATATTCGGCTCTCACCGTATTCTTTAGCCGTATTGAGCGAAAAGCAGAATCGAAAAAAACACAATCTGACGATTGCCTCGCTTGCAATCGGCGGGATTTTATTTATGGTTGGAGCCACTTTTATATCATCATGGAATCCAGATTCCTTTGCAAGAATGGGGAATTTGGAAGATGGAGAATATTATATTACGATTAACCACAATACATTAGTCAACCCGAAACCGTATGGTATTTCGGAGTATCAAGTTAATACGCCTTTTTCACAAGAACTCATGGAAGAATTGCAACAAATCCCGGAAGTTAAAGAGATTTATGCTACGGAGAGAACCGCAGCCATTATTGAGTATCACGATGAACAATTAGAAATTCCCATTATTCCGATTACGCCTGATAATCAGGAGGAAATTTTGAAAACGCTTCCTGTTGATTGGACATACGAAACATTGGTGAAACAAGACGCTATGGTTATATTAGGAACAAGCGTACAGAAAGAAGTCTATCATGCTTGCCCGTCAATAGGAGAAAAAGTGACATTACGATGGTTTGATGGGGCTGAACACAGCATAGATATTTTGATTGCCGGTACTTCCGAAAAAAGTATGAATGAGGGCTTTTATCTCCCCAAAGAAACCATAGAAAAGTTGTGGGGCGATATGGATTTAACAGCTTCCTTAACTTTGTCCGTACCTGAATATGAAAAAGTGGGTAAATCAGTAGAAAGCAAATTAAATAATATACTGTCCCGACACCCTGATTTGGTAATGGAAACCTTACAAGAGGTAAAAGCATCTTCGGCAAATACGATTCATAATACCAGCGTACAAGTTTATGGGGTATCTGCCTTTGTCATTATGTTTAGCATTTTTAATCTGACAAACACCTTGATTAGTCGTATCAGTACAAGGAGAAAAGAATTTGGAATATTGGAATCTATCGGTATGACAAAAAAACAGATAAAGAAAATGCTGCTGCATGAAAGTGTCTTACTGATTATTCCATGCTTGATTATTACGGTTGTGGCAGGAACCTTGATGGGTTATTTGTTAGTACGGATATTGTCTGCGAATGGATTAACTTATTTTCAATATACTTTTCCTTTTATTCCATTACTGATTTACGGTGTCTGCTTAATAATAACACCTATTATAATTTCTGCTATCTGTCTAAAAATTCAATGCAGAAATTCGTTGGTGGAACGGATCAAAATGGCAGACTGATTTTGAAATGTCCGAGCGTTGTAACATTTCACCCCGATTTTCAATGAAATTTTTTGGCCGCTGTAACATTTCGCGGACATTTGGGTTTTACAATACCCTTATCAACAAAAGTGAGGAGGCGACGCAATGGAACTGACCCCGACATTGATTTTGAATCTGGTGCTGCTGATCGTCCCGCCTGCTGTCCTTGTGCTGGTGTTCCGGCAATGGCTGGCCCGGCACATCCGCTGGACGGTTGCCTTGACTGCTCTCTGTGATGTTCTCCTGTTTTGGGATGAACTGTTCTACTATGAGAGCTTCGGCCTGTTCGCTGTGCTGATTCTGGTACAGTTGGCGGCCACCGGCGCAGCAGCGTTCAACATTTACAACAAACAAAGAAAGGATTGAATTTTATGAGCATTTTACAGACGATCGACCTGAAAAAGTATTACGGTACAGAGCCGAATATCACCCGCGCCCTTGACGGCGTGAACTTCTCTGTGGAGGACGGCGAGTTTGTGGCCGTTGTGGGAACCTCCGGCAGCGGCAAGTCCACCCTGCTTCACATGATGGGCGGGCTGGACACCCCTACTTCCGGCAATGTGATTGTCCGGGACAAAGAGCTGTCGAAAATGAACGACGAACAGCTCACCATCTTCCGCCGCCGCAACATCGGCTTTATCTTCCAGAACTATAACCTTGTTCCCATCCTGAATGTGTATGAGAACATTGTCCTGCCGGTGGAGCTGGACGGGGACACGGTGGATCAGAAGTTTTTGGACGAGATCGTTCACCTGCTGGGGCTGGAAGATAAACTGAAAAATATGCCCAACAATCTTTCCGGCGGCCAGCAGCAGCGTGTGGCGATTGCCCGCGCCCTGATTACCAAACCGGCTATTGTACTGGCCGACGAGCCGACCGGCAACCTTGACAGCAAGACCAGCGCCGAGGTGCTGGGGCTTATCAAGCGCACCAGTGCGGAGTTCCGGCAAACCGTTGTGATGATTACCCACAATGACGACATAGCCCGTCTTGCAGATCGGATTGTCCGCATTGAGGACGGCAAGATCGTGGAGTAAGGAGGTGGCAGGCTATGACATGGCCTTTTGAAAATGATACCAGCGCCATTACAAAGAAGCTGGCAAAGAAAAGTTTGCAAAGCGAGAAGCGCCGGAATCTGATGGTGGTGATTGCCGTTGCGCTGGCGGCGTTTCTGATCTGCTTTACGGGAATTGTGTCTACCTCCCTGACACAAATGCAGCGCAATCAGGTTGTCGATACTTATGAGGCGGTCTGGCTGGGCGTAGAGGAAAACGACATTGAAACCCTGAAAGGACTGCCGGAGTTTGAGCGCGTAGGCGGCTACTATATGCTCGGCGAGGAACTTTCGGAACAGGGCTATCATGCCTCTTATGTATATAATGACGCAGAAATGATGGAGATTGGGCGCGACCAAATGAAGCTATTGGAGGGGAATCTACCCCAAAAAGCAAATGAAGTTGTCGTAAGCGAATACTTTCTCTCCACCTATGGAAACAATGCCAAGATCGGGGACACTGTGACCTTAGATACCGAGAGTTTTCATGGTGATTATGTCGTTACCGGCATTATGGACAGCGTAAATGAAAAAGAAGCGAATACCTGCGCTATCATTCTTTCCAAAGCTGCCCTGACAGAATGGAAAGGGTTTGATCCGGCTGGGTATCGCGCTTATGTCCATTTCAAAAACAGCGATCAGTTGGGCGAGGAACTGATAACCTCTTATTGCAGAGAGATTGCAGAGGAATATCAGCTTCCTAATCCCAGCATGAACAACAAGTATTTTGCTTATGCTTCTAAATCCTTTGATTTTTTACCGATTTTTGGTGTGATTGTTATTGTTCTGATCGGCGGCTATATTGTGATTCAGAGTATCTTCCGTATCTCCATCAATGACAAAATCAGGAGCTACGGACAGCTTCGGACGATTGGTGCAACGCCAAAGCAAATCAAGCGGATTGTAAAGCGGGAGGGACGCAAACTCGGCAGTATCGGAATTTTGATTGGTACAGTGCTGGGCGTATGCTGCGGTTTTCTTCTGTTTTCCAAGGGATTTAACGCTGTTTCCTATGCCGTTATGGTTTCCCTGACACTCATAAGCGGTTGGATCATGGTGTCTATTTCCATCCGTAAGCCGGTGAAAATCGCGGCAGGGATTTCCCCCATTGAAGCCGTCCGTTTTACCCCAGTGCAAAAGGACATCCGCAGCCGGAAAAAGAATATCAAGCTCAATCCTGTTTCAATGGGAATTGCGAATTTTAAGCGTGACCGAAAAAAGACAATCAGTATTGTAGCATCTTTGAGTATCGGCGGAATTTTGCTGATGGTGGTATCTTCCATTGTTTTAGTGCGCTCACCAGAACAAATTGCAAGATTATATTTTCCTGACAGCGATTACAAAATATATCTCCAAGATCTATCGGAAGAAATGTTAGTAAAAGGTAATCCGCTAAACGAGGAACTAAAGCAGGAAGTTTTATCTGTTGATGGTGTTACGGATATAATCGTAGCCAGACAATCGCTCCATACCAGCATTAAAACAGATGCTAACCAAAATTCAGGAATATGTGATACGCTGACTGACCAGAACTATGCTATGGTTGAGGCTGCATTGACAGAGGGAACGATGCCGACAGATTCTCATAGTATCGTAATTCACGACCAGATTGTAGCGTATTTTGAAGATATGGGCGTCGGTTCCACCGTTGAATTTTCTTCAATAGATGGTAAGCAGTCCATCCCTGTTACAATATCGGGAGTGTTTTCCACTTCAAAAATGCCTGTGATTTTCGGGCATGGACGCGCTCATACAGATGGCTCTGTTTTCTTTGCTCCAAAAGATTTATTCTACGAACTGTACCCGGAAATTACTACCTTTGATTACTCATGGAGCATTGTAAGCAATCCGAAAAAAGCTGAAACTGTAAAAGCTGAACTGAAAAATATTGTAGCCGAACACAGTAACCTTGCTTTAGATGAAATAGATACAGCGATTGCGGCTGAAAAATCACAAAATTCTGCGGCGTTTGGTAGTATGCAGGTTCTTTCATGGTTGGTGTTCCTCTTTGGTGTTATCAACCTCATCAATACGACCCTTTCTAATCAGATGTCCAGAAAACAGGAAAACAGTGTTTTGCGTTCCATTGGTCTGACACAAAAACAGTTATGCAAAATGAATATATGCGAGGGTCTGTGTTATGCGTTCTTTGCAACATTGGCAATCCTGATTGTCGGATTTCCTATTTCTATTGTTGCAAGTAGAGAAATAAGTATAGCTACTTTTGGTGGAAATGTAGTACCTTACAAATTCCCGGTTTTGGAAATGGGATTGTTCATTCTGGTATTATTCGGAATGGAACTGATCTTGTCTGTATGGACAATCCGCAGACAGAAAAAACAATCTCTGATTGAACAAATGCGGGCGATGGAATAACCGTATGGGATCGGCGGGGCGGCATGTGCTGCCCCGCTTTTTTCGCCATTTCTCAAAAAATTTTTGAAATGTCCGAGCTTTGTAACAATTCAGCCTGTTTTTTTGTCGAAATCAAAGGCACCTCGGACATTTATAGTTCTTCCAAAAGTTTGATGATAATATTACCATTCATGGAAGAAGCAATCTGTTATTGCAATAATGCGAAATTGACGATAGAAAGTTTTTCATATCTCGGTCAGCTCAACAATTACATTACTCTGCTGATACAGCCAGTCCGTAAATTCTTTCGGGCTGTCCGTTCCTGTTTTTACAGCCTTTTTTCTCTGTAAGGCTTCTTTCTTAAAGTCGGAAAAGGAAGCCTGTATTTTTTCCAGACGGTCAGCCGGAAAGCCTGCGGTATTTTTTACCCGGTTTATTTTGTTGCGCCAGTTCTGGCATTCATTTTTATAAAGCAGGTCATAGTTATTTTCTCTTGACCTCTCGTCAAATTCCCGCTTGTTTTGAAGCGCCTGTGCTTTTCGGCACTTGTCGCTGCACAGCTCATACCGCTGGCTCTTTGCCAGAAAATATTTTCCACAGACCTTGCACCGCCGGAAGCAAAGCCCCCAGTCATTCAGCCTGTTCAGATAATAGGTAATCAACGGGTAGAGGGACGCATAGGCAGACACACATTCTTCTGTGCGCCGGTTGTCCGGGAACCAGAGGTCAAGCCGGGTATCTTCTGACGGTGCGCCTTTGAAATAAAGGCTGCCAGCTTGAAATTGTTTCGGTTTTCCTGTCTCCCTGTCAAAGCTCATGGTTTCGTTTTGGAATACCCCGGTCAGTCTGCTCATTTTATCCATGAAGCGGTCACAGGCAGCGTTACGGTCACGGGGTTCTCTGGCAAGCAGATAGCTGTTCCAGATACGGAACGCCACATACATTTTCAGAGGGTCGTTGCTAAGATATTTCTCCCAAAGAAATTCGCTTGCCGCCTGCTCCAGCTCCGGCTGTTTCCATCGGTTGGAGTGGAGAGCTTGCCGCAGCGGAGAAAGCCCGTATAAGTTCCAGTCTCTGTCCGTGTCACGCTCAAAGTTTATCAAAAAAGTTCCCAGTGGGCGTGTCATATCACAAAGCACCTCTGCGTTTTGGCTCCCGTTCAGACGGAAGCGGATCTGCTGTTCTTCCCCAATCAAAATCCGCTCTTTCATTTTCTTCCTGTCCAGCGTCAGGACAAACAAAATCCTCTCAAAACATGGCTCATGCCGTATAAACTGATTCTCCATCCCTATCCCCTGCCTTTGTTTATGGTAATTATATAATTCAGTTATATCCGTTACACTCATGGTATCGCAGAATCATTGTTTTGTCAAGGATAGTACGCTATGATGATTGCGGTTGGTAATTTCGTACCGCACAGTACCTTGACAAGTGAATGACCGTCCAAAAGGGATATGACCGGCAGGAGAAGTGACGCATTCGGCGCACCAATGCAGGGAAACACCGCAGGAATGGGGCAGGAAAACGGCTTTTGGGGAGAACGGCAACAGGAAGCATTTTAACCTATTTGATTTATGGGAGGAACAGAATGAACGATAAAAAGAGATTGAACAGCTACGAGGATTTACCGCTGGTTCTGGATGTGGCGGACATTCAGCGGATTATGGGAATTTCAAGAGCGAGCGCCTATGAGCTGGTACACACACCCGGCTTTCCAGCGTTCCGCAGGGGCAGACTTATCAAGGTCAGCAAAATTGCTTTCTTTGAATGGATGGCAAAAGGCTCCGAAACCGTACCGGGAAGCGACAAATAAGCGTGAGGTATCATTCCCTGACTTGCAATACTGCCGCACTTTCCAAAGGGGCATACAGAGGGAAAAAAACTTAAAAATGATACCGAGACGCTACATCAAAACAGCCTATCTGCGTACATCAGATAGAAACGGAGAAAGGAGCCGGTTATGGCAAGAATGAGTAACAAGCGGCGGTTGGAATGGTCTTTCTTCTTAAATGACCGCAGCCGTATCACTTACAACGAACTGTGCCGGAAATGCCAGCACGAATGTAAACAGAGCTTCCGGGCGGTTGTGGTTGACTGCCCGAAGTATCTTTCCAAGCGTTCCAAGAAAAAGGACAAGACTGCCGGAAACGGCAAAATCCCTTAGGAACTAAGGGCGCACTTCTATACATAGTCTAAAGACCATGTATCGTGCGTCCTGCGGAGCTTACCTCTGCCGCTGATAAAATCAGCAATCCGAGGTCTGCGTTCGCTTCGCTCCGACAAGGTGGCTACACCCCCTTGCGCCGCTAAAGCGGCTATCCCCTGTGTACCCGCCGCAAAGAGAAATCCGCTCTGCGGTTTTCCCTTTTCATCGGGTTTTATAGAAGCACTGACACACGGACTGTCTGCGGATGGTCTTTCTTTATCTTATCAGCAAAGGATGTGAGAACATGGAAAAATCTTTGGAACAGTTGAAGCAGGAATATGAAAAAACCACTGTCCTGCTGGAACAGGAAAAACGGAAAATGCAGCGTTTGAAAAACCGGCAGGCGTATCTGGAAAGCGGTTCCCGGAAACAGAGGACGCACCGGCTGATTACCCGTGGGGCAGCTATTGAGAGCATTGCACCACAGACAAAGGAGCTATCCGAAGCGGAATTTTATTCCCTCATGGAAAGCATTTTGAATCTGCCGCAGGCGGAGCATTTCATCCGGTCTGCCACAGAGAACCACGCCCGTATTTCCGGGCAGGAGAAAGGCGGTGACTAAGGATAGCACTTTATCATTTTTCAATCGCACAGATCAAGCGCAGCGCCGGTCAGAGCGCCATTGCCAGCGCAGCCTATCGAGCCGGGGAGCGTCTTTACAGCAGCTACTATGGAGAAGTCAGCGACTACACCAAAAAGGGCGGCGTGATCGCTTCGGAAATCATGCTGCCGCCCCATGCGCCGGAAATATATCTTGACCGGGCGACCCTCTGGAATGCTGTGGAGAACTGCGAGAAACATCCAAAAGCACAGCTTGCCTATTCCTTTGATATTGCCATGCAGAATGAATTGACGCTGGAAGAAAACATGGAGCTGGCGAGGAAGTTCGTACAGGAGCAGTTTGTGACAAAAGGCATGATTGCCGACCTTGCTTTTCACAGCCCGGAGAAAGAGGACGGCGGCATCCCTAACCCGCATTTTCATGTGATGACAACCATGCGCCCTTTGAACCCGGATGGCACATGGGGACAAAAACAGCGTCGGGAATATCTTCTTGATGAAGATGGAAACCGAATCCGGGATAAAAACGGCGATTATATGTTTAACGCTGTCCATACAACAGACTGGCATGAGCCGGAAACGCTGGAACACTGGCGGGAGCAGTGGGCGGCTGCCGTTAATACAAAATTTGAGGAAAAAGGGCTGGATGTGCGTATCGACCACCGTTCCTATGTGCGGCAGGGGCTTGACCTGATACCTACTGTCCACGAGGGAGCTAATGTCCGGCAGATGGAAGCAAAGGGCATCCGCACCGAGAAAGGGGAACTGAACCGCTGGATTAAAGCCACCAACCGGCTCATGCAGGATGTGAGGAAGAAGATCAAAGCCCTGTTTGTCTGGATGGCAGAGGTAAAAGAAGAACTTTCCAAACCGCAGACACCGAGCCTTGCCGACCTGTTGATCGCTTATTACAACCAGCGCAACGCAGGGGCATGGAGCAATAAAGCCAGAACCGGAAACTTAAAGCAGTTTGCCGAAGCCGTCAATTATCTGACGGAAAACAAGCTGCTCACATTAGAGGATTTGCAGGAGCGTCTTTCCTCTGTCAACGAAGAATTTGAAGCGTTAAGCGACTCCATGAAAAAGAAATCTGCCCGGATAAAGGAATTGCAGGAATTGATACGGGAGGGCGAGAATTACCAGCGGCTAAAACCTGTTCATACGGAATTGAACAATATCAAGTTTAAGAAACAGAGGGAGAAATTTGAAACATCCCACGATGCGGAGTTACGGCTGTTTTATGCCGCCCGCCGTATTTTGAAAGAAAAACTGGACGGAAAACCCATTGCCCTGAAAGCATGGAAACAGGAATACGCACAGTTAAAAACAGAGTATGCCGAACTGTCTCCGCAGCACAAGCCACTCCGGGAGGAAGTCATACGGCTACGGCAGGTGCAGAACGCCGTAGATACCGCACTGCGCCGGAGGGAGCAGCCACAGGCAGTACAGAGAAAGAAACATGAGATGGAGCTATGATATAACCGGCAGCTTTACCGCTACCAGTATTTTTATGGAGGGAGCATTTGAATGTATTTGAAGCGGTGAAACAGTCTGTTACCACCCGGCAGGCTGCTTCATTCTATGGAATCCGGGTGGGGAGAAACGGCATGGTCTGCTGTCCATTCCACAATGACCGCACGCCCAGCATGAAAGTGGACAGCCGCTTTTACTGCTTCGGCTGCGGGGCTTCCGGGGATGTGATCGACTTTGCCGCTTTGCTGCATGGATTGGGGAAACGGGAAGCTGCGGTCAGGCTTGCGGAGGACTTCGGCGTTTCCTATGAGAAATCCGGCAATGCGCCGCCAGATAGGAAGCGTCACAACAGGTCACAGCCCCGACAAAAATCAGCGGAGCAGAGATTTCAGGAAACGGAACGGTATTGTTTCCGGGTGCTATGCGATTATCTGCGCCTGCTGGAGCATTGGAAAACAGCACACGCCCCACAGCCGCAGGATGCCATCTGGCATCCTCTTTTTGTGGAAGCGTTGCAGAGGATAAGCTACACAGAATACCTTTTGGATATTTTGTTATACGGAGAAATAGAAGAAAAAGCGGCATTGATCGCCGCACAGGGAAAGGAGGTGTTGCGGCTTGAACAGCGAATTTCAGAGCTTGCCGCCGGAAACGCAGGAAGCGGTCAAAAGGACGATGGACACAATGGAACCGGCGCAGACACCGGCAGAAATCCGGGAAACATTAGAGGGGACGCAGAAAGGCGGCGTGAAGAACAGCATCCGAAACTGCCTGACGGTGTTCCAGCGTGACCCTCTGTTTCGCGGGGCGCTGCGCCTGAACCTTTTGACGGAGCAGATTGACATTGTGAAGCCGCTGGGCTGGGAGCGCACCAGTACCACGCTGACCGACATGGACATGAACTACCTGCTTTTGTATCTGGAAGAAAATTACGGGCTTACCAGCGAGAAAAAGGTGCAGAGCGCCATCAAGATTGTTGCCAATGAAAACCGCTACCATCCAGTCAGGGATTACCTGAACAGCCTGCAATGGGACGGCACAGAGCGCATCCGTTACGCCCTGCATCACTTTCTGGGAGCCGATACGGACGAATACACCTATGAAGCCTTGAAACTGTTCCTGATGGGAGCCATCCGGCGGGTATTCAGACCGGGGAGCAAGTTTGAGGTCATGCTCTGTCTGGTTGGTGGTCAGGGAGCCGGGAAATCTACCTTTTTCCGGCTGCTGGCAGGCAGGGACGAATGGTTTTCAGACGATTTGAAAAAGCTGGACGATGAAAATGTGTACCGCAAGCTGCAAGGGCATTGGATTATCGAGATGTCGGAGATGATTGCCACAGCCAACGCCAAGAGTATTGAGGAAATCAAGTCATTCTTAAGCCGCCAGAAAGAAACCTACAAAGTGCCGTATGAGACACATCCGGCAGACCGGCTGCGGCAATGTGTATTTGGAGGGACGACCAACCGGCAGGACTTTTTGCCCCGTGACCGCACCGGCAACCGGCGCTTTCTCCCCGTGACGGTGTACCCGGAACGGGCGGAGGTTCACATACTGGACGATGAAGCGGCGGCGAGGGCGTATATCGAACAGATGTGGGCGGAAGCCATGACGGTTTATCGCAGTGGGAAGTATAAGCTGTCATTCAGCATGGAAATGAACCGATACCTGAACGCCCACCAGCAGGACTTTATGCAGGAAGACACACAGGCCGGCATGATCTACGCCTATTTGGAGGACTACACCGGCGACAGGGTATGTTCCAAGCAGCTTTATGAGGAAGCGCTGGGGAACTTAAATTCCCCGGCAGACTGGGAGACACGGGCAATCTGCGAGATTATGAATACCGGCATTGCGGGCGGCATCATACAGGGCTGGGTAGCCTACAAAAGCCCGAAGCGGTATAAGAAATACGGTTCTCAAAAAGGCTGGGAGCGTGTCAACCAAGCTCCGCCGGAGGGGGACGGTTTTCAGGAAATCACGGAAGAAGAAGCCCGGCAAATGGAACTTCCATTCTGAAAAGCCACCGGTTGACAGTTTGGTTGACGCTTTGGTTGACAGCCGGTTGACGGGGAAAAGCCTGATATTTGGGGCATTTCTCTCCTTTGTCAACCATGTCAACCAAGAAATCAAAGAAAAAGTAAAAAGTAATAATAGAGCGCCTATGGATTGTTTTCAAAGTCTTTTCTGCCGGTTGACACGGTTTGGTTGACACGGAGACAGTCTGCGGCTGTACACCTGTCTGACATTCCCTTGTCGGGCATATTTCATTTATGGAGGTAACTGCCTATGGCAAAAAGCAAAAACGAGAGCAATAACAAAAACAGCGGCACCCTGCTTACCGAAAAAGACGGCACCCAGTATTTTGTCATGGGGAAAGTCCGTATCAAGGTATCGGAGCATTTCGCACAGGATGGGAAGCCGCTTGACAGCCTGCTGGAAGATGTGATCCAGCACGCTGCCGCCGCTTCCTGAAAAAATACGGAATAACGACTGTCAATCAGCCCACGCTTATGATATACTTGTACCAGCGAGTATTGTATAAGCGTGGGTTGTTTCTTTTAGAAGGAGGATTTTTAACCGTGAAACAACCATACAATACAACGATTTATAACACTGCACTATATTTGAGATTGAGCCGTGACGATGAATTACAGGGGGAAAGCGGCAGTATCCAGACCCAGCGCATGATGCTTAGACAGTATGCCGCAGAGCATGGGCTGACCGTTGTAGACGAGTACATTGACGACGGATGGAGTGGGACAAATTTCGAGCGTCCAAGTTTCCAAAGGATGATTGATGACATCGAAGACGGGAAAATCAACTGCGTTGTCACAAAGGACTTATCCCGTCTGGGAAGAAACTATATCCTGACCGGTCAGTACACGGAAATCTATTTCCCCAGCAAGGGAGTACGCTACATTGCCATCAATGACAATGTGGACACCATCAACGGAGAAAGCGAGCTTGCACCGTTCTTAAACATCCTGAATGAAATGCACGCCCGACAGACCAGCAAAAAGGTCAAGGCTGCCATGCACACAAGATTTGCCAATGGCGCACACTATGGAGCCTATGCACCGCTGGGCTATGTAAAAGACCCGGACAAAAAAGGTCATCTTCTGATCGACCCGGAAACACGCTGGATTGTAGAGAAGATTTTTGACCTTGCTGTACACGGGCGTGGAGCCGCCAGCATTACACGGATTCTGGTGGAGGAAAAAGTACCTACCCCCGGCTGGCTGAACTATGAAAGATACGGGACTTTCGCCAATATCTACGCCGGTGCGCCCGCAGAAAAAGCCTATGCGTGGACGATAGCACAGGTCAAGAGCATTTTGAAAGAGGAAACCTACATCGGTCACAGCATTCACAACAAGCAGAGCAACATTTCATTCAAGAACAAGAAAAAGGTGCGGAAGCCGCAGGAAGAATGGTATCGTGTGGAAAATACCCACGAAGCCATCATTTCTGAAGAAGTGTTCCAAAAAGTTCAGGAGCTGATTGCAAGCAGACGCAGGAAACGCAGAAACGGTACGACACAGATTTTCGCAGGATTGATAAAATGTGCAGACTGCGGATGGTCTTTAGCCTATGGGGAAAACAAGCAGAATAAGAACCCATACGGGTACTACCATTGCAGCAAGAACGGGCAGGGATTACGCCAGTGTTCCATGCACTATATCCGCTATGATGTACTGTATGCCTATGTGCTTGCAAGACTGCAATACTGGTCTATGCTGGCACAGAAAGACGAGGACAAGCTGCTGAAACGCCTGCTCAATGCCAGCGACAGGGAAAGAAACTCTGCGAAGAAAAAGCAGGCTGCGGAGCTGAAAAAGGCAGAGAAGCGTAAAGCCGAGGTTGACGGGCTGTTTGCTAAAATGTATGAGGACTGGTCTGCCGGACGCATAACCGAGTATAACTTCAATATGCTGTCCGAGAAGTACCAGAACGAGCAAAAGGAGCTTGAAACAAAAATAAGACAGCTTCACGAAACGATGGAAGCCGCCGTACAGACCGCAGCGGATGCTGAAAAGTGGATTGCCCTGATGAAACAGTATGTCAACCCTGTGGAGCTGACCGCCGAACTTCTGAACACTCTAATTGAAAAAATAACCGTCCACGAAGCTGTCAAGGGCGAGGACGGAAGCCGTGAGCAGGAAGTAGAAATCTACTACCGCTTCATCGGCAAAATCGACTGACCTTTCTTTTTTACCCAACAATATCTTTAATTAAGGGAGACGGGGTAAGGAAATTCAGAATTCATACAAAGACTTTTGCAAAGGAATGGGGATAGAGGTTTCTGAATCTGCAGGTGTAGCGAAGAGTATCGACTTTTTGCGACGTACTAGTTTTAAACAAATGTCAGAATATACATTACAAGAAAGCATATCACAGGAAATAAGTTATTATTTTGCCACAGATAAAGAGAGTGTATACAATGCATTTGTCGCATTGGTTATTGATTCCGATATCTATGCGAAAGAAATAACCGCGTTAGAGTTAAGAGAATATTTTACAAAACAGGGCATACGTATGCGTATGTTGGATGGAGATAAACGTATTATTCCACAGGTTGAACTAATCAATAGGGAGTACAGAGGCAGTTTTAAACCATTGAAGGAAGGCTTAATTGACAGAAATGAATTTGGAGAATGTATTGAGGCAATAAATGATGAACAATCTTTTGTTATTTCTGGAAATGCAGGATATGGAAAGAGTGGATGTACAGAAGCTATTTTGAATTATTGTGAGGGAGAGGACATTCCATACATTGCGATAAAACTAGATAGAAGAATTCCTCATGGTAATAGCGAAATTTGGGGACAAGAGTTGGGTTTTTCAGGTTCAATAGTTTATGCACTTAATGCTATTTCTAAAGATAAAACTGCAGTGCTAGTTTTGGATCAATTAGATGCATTGAGATGGACACAAGCCAATTCAAGCCAAGCATTGGCAGTTTGTATGGAAATGATTAGGCAAGTTAGGTATCTGAACGATGAGAGAGCAAAGAAAATTGTGATAGTGTTTGTGTGCAGAGAGTATGATTTGCGCAATGACAACAATATTAAATCTTTGTTTGAAAGAGAAGGTGATGATACTCATCGAGTAGAATGGAAAAAAATAGTAATAAAAGATTTTGATGAAAATGTTGTGAAAAGGGTTGTAGGGAAAAAATATGAGGACTTAACGTTAAAAACAAGGCGTTTGTTACAAGTGCCAAGTAATCTCTATATATGGCAACATCTAGATGAAGAGGCAACATATGGTGATTGTACGACAACTAGTCATTTGATAGATATTTGGTTTCAGCAAATTTGCAAAAAAAGTAACAGCATTGGTGTAGATGAAAAAGTAGTTAGAGATACAGTGCATTATACAGTGGATGTATTAGATAAAATAGGACGTCTATACGCTCCAAAAAGAATCTTAAATGTAGATGAAAGAGGACTTGACTATTTGGTATATGCGGAATTGCTTATAAAAGATGGACAAAAAATTGGATTTGTTCATCAATCGATTCTAGATTATTTTATTTCAAATAGGATGACAGAGCAGTTTTTTGCTGGAGATAAAATTGAACAGATAGTAGGAGAAATAAATAAGCAAACGCCAGGTAAACGTTATCAGGTTCAAATGTTTTTGCAAAATTTGCTTGATTATGATAGTGGTGATTTTTTATCTGCCGGAATCCAATTATTAGAATCTTTACAGATAAGATTTTATGTAAAATATGTATTTTATGAGATTTTGAGACAAGTATCCGAACCAGATGAGAAGATTGTAGAATATGTAAAACGAGAATGTAAAGATGAAGGCAAACGTGATTATTTTGTAAATAATGTTGTGTGCGGAAGACATGCGTACATTACTATATTAAGAGAATCCGGAATCTTGGAACAGTGGTTTTCTGATGATAAAAAGAAAAGTACTGTCTTTGTTTTGCTTAAAAGTATTAGTCCGGACTTGGATATTGAAGACATTGCGTTTATCAAAAAACATTCATTTGTAAACGAAGAAGATGATAAAAAATTTATGGGATGCTTTTTGCATGATATCATGGAAGAAAGTGACGAGCTGTTTGAACTAAGAATGTTGTTTTATAATAAGTATCCAGTATGGTCACAGGAACTGTATATAGATGTTAAAGCAATGATGAAGCATTGCGAATCAAGAACGATTAGACTGATATCGTTTTGGTTAAAAAATAAAATTATATCTAAGGCAAAAAATGTGTATCGATATGAGGAAGAACTTCTTGCTATAACAGATTCATATTTGTTGCAAGAGGCTAAGTATGTATTGGATGAATTGACACAATATATTCCGTTACAAGATGCAGATGAATTATATTTTAGTGATTGGTCGGGAAGTTTTTTTCAGCGTAGGAGTTTGGAAAGAGCGGCTGTTGAGTTGTTGAAAAAGGCTAATGTTGCGATAATCGCGACAGACGCGGAATATTTTTGGAAATATTATGCTCCTTATATGGGGAGGAATTATGCTATTTTTAACGAATTAATTTTGCATGGTTTGCAGTTTCTGCCAGAATCATATAGTAACCAGGTTGTTGAATATTTAACGGGAGATTTTGATAAAAAGATATTCGATCGCACAAGTGGAGCAGAGGATCAATTAGAATTAGTCAAGAAAGCCCTTAAGGTTCATACTAAATATTGCACAGAAGAGTGTCTGAATACATTTCTTGGAGCAGTGGAAAAATATGTTTCGCCACAAAGTTCTGAATGGTATAAGCGGAGAATAGAGTATAATCAACAAAAAGAATATTCACGCGTATATTGGAGCTTTTGGGGAGATTTTCAGTATCATATATTACAGTGCGTTACGCATGAACGCCTCACATCCAAGTATAGGGATTTATTAAATGTGCTTGATAGAAAATTTCAAGGAAAAACAGACCGGTATATCAATGGAGATGGACATTCGGGTTGGGTAAAATCACCTGTTGCTGGTAAAAGGATAGGAAAAAAACAATGGCTACAAATTATTACAAACGATAAAATAGCCGATAGAAATCGCTCACACTGGAAAGAAGTGGACGGTGGATTTATAGAAAGTTCACTAAGCATGTATGTAGGAGATTTTCAGTCTGCGGTGAAAGATGAGCCTGTTGAAATGATAAAAATTGTCATTGAAAATAAAGAAAATGTTGTACCAGCTTATATCGATGCAATGTATTCGGGTGCTGAGTTTTCAGATGCTATTGAACTAGTTGAGAAAAATCTTTGGGAGCAAATGTTTAGTGAATTTCCTTGTGATATGAGAAGTCAGAGGGCGTTACATTTTTGCGGAATAATTGAAAAAGTAAAGATTTATTCTTGGTCTGATGAGGTGATAGAGAAATTAAAGGAAATTGCTGTTTACTATGAAGAAGGAGAAGAAGAGAAGGAAATAAAAGATAATAAGGAATTGAATTGTGAGGAGTTGATAAGCAGATCTTTAAATTGTATGAGAGGTCATGCAATAAGTGCAATAGGTCATCTTCTATGGGATAATCAAGCGTTGTTTGTAGAGTTTAAAGATGTTATAGATAAACTCACATTAGATGATGATGAGGCTGTTAGAATGGCTTGCTTTTATGCATTATGGCCTATATATAATATTGATAGAGAATGGGCAGAAGAAAGAATACTTCGTGTGTATGAGTCGGATGTTAGAATGGCAGGCTTTTATGATTCGAAGGGTATGTTTTTTAGATTATATTCCAAATATAAAGAGAGTGTTTTATTGATAATTCAAAGGTGTTTTGAGACAAATGATAAGCGACTTGTGCAAATGGGTGGATATTCGATTTGTGAATTTTACATTAGGTATAACGAGTTTAAAGATGTGATGTCTAATATGGAGCAACTGAATGAAGAACAAGTAAAGGCGATTTTACATATGGCGGTCATATATCTTAGATTCGATGAATATCGTGAAATAGGTAAAGCAATTATTTTGAAGTACAAGAATTCTGAGGTTGATGTTGAAATGCCATTAGGTAGTATGTTTTATGATAATCTTGTTGATGTAGGGTGTGATTCGGAATTCCTAAGGGAAATTATGAAATCAAAGGTAAGTAAAAGAATGGTTTATTCATTTGTGCATTTTTTGGAAGAGAATGCATGCTCAGTAAAAGACTATGCTGAAGTAATAATTGCTTTGTGTGAAAATGTACTTAGTACGCCTCTGGAAGAACTAGCAACTCAATGGGGAATAGAAAGCGATATTTCAAAACTCATAATTGCATTATATGATGAAACTGCTAATTCAGACAATGGATTAGATCAGGATGTAGCAGAAAAGTGCTTGGGATTGTGGGATGTGATGTTCGAAAAGCAAATTGGACAAGTAAGAGATTTGAGCAGAAAATTAATGGAGCGTTAATGTGTTTTGTGGTTAAGAGATAAGTACTTTTGGTCAACTTGACCAAAACTTGTCTCAATTTACAGTTAAGCACTTTTGGTCCATTGGACCAGAAGTGCTTTTGCCATATTTAGGGGAAGGGAATTCCCTTTGCGGACGACATAGGAGAACGTCTTTCTTGCGTAAATTGCCATACAACTTTATGCGTATCCTGTTATTAGTTTATGACCAAATCCACTTGTTGGAAGATCAGTTGTAAAGTTGCTGCAAGCCTTGATTTTACTAGGCTTTCACGGCAAGCGTTTAGATTGTTGGAAAATTCGCCTAAAACATTGAGTTCGCTATTTGGATCATCCGAACAGAACTTTAGGCGATTTTGCAGAGTCTCTGCAGAACGAGATATGAAGTGTTCCGACACAATTTGAGAAGAAAAATGAAATAAAGTATTCAGATTATCCGAAAGGGCGATGGAATGGCCATCGCTCTTTTTGCGTGCCCGGAGTTTCGAATTCAGATTTTCCGTAGGTGGCGGAAGCATGAATTCGGAATGTCCGAACATAAAGTACAGGAAATTTTAAAAAATTTGCAACTTTTTTGCGCCAGATTTAGTAATCAGCTTTTTTTCAACCCAAATGTATTGTGAAAGGAGCGGATGAGAAATTACAAAAAGTTTTGAGAATTTTTTGCAATCAGCTTTTTGAGGCTCCAAGTACCTTATGTAAGCAATAAATTACAACTAATTTCAGTTTGGGTGAAAGGAGATGATGAATTATGGAATTAGTGGAACAGTTGAAGCATGTATATAGCTACAACGAGATTTATGAACTGTTGTATGATGGTCCGGTATCGTTTGACGATATCAAAGCACATTTGATGCTGGATTGTCACAAACCAGAGTCAACGGCGTGTTCCTATATTACGGCAATCAGAGGAGGTAATCCTGGGATGATTATCGTAGATGAGGAAGCGGAAACTATGGAACTGAATAAGGAGGAAATCCTTGACTTCGAGGAGAATTTGCAATTGCTCTTTGATTGGAATTTGTATGACAAAAGATTTTATGAAATCAAAGGATTGGAAACAGACTTGAGTGATGCCAAGTATGAGATTAGAAATTTACAGTATGAACTCGATAAGCAGAAAAGAGAATCCGAGGAGAAGATGAAAGACTTGGAAGAGAGACTTTCTTATTATCGAGGTAAGCGCTTATCAGGGTTCTGCGAGAAGCGAATCATGAATCTGGATACCGTTAGCATTGGAACTGACTGTATGAAGGATTTAGCCAATGATATGGATTCGCCTATCAAACGTCTGAAACGTTGGTGGAATCCGTTCCAGAGAATCAGGAGAGAGTATCGAATTCGCAGAATGCTTGCGCAGGAAATGGTCTCTGGTCATTGGTTCATTACTACAGAGATTGAAGGTAAGAATCACAAGTGTATGTTAGTTCCAATTGATGAATTCAATGATTTGTATGAAAGACTTAAGAACTGTCTGGAAAACTACGAGTCAACCCATCATCTGAACAAGACGGGAGGATGGTGGAGCAACTATTGAGATTTGTAGATGTAAAAACGAAGCTTACCAATTACTCCGTTGTTCCTAATGACTTATATGGAATTGGAATAAGCAGCACTGCCTTAGTTCTATATGCAAAGCTTCTCAATCGAACTAATCTATCCATCAGTAATAATCGCGTGGATGAGTTTGGAAGAGTCTATGTGTTATACAAGCTTGAGGACTTGGCGCAGGAACTTGGCAGAAGCGTATCTGCTATCAAGAGTAACATGAATGAACTTGTATCAGCAGGGTTGATAGAAAAACGAAGAGCAGACAAAGGACGTGTTGTGGTCAAGCTTTTTTGTAACACTTTGTTCGATAAATACCTACCTGTAACGAGCCTCCATTGGTGTTAAATAATTATTGTATGAATGAGGGCGAACATAGTTATACCAATTTATGTATTTAATAGTTAGTTCATCTATCATCTCTACATTTGAAAATGAAGTTATGTTATAAAAGTTGCTTTTGAAAGTGTTATAAAATCTTTCCATGGGAGCATTATCATAAGGACAGCCAGCCTTACTCATACTTTGTGTTATATTATTCTCTTTGCAAAAATTTACAAATTCCCATGAAGTAAACTGTACCCCCTGGTCTGAATGCAAAATCACTTTAGGGTAGTTTTCCTTTTCAAGGGCTGTCTTCAGAGTGCTTATTGCC
>FONU01000032.1 GCA_900112995.1 [Lactobacillus] rogosae | reverse complement strand
TTAAAAGTTCCTTGCGGAACTTTATATGTGCTGGAAAGCAGCACGATATTTAAGATATAATACAAATATATTAATTATTAAAACGATAAATAATTAACGAAAGGAATAAAACAATGTTAGATGTATTTGGATTGTTTAGCGTACCAACATTATATGTGCTTATTGGAATAATCGTATTATTGATAGTGGCAATTATTCTTTCTATTGTAGCCATTGCGAAGTCATCGGCAATGAAGAAGAAGTACAACATTATGATGGAAGGCTCAGAAGGAAAGAGTATCGAGAAAATAATTAAAGAGTATACTGACGATGTGAAACTTTTAAAAGAAACATATGAGAACAATACAAAATCAATCAAAGATATATATGATAAGATGCAGTATACATTTCAGAAGGTTGGAATTGTTAAGTATGATGCTTTTCATGAAATGGGCGGCAAATTAAGTTTTGCAATATGTATGCTTGATAAAAATGATAATGGCTGTCTTGTTAATGTAATGCACAGCAATAACGGCTGTTTTGCGTATATTAAAGAGATTATTAATGGTGAGTCATTTATTGAATTAGGTGATGAGGAAGCCAATGCGTTAAAGCAGGCAGTTGCTGGAAGAATGGGTGATGTTGAGCTTAGCAGAGAAGTCAACGATATAGTTAATAATTAAAATGATGAAAATAATAATGGCAATACTAGAATAATAACGAATATAATAAAGTACATTAAAAGATACATAAATAAATATATAAAATGCTGGAAAATATATATAAAAAGGTGCATAATTAAAAGAGTATCAAATTCGTTATATGGAGGAAAAAATGTTAGATTTAAAATTTGTAAGAGAAAATCCAGATATTGTTAAACAGAATATAAAGAATAAATTTCAGGATAGAAAGTTACCTTTAGTTGATGAAGTTATTGAACTTGATGCACAGGCTCGTGCTACAAAGACAGAAGCTGATGAGTTAAGAGCTAACAGAAACAAGCTTTCTAAGCAGATTGGTGCTTTAATGGCACAGGGCAAGAAGGAAGAAGCAGAAACTGTTAAGGCTCAGGTTAATACTGATGCTGACAGATTAAAGGAACTAGAAGCAAAAGAAACAGAACTTAATGAAAAAGTTACTAAGATTATGATGACAATTCCTAACATTATTGATCCATCAGTACCAATAGGTAAAGATGACAGTGAAAATGTAGAGATTGAAAAGTTCGGTGAACCAGTAGTTCCAGATTTTGAAATACCTTATCATACAGAGATTATGCAGAAGTTTAATGGTATTGACCTTGATGCGGCTGGAAAGGTTGCAGGTAATGGTTTCTATTATCTTATGGGCGATATTGCAAGACTTCATTCAGCAGTAATTTCTTATGCAAGAGATTTTATGATTGACAGAGGTTTCACATATTGTATTCCTCCATATATGATAAGAAGTAATGTTGTTACAGGCGTTATGAGCTTTGATGAAATGGATGCAATGATGTACAAGATTGAAGGCGAAGACCTTTACCTTATAGGTACAAGTGAACATTCAATGATTGGTAAATTTATTGATACAATTACACCAGAGGAAGAGCTTCCAAAGACACTTACAAGCTATTCACCTTGTTTCAGAAAAGAAAAAGGTGCTCATGGTATTGAAGAGAGAGGTGTATATAGAATTCATCAGTTTGAGAAGCAGGAAATGATCGTTGTATGTAAGCCAGAAGACAGCAAAATGTGGTTTGATAAGTTATGGCAGAATACAGTTGATATGTTCCGTTCCCTTGATATACCGGTTAGAACACTTGAATGTTGTTCAGGTGATTTAGCTGATCTTAAGGTTAAGTCAATTGACGTAGAAGCTTGGTCACCAAGACAGAAGAAGTATTTCGAAGTTGGTTCATGCTCTAACTTAGGTGATGCTCAGGCAAGAAGATTAAAGATAAGAGTACAGGGTCCAGACAAGAACAAGTATTTTGCACACACATTGAATAACACTTGTGTTGCACCTCCAAGAATGTTAATCGCATTCCTTGAGAACAATCTTCAGGCTGATGGAAGCGTTAGAATTCCAAAGGCACTCCAGCCATATATGGGTGGAAAGACAGAACTTAGCAAGTAATTAAATATTAAGAAACAAAATATAATTTAACAAGAGATATAGTCTGACAAGACATTTGATTTAATAACATATTTGGTTTCACAAGGTATTTAATTTAATAAGTTAATTAGTTAAACACATTTAACATAATTGTTATCCTGCGTTGATGATGAATTATATGTACTGGAAAGTATGATATAGGTGCATAAAATTTGTCGTCAATACAGGATATTTTTAATTGTTATATATTATTTGATATATAGATTAATTTGTGTTATCTTTATAATATTAGATGTTTATTATGATAGTTTAGATGCTGGAAATGGAGTATGTATGAAACAGGTTAAGGTAAAAAATCTTAAGGGAAATGAGATAACAGCCCTTCCTATAGTGACAGATAGTGGCACAGTACTTATACATGCAGATGTTGTATTGAATTCAGAATTGATTAACAGAATTAGGAGTTTGGGAATACAAAGTCTAAGCATTAAAGAATATCCTGATGAAATAATTGACCCTGGGGAATATGGTCATATAATTATTGGAACAGATGATAAGCTGGGTGAAGACGATGACATTTATTCTGATAATAGTAATGGCACAGGGATAGATAATGATAATAATTACAATAAAGAAATAGAAAATGTAAGCGAAGATGGCATCAGTAACACCGATAATAATGGTGGTGAAAGTGATTATTATCAAGATAAAAGCAATAATAAAAATGACAGCGATAATGTGAATAATGACAGCCATAATGCAGAGAACTTACACGATAATGAATTGAATAAATCGGACATAGATAGTAATGAATCCAATAGCAAAGCTAAATCGCATAGTGGTAATAGTTATTACAGACATATCTATAAAGTCGAAGAAACGACTAATAATTCGAGGAAAGTTGTTAAAAATGTCCTTGAGAAACACATTTACAAGCATAATCAGGATTTGAAAATATTAGGTTTAGAGGCTGAACGAATTATTGAATCTGTGCTTTCAGAGCCAGAGGTTATTAACAATATAACAGAGATAAGAAATTTATCAACAGATATGTATACACACTGTATCAACGTGTGTTCATTATCTACAATTATGGCGTTAAGACTTAAAATGAGTGATAAGCAGGTTAAAAATGTATCCATGGGAGCGATGCTTCACGACATAGGTTTAAGATACATTAAGACACCATATATGAACACCAATGAAACATATATGAATACTAAAGATGCAATAGAATATAAGAAGCATACTATATTTGGGTATAGTTCTGTTCAGGACGAGGATTGGATACCGGATATAGCTAAAGAAATAATACTTTTACATCACGAAAGAATAGACGGCAAGGGATATCCATTTTCTCATAAAGGAGATAAACTGAAAATGGAAGTTAAGCTTGTATCTTTATGCGATGATTTTGACAGTCTTATAAGTGGTGTGGGTAATCCTAAGCTCAAGATATATGAGGCCATTGAGTATATTAAAGCTAATCAGGGATTGAAATATGATGCAACAATAGCAGAGAAGCTTCTTGAAACAGTAGCAGTATATCCTGTTGGAATTAAGGTTATTACAAGTGAGGGTGAAACGGGCATTGTTGTAAGGCAGAATAAGAAGTTTACTGACAGACCGGTAATTAAAATGTTAAAACATTCAGATGGATCTTTATATGAAGATGAGGTGGAAAAAGATCTTATGGAGTATCTTACACTGTTTATTGTAGATACTGAGTAATACAGGAATGAAGGATTGTTATGAATTTATATATAAAGGCTATAGGATTTGAGCAGGTGGATTCGGACTTTGAAGAGCAGATGATACACGCAGGTATTCTGGACAGTTTGGAGAAGGGGCTTGTTATAAAGAATAATGAGCTTAACCGTGGTGCGGTCATAGTAAGAATAAGCGAGTCTACAGGTTTGTACATATACGGAAGATTTAAAGATAAAGAATTCATATATGAATATTATTTTCCATTTGTTATTGGAAGAACAAGATGTGATAATGATGAGATTACAATAGAAAGACATCTGGATAAGGAATCCTATGCAGTTGTATGTGATGAGTCAAAGACAGGTGTTACCCTTATATTTTATCTGCAAAATGTAATGGATTATCTGGATTACATTTGTGATGAAAAAGGTCTTAACCAGAAAGATTACGATATAGATTCGAGAAGCTATGTATATAAAATTCCAATAAAGAATAAAATGGTAAGCCTTACGGCATTGTCACTTGGCGGAATAATTATGCTTCCAACAAGAAATAATAAGTCAGATTCTGTCAGAATGAAGAAGGAGAAGGACGACAGACAAAGACTTATACAGGCGGCTAAGAAAGGTGACGAGTCGGCAATAGAGAGCCTGACAATAGAAGATATAGATACATACAATGAGCTTTCACACAGAATTGTAAAGGAAGATGTATTTTCAATAGTTGATTCTTCATTTATGCCTTGTGGTGTTGAGTGCGACCAGTATCAGGTAGTCGGCGAGATACTAGAGTTGTCTGAGGAGATTAATCATTACACCAAAGAGAAAATATATATAATGGTTATTGAATGTAACGACCTTAATATGACTGTTGCCATTAATCAGGCTCATCTGCTTGGCGAACCCGCTGTTGGCAGGAGATTTAAGGGGCAGATATGGCTGCAGGGAAGTGTTAAGTTTAATAATTAAAATATTTGCCTGAAATGGACAGATGTGATATAATTAAATAAGTGGCGTTAAGCTCACATAATAAAAATGGTTACCGTAGTCTGAAGGCTGAAAAGCCCTGATACGGAGCTTGTTCTCTTAGTTAAATGGATATAACGAGCGCCTCCTAAGCGCTAGTTGTGGGTTCGATTCCCGCAGGGAACATTAATTTCTTGCAACAATGATTGTGAAAATTCATTGTTGCATTTTTTATTTTATGGTGATTGTGAGCACCATAAAAATATATAAATGAGTAGTTGGAACACCGAAAAAATAAAAGGGGGCACAGGGAACTAAATCCATTCTTAAAAAAATCATACAAAAACTACATCAATAAGTATAAATTTCTATTGCATTTAAAATTGAATTGTGATAGTTTTATCAATGTCTGATGGACAATAATTATGAGACTGGGTATATGAGGTTTTTACCCGGTTTTTTGTAATGTGATTTAGAAAAATTTATTAAACAAATAAAAACAAAAGAAAGGGAAATTATATGGCAAAGTTAAGAAAATGGATAGGTAATTTAAAAGTTTCAGCGAAATTGCAGGTATACCGGATGGCGGTATTAGTGATGACAGCTTTTTTTGTATTGGTGGCACTTGTATCAACATTAGTGATTCGTTCGACTATACATAGTATTACGGAAGTGTGGTCTCCTTCACTTGAGTGTCTGCAGGAATTACAAACAATAACTGCTAAATATAGAATCAAACAGTATCAGCATCTTGTAGAAACAGATACAGCAGCTATGGCAGCCTGTGAAAAAGAAACTAATGATATGGAGAATCAGATAAAGGATATATCTTCTAAGTTAGAGAAAATAATTAATTCAAATAAGAAAGCACAGGCAGGTAAAGCTGATTATGAAAAGGCAAGCTCTGCATGGGAGGATTACAGGTCAGCCTCAGATAAAATATATAAGCTTAGTAGAGAAGGCAAACAGGCTGATGCTGCTAATCTTATGATTGGAAGCATGTATGAAAGTAATAAGGAATTTGTAGAAAAGTTAAATTCAGTACGCGATGATTTTCAGGCGGAATTAGATACGGCAAAAGTAATTGCTAATATATGTACAATAATTATTTTTATTGTCATTATCATAACAGGATTAGCGATTGCAGTGATTGCAACAATTATAGGAAAGATAATATCAGACTCAATTACAGAACCAGTACGTCAGATTGATGAGGCAGTTGCCAGCCTTAGAAAGGGTGAGCTGTCTAACGTGGATATGCTTACATATGAATCTGATGATGAGTTTGGTGAAACAATTACAAAGCTTAAGGAAGCTATGAATATACTTTCAGATTATGTAAGCGAGATTTCACGGGAGGTTAAATTCATAGCACAGGGTGATTTAACAAGAAATGGTGATGATATTACACCGTTTCTGGGTGATTTTTCAGAATTAAAGGATTCGCTTCTGTATATTTTAAAGCGTTTTAACAGTACATTGTCAGAGATAAGCAGTATTGCAGAACAGGTTACACATAATGCGAAAGAAGTAGAAAGTGCATCGAAGTCGTTAGCAGATGGTGCAACAGAGCAGGCAGGAGTTATCCAGGAACTGAATGCAACGATAGATACAGTTGTTGACCTTGCAGTGGATACAGCAAGTGAAACAAAGAACGCATCTGAACGTGTAAAGGCTTCTGCAAACAAAGCAAACGAAGAAAAAGAAAAAATGAATGTTTTACTGACAGAGATGGAACATATTACAGAAATATCCAAGGAAATAGGTAATATTATTACCGATATTGAAGATATTGCTTCCCAGACTAATCTGTTAGCACTTAATGCTTCTATTGAAGCTGCAAGGGCAGGTGAAGCAGGAAAGGGATTTGCGGTAGTTGCAGACCAGATTGGAAAGCTTGCAGCAGATAGTGCTAATTCAGCGGTTAATACAAGAGAATTAATTGATAAGACTTTAGTTGAAATTCAAAAAGGAAATGAAATTACAATAACAACAGCAGAAGCTTTTAACCAGATTATTTCAGATATGAATTCTTTTGCAGAAATGGCACAGAACACAATGGAGAAAGCTAACACTCAGGCAGAGTCATTAGAACAGATTGGACAGGGAATAGAACAGCTTTCAGGTGTGGTACAGGGTACTGCAGCATCTTCAGAAGAGAATACAGCAATAAGTATTAACCTCGCAGAGGGTGCAGATAAGATGAATGAACGCGTGAAAAGATTCAAGTTATTCTAAAAAGTATAGCTGGCTGCATGAGGGAATCTCTTTCTGACAATCAGAGAATATATCATCTGGTAGAAAAACATAATTAACTGAAGGAGATGAAGATGACGGTAAGTGCAGATGAAAGGAAAAATACTAATGAAAGTATATATAGATTTTGATGATGTATTATGTGAAACAGCAAAACATTTTACAAAACTTGCAAAAGAGTTATTCGGAATTGATGTGCCTTACCGTGAAGTGCAGTTTTTTAATCTGAAAAAGACTTTTGATTTGAGTGATGAACAGTATGAAGAGATGATGATAGCAGGGCATCTGCCAGAGAATCTGTTAAATTATGAGGAAACTACAGGGGCAGCAGATACTATTAATAAATGGGTTGATGAAGGCCACGAAATCTATATTATCACGGGAAGACCTTTTAATTCGTATGAGCCATCACGAAAATGGCTTGATGAACACAATCTTAAAAGAGTTCCATTATACTGTGTTGATAAATATGGTCGTGAAACCAGTAAACAGGACTATGCATATAATATGACTTTAGAGCAGCTTTATAATATGACATTTGATTTTGCAATAGAGGATTCGCCGTCAGCTTTTGAGCACGTTATGCATTTTGATAATTGTAAGGTGGCAGTGTTTAACCGCCCTTGGAACATACACGAAGAACTTCCTGATGACAGATTTGTGAGGTGCGAAGGGTGGAAAGAGATTGACAGGTTATTTGAGGAATATTTTAAGCAACAGACGGATAATTAATAATATGATAACAGCCACCAGTATAATAATATGTTTACCTGACAGGAGCATATTACAATAAAGCTGGCGGCTGTTATTATATTATTATGTACAATAACGGAAGGTGCGGTCAGTTATAATTCTTGCAAATATAAGTCCAAGTGGAAGTGCTATTATTATCATAACTGCGGAGGTGAACCACGAAACCGCTTCTGTCAGTGACATAATTCCAAAGTTATATATTGCACGGTACAGGTAAAGTCCAGGAACCATAATAACAATGGAAGGCACGGTTAATGATATACGTGGATAACCATTATATTTTTTTATAAATGAAGCAAGCAGTCCAGCAGTTACAGCTCCGATAAATGCGGCAGCGGCAGCAGGTATTGCAGTAAAGTCAACAAGTTCAAGACGGAGTGTGTTGGCAATAGCACCAATAACAGCAGTGGTTGCCGCCATTGGAATAGAGCTGTTAAACATAATTGAAAATCCAAATACACCGCAGAAGCTTGCAGTTAATCTTAAAATAAGATGAGTTATATTGCCAATATTCAGGCTGGAGAATTCCTCAGGTTGTAAATGAAGAATTAATGCCATAATCCACGCAAATACAGTTGCCACAAGAACTATGATTGCTGAATAAGTAAGTCTTTCAATACCTGAACGAATGTCAAGCTTGGCAAGGTCAATTCCACTTGTAATAAATGGAAATCCGGGTATTATAAAGAGCATAGAGCATATATATCCGGCTTCGTGTACTGACGGTATGTTAAACAGCAGAATGGCAAGTTTAAGCAGTATTGCATATATAAGACACGAAGCTGATATAGAAGCAGCTATATTTAAAAACAAAGTAAAATGGTGTTTAATAAGCTTGGTTCTTATCAGATTACCTGCACCGGCGGCGATAAAAGCGAAAAGCATTTCAATAGGTCCGCCACCAAGAAGAAATGTGAACGCACAGCACGCAAGAGCGGCGGCAAGTCCAAGCTTGACCGGTGAATACAGGGTATGTATCTGTTCAATTTCATCAAGACGTTTATGAATTATTTCACCGGTAAGATGAGCTTCTTCGTTTGGAAAGTTATCGACAAACTGCTCCATACGGTAAAGCTTTGATGTGTTGACACCTGTATTAGCTATGCTGAGTGACTGGGATACGCAGTCATTTCCATCAAAACAGTTAAATTCAATAGACATAAGTCCAACATCAACAGTACAGGTTACGCCAAGCTCCTTGGAAAGTCTGTTCATAGATGTACGCACACGCCACGCACCAGTACCACACGAGAGCATAATCAAGCCGACACGTCCGATAACAGAAGCCTTTTCGATAAGGTCAGCATCGGAAATCAGTGCATTGCTGTCAGCATTGGTATAGTCGTGCCAAGGTATCTCCATATGATTTTTTTCCATAATATCTATATAATTAGTCTTTGGCATATATAATCTCCTCAGCTTTCTTAACGTGATTTTCAAGATTTTTCAAAAAGATAGAATTAGGAAGGAATATTCCCAACTCATCAAAATGCTTGTTATTATCTATATATGAGTCCTGACCATAGAAGATATACGCCATAGGAAGATTTTTCTCAAGTTCAAGCATAAGGTCCCATACAGCACTGTAGGCTTCGGCTTCAGTTTCTTTAAGTTTTACTGTGTCAGGAAGCTCACGGATAAGCAGTATGCCTGTATTTTCTTCAATAATCTGCTGTTCAATAATAGATGGGTCATCGCCATATATATGACTGTATCTGTAGGCTTTGGCAAGAAAGATATTCTTATTATTATGAAGATTTTGGTAAATGTTATAAAAATGCTGATAGTCTTTTTCGTGAACAGTATTCTTATATTCTGGTAAGAGAATACCATTATCGTCAGTCATAATAATTGGATTTTGTTTTCCGTCAGCATTGAAGCGATATGGAATAAGAAAAGAATTTCTCAGTAAGTCAAACAGTGTGTTCTGGCTTATAGCCATAAGAAATGCAGATAAATCCTTGTTAGTGTAGCAGTTAAATAATGCCTCGGTAAATTGTAGTGGCGAAAGATCAGTACCAGAATCGTCATTGCAAAATAAATTATCACAGAATGTCTGAAAAAGCTTGTTATATGCCCACTTATCGCTTAAGATTTTATCAAATAAAACCTCAGCTTTTTCTTCTCGTGGAAATATTGTTTTTTCTATCATAAATATCCGACCTTTCTTATATTTTTATTTCGACAGTTATTATACTATCGAATCGGCAATAAGTGAAAAATATAAATAATATAATTGCCATAACATTATGGTATAACGAGCACAAAAGTGCTCATCTTAAAAGTTCCTTGCGGAACTTTATATGTGCTGAAAACCGCACAAAATTATGGCATAATGAAAAAATATCGGGGAAGTCTAAGCTGACAAAGGAGAATGGTATATGTTTGCAGGAGTGTAATTCGTAAGTCTTAAAATCAAGATAGTTGAATTCTTAAATAAGCTGTACTATAATTACGCTAAAATATTATCAAAATTATTTGAAAGGTGAACAACGTGAAACAGATATACAGAGTAGATAAGAGTGGTAATCTCGCACAGGCTATAAGTGAGATTACTGCACCAAAATTATTATTATTGATGTCTAATAATGAGCAGTTTGAGCAGCATGTAGAAGAGCTGGAAAGACATTTTCCAGGTGTTCCAAGCATTGGCTGTATTGGAGGAAGCTACGGAGGACAGACAGTTGTAGCGGATAATGGCGTAGCAGTTATTGCTATGGAGGGGAATTTAAGTGTAGTGACTAATGTACTTGAGCAGGCTTCGACTATGCCTGTAAAGTATATTGGAAGACTTGAGGAAGATATAAATAAGGTTGCTGCATCAGAGAATAATACAATATGTATTGACTTTTGTTCAGGTAATGATGCGTGTGTGCTTACTACAATCTACAGCGTTCTTGGAAAGAAGCATATATCACTTGTAGGTGGAACTGGTGATGGAGGAAAAGTATCAGTTAATGGAAAGATCTATGCTGATGCTGATGCATATGCACTTATTCGTAATAATGATGGTAAGATTAAGGTTTATAAGGAAAATATATATAAGCAGGTTCCAGCTTGCCGTTTTATTGCATCTAAGACTGACCGAAGTAAGTATCTTATAGGAGAGCTTAATGGAAGACCAGCCAGAAAAGTATATCAGGATATATTAAATATTGGTGATAAGGAGATGGCGACACAGACATTTAAGAATCCATTAGGTAAGATGAATGGTCAGGATATATGTATAATATCTATTAAAGAAGTTGTTGGAGATAAGCTTGAGTGTTATCGCCAGGTTAATGATTCTGATGTTCTTACATTACTCGAATTACAGGATATATCCCATGTTGTTGAAAATACTATTAATCAGATAAAGAAAGATTTTACACACATATCAGGTGTATTTTCTATTAATTGTGTATTCAGATATTTACTCTTCTCACAGGAGCATTATTTTGAAACATATCTTAAGTCTATGTCCGTATTAGGAGACCACGCTGGTCTTATAGGTTATGGGGAGCATTACAACCAGCAGTTTGTTAACCAGACAATGACTTGTGTAGTATTTGAATAAATGTTACTGTTTAAAGTCCATTTTGCAAATGAAGTAAATTTAATACTCATAAAATGACAGCAAATATCGTAAAGAGGAGGATATTATATGTTTGGCAGAAAATTAAAAACACAGAAAGAAAATGTTATATCGGCACAAGAAGAAACTTTAGATATGCACCCAGTCATACACGTTGCAGACAGTATTATTGAATATCAGAAACAGCTTGCAGAGAGGGAAGTAGAATCACTTGATGAGATGGCAGATATACAGAAAGCATTTGTGCTTGCAACTAAAGAGAATGAAAGATTAAAAGACCAGGTACAGGAATTATCATCTGTATTTGCTGATGTAGGTCAGATTGCAACAAGCTTTGACGGTGTAAAAAATGAAATTGTTGACTCTGTAGGAGAGGCACAGAAAAAGGTAGATGAATTAAAGAATAGTTCAAAAGAAGTAAGCAGGAGTTTTGATGAGATAAAGAGTGCATTTGCAGGTGTTCAGGTATCTGTACAGCAGATTAAAGATTGTATGCAGCAGATTATAGCAATTGCGAATCAGACTAATATGCTTGCACTCAATGCTTCTATTGAGGCGGCAAGAGCAGGAGAGCAGGGAAGGGGCTTTGCGGTTGTTGCCAACGAGGTCAAGAACCTTGCAGAGGAGATAAAGACACTTGTAAGCACAGTTGAGGGAAGTATCTCTGAGGTAGAAAGGGGTACAACACAGCTTAATAATAATATTGAGGAATCACAGTCAGTATTTGGAAAGAATGTTGAAGATGCAGATGCAGCATATGGAGTATTTGAACAGATTATAAAAGCAGCAGATGCAGCTAAGGAGGTTCAGGAGGAGATAGGCGAGGTTACACAGTCTTCTGAAAAAAGACTTTCAGATGTTAAAGACTGCTTTGATGACCAGGAACAGCAGTTACAGAAGGTGCTTGCACATATTGAGCGTGCCAACGACTTAGGAACAACCAAGAGTTCTATGTTTGAGGATATGAATAACCTTGTATCCCAGCTTGCTCCTATTGCCAAAGATATACAAAATAAATATCAATAATTTACTGTGAAGGGAATTGGTTATGAATTATATAGTGTTAGACCTTGAATGGAATCAGAGCTACAGAGGAAAAGAATATTCTATAGAAGAAATGCCATTTGAGATTATACAGATAGGAGCTGTAAAGCTTGATGAACATAAGAATATAACCGGACGGTGGGAAAGAATAATCAGACCTGTAGAATATGTTAAACTTCACGGTAAAGTATCAGAAATGCTTGAAATTACTGAAGATGAACTCAAAATGGGAGATGATTTTGCAAGTGCGGCGAAAGAATTTCTTGAATGGTGTGGTGATGACTATGAATTTATAACCTGGGGAAGTTCAGATCTTACAGAGTTTCAAAGGAATATGAAGCATTTCGGGGTTGAGAACAATTTTCCATTTCCATTTATGTATTATGATCTGCAGAAGTTATACAGCAAGGTATACTCAGACGGCAAGACAAGAAGAAGTCTTAAGATGGCTATTGAGGAGCTTGGTTTCAGCGAGGATGCAGAGTATCATTCAGCAATTAATGATGCTGTATACACGGCAAGGATATTCCAGCAGATGGATTTTGACAGCGTAAAGGTGTATGAGAGCATTGACACATACAGAATACCTAAAGATAGAAAAACTGAGATATATGCCAACTTTGGGACATATGAGAAATATATTTCAAGAGGTTTTAAGACAAGGGATAATGCAGCTGATGACAGGGTTGCAAGGTCGTGCAGGTGTTATATATGTGGCAGGTCTATGAAAAGACTTATAAAATGGTTTGCGACAACTTCAAAGACATATTATTCAGTATTTGTGTGTGAAGAGCATGGCACATTTAAGGGAAAGCTTAAGGTTAAACATAATGATAACGGATTGTATTATGATGTAAGAATTGTTAAGCAGACAGATGAAAAAGGGGTTGATAAGATAATAGACAAGCAGGTTAAGGAACGCGAACATAGAAGACGTAAGAGATTGGAAGAACACAAAAGAAAGAAATTACTTAAATAATATTCTATTATGTCTGCCGTGTAAAATAACTAATTAAATATAAATAAAAAAGGCAGTAATCTTAATTATATATAATGCTTTGAAGGAAAGGATATTTCTGGGAATTATATATAATTAAGATTACTGCCTTTTTGAATATGACAGGATATCTGTTGAATGAAATTGCTGCATCAACAGATGCTGCTATATAACTGCATATATTATAGCTGCCGCAATAACAAGCTGTATTATTGCAAATCTGAATACGACCTGTGCATCAGACCAGCTCTTGTTCTTTCTCATATGGTCGTGGATAGGTGTTCTTATATTCTGCATAATCTTTATATGAAGAAATCTCATAAATGAAACCTTAATAAGACCAAGTCCGCCATCAATTATAAGAACTATGGCAAGTGGAATGTAAAGCAGAGGGCTGTGTAACTTAAGAAAAGCAAATGCTATAAATATTCCTATTGCCCTTGAGCCTGCATCGCCCATAAGCAGCTTGCTAGGTGATGCGTTAAACCACAGATAACCAAGAATACATACTACCATAATAAGTATTGTGTGGCGGAATGAGCTTTCAATGTCAAATATCATAAATAATACATAGGCAGATGAAAGTGTAATTGCCGAAAGAGTTCCACATAAGCCGTCAACACCATCTGAGCAGTTAGTTACATTTATGCTGACCCATATTAATATAACGATGAGAACACCGTATATGATTGGGTTAAGTGTAACTGTAAGCTTAAAGAGTGATATGTCAAATGTGTTAGGATTATAGTGGAGATATGTAACTGCCGCCATAACCGCAATTACGAAATCTATAATACCTTTTTTAAGCTCGCCCCAAGGTGATGACGAAGCATCATCAAGGTAACCTGAGAGCATTGCTGCAAGTACAAGTATAAGATAAATGATTATCTCAGAACTTAAATTGACAAATATCATACAGGTTATTGTAAATACGAGGATAAATATAATTCCTGCTCCTCTTGGCTTGCCGACTGACTTTGAGCCATTAATTGCGTAAGCTCTGCCGCCATCACGGGGAAGGATATTTTTACCCATATATATAGCAAGGCACGTTATTGCAAATGCAAATATTATGCTGGCAAAAGTCACAACATTAATATAATTCGGACTTATCAGATAATAAATCATAATTATGAATTCTCCTTTGATTATTAATAGTTTTATGATAAATTCCTATAATTATGATGTCAAGTGAAAGATAGAAGTAATTAATTGGATTATCAAAATATATGAGAAATTTTATTATAAAAATGACCAATTGTCAAAAAATTAATAGTATTTAATTTAATGTTATGATAAAATAATGTTAATACAAAAGTATATGCGAAGTAATATTATTAATGTGGAAGGGCGGAGTAATATATGGCTGTGACAATTAATTATGAACAGATAAGAATAACTGAGTTAGACTCATATCTTTTTGGACAGGGAACACACTACGAGATATATAATAAAATGGGTGCACATATAGCGAAGAAAGATGGAAAGCCCGGAGTATATTTTGCGGTATGGGCACCAGCGGCGAAGGACGTGTACGTCATAGGTGAATTTAATGACTGGAAAGCCTATGGCTATGATATGAAGAAGATTTCAGATGGTGGAATATATGAGTTATTTATAGAGGGTGCTAAGGCTGGACAGATGTATAAGTACCTTATTATTTCACAGAGTGGTGAGGCTATTTACAAGGCTGACCCATATGCCAATGCGGCACAGTTAAGGCCAGAGACAGCATCAATTATTACTGACCTTAATGGATTTAAGTGGACAGACAGCGTATGGGTTGAACATAAGAAGAAAGAGAACCATTTAAAGTCAGCAATGTCTATATATGAATGTCATCTTGGTTCGTGGAAGAAGCAGGAAGATGGTACAGAGGACGGTTATATGAATTACCGTGATATAGCACCAGACCTTGCCAAGTATGTATCAGATATGGGATATACACATATAGAGCTTATGGGAATTGCAGAGTATCCATATGACGGCTCGTGGGGTTATCAGGTTACAGGATATTATGCACCAACAGCAAGATACGGAAGTCCTAAGGATTTTATGTATTTTGTGGATTATATGCACAGCAAGAATATTGGTGTAATACTTGACTGGGTACCAGCACATTTTCCAAAAGATGCACATGGGCTTGCGAACTTTGACGGAAGCTGTGTATATGAATATGCAGATCCAAGAAAGGGCGAACACCCTGATTGGGGAACTAAGGTATTTGATTACAGCAAGAATGAGGTATCGAATTTCCTTATTGCCAATGGAATGTTCTGGGTTGATAAGTTCCATATTGATGGCTTAAGAGTAGATGCAGTTGCTTCTATGCTTTATCTTGACTACGGAAGGACAGAAGGCAACTGGGTTCCTAACCAGTATGGCGGTAATGGTAATCTTGAAGCTATGAGTTTCCTTAAGCATTTTAATAGTATGATGAGAAAGAGATTTCCACAAGCGGTTACAATTGCAGAAGAGTCTACAGCATGGCCAATGGTAAGTGGTGACCCTGATAACGGAGAATGTCTTGGATTTACATTCAAGTGGAATATGGGCTGGATGCACGATTTTCTTGAATATATGAAGCTTGACCCTTATTTTAGAAAGTTTAATCATGGTAAGATGACATTTTCTCTTATGTATGCTTACAGCGAGAATTTTATACTTGTATTATCGCACGATGAAGTTGTTCACCTGAAATGTTCTATGTTAGGCAAGATGCCTGGTGACAGAGAGGACAAGTTCGCTAATCTTAAGCTTGCATATGCTTATATGTGTGGACATCCGGGCAAGAAGCTTTTATTTATGGGACAGGAATTCGGACAGTGGAACGAGTGGAGTGAGAAGCGTTCTCTTGACTGGTATCTTCTTGAGGATGAGAGCCACAAGGAATTAAAGGATTTTACAAGTGCGTGCCTTAAGCTTAATAAGAATTACAGATGTTTATATGAAACTGATTATAATTCAGAAGGCTTTAGATGGATTAATGCCAATGACAAGGACAACAGTGTATTCTCATTTATAAGAATAAGTCCGGATAAGAAGAAGCATTTGTTATTCGTTCTTAATTTCACACCTGTTGAAAGACCAAGTCATAGAATTGGAGTGCCAATTAAGGGCAAATATAAGCTTGTATTAGGTGATGATATGAAGAACCAGCAGAAGATAATTGCAAGTAAGAAGGGTGAGTGTGATGGCTATGGTGAGTCACTTCTTGTGGATTTACATAGGTATGGAATAGCTGTGTATGAGTTCAATGGTGATGTGGAAGCACACAAGCCTACAATAATATAATAATAATATAAGAGATATATAAGAGCAGTTTAAATAGCAGTCTGATATATAAGTCAGATATCAGGTTGGCAGGATTTAAGTGAAGCAGGTATATAGTATTGATGTAATTATTAATGTGGTTGATTACATTTATGCTGTAATCTGCTTCATTTTGCTTATTTTTTTGGTGGAAGTAACCGAAATATAATACAGGTTATTTTATAATCAGGCGATAGAATTATCTAAGCAGGATATATAGGCTGTTATTAGGAAATGGAATAACCGGCTGTAGATTAGCCGCAGATAATGTATGGAGGATAAATATGTCTGTATCAATATACGCAGGTAATTTTAACAAGGATAATAATGTTAAAGAAACATCTATTAATTATAAGGAAAATGTAAGCAACAGGACTAATGGTGTCAATGGGATATTTAATGGTGTTGTTATGTCAGAGGGACAGGATAACAGCAGGCTGGCAGATAACACATATGAGTCGTTATTAAAGGAAGCTGATGATGTAAAACAGCAGATTATGAATTCTGCAAGTACAGCACAGATAAGCTTCAAGGCACTTGTTAAAAAGCTTTCTGGTATGGAAGCAGTTGATATAGCAGGTGATGGATTTAATATAACAGATGCATCTAAGGATGATATGGTATCAATTATTGATAAGATTAGAATTGAGCTTGCAATGCACTCAGACAGCTATGTTGCATATGGAACTGGCGTAAGCTCTGATGCAATTGAGAGTGTTGCAGGGGCAGGTGCAGCTAATGAATTAAAGCAGAGATTAAGCGGTGCTGGAATAAGCGTTGATGACGATACTGTGCAGCAGGTACAATCAGCACTTGATGAGGCGGCTTCAATAACAGAGCTTTCAGAGAGTGCTAAGTATTATATGATTGCCAATGATATTGCACCAACTATTGACGGAATATATAAGGCAGAAAATGCTGTCAGTACAAGACCGGCTAACAGCGGATATGAGATTTCATTTAAGGAATTTAATGCTATGCGTCCACAGATTGAGTCGCTTATGAATAAAGCCGGGCTTGAAGTGAACTTAAGAAACCTTAATAATGCACAGGATTTGATTAATAATAATATACCAGTCACAGAAAAGACTTTAAAATATAAAGCTGTTCTTGACGGACTTAATTTAAATGGTCTTGATACACAGGATGGACAGGATAGTGTATTATCAAAGATTGCTGACCAGCTTGCTATTGGTGAAGACCCTAAAGATACTCCACTTACAAACGATCCATCTATATGGGATAATGTAAAGAACGCAATAGTAACACTGGCTAATGCAAGCTATGATGATATTGTAAATGTTGTTTCATCTGGAAAAGCATTTACAATAGCAAGTCTGAAGGTCGTAATGCAGGTAGGCTGGAGTGAAACAGCAGAAAGCCGGCAGGCTGTTAACAATCAGATGACTGTTAATAACCAGATGTCAGGTGACTGGCAGGGTAATGTAAACAGTCAGATGTCAGGCGGCTGGCAGGGCAATGTTAATAACCAGTATGGTTATGTGCAGGATACGGGCTATAATCAGGGTGTATATAATAATCAGATGGGCGGTAATTATGCATACCAGCAGCCATATGGTTACAATGCACAGAAAGCTTATAACACACTTGTTGAGGCAAGGCTTTTACTTACAGCAGGTACAGGTGTAATTCTTGAAAAGAGTAATACATCACTTCTCTACACGCCTCTTGAACAGATTAACGAGCAGATTAAAGCTCTTGAAGCTAATGGAACATTATATGCTGGCAATACACAGATGTATAATGATGTCCTTGATGTAAGAAAGGCACTTTACGATATTGAGACTGCACCAGCACAGATGTATGAAAAGCTTATGAAGAGTGACCCATATAAGTTGAGTATTTCTATGGTATCAGGCATTGCGAGTGGAATGACAAGCCGTTATGCCAAGGCAATAGATACATATGAAACAACAGGTACTAAGGTAAGAGAAGACTTAGATGACTCTATTATTAAGGCTGTTAATAACAGTGCAGAGGGTATAATGGACGAACTCAATCTTGAGAATACTCAGGAGAACAGAGATGTTATTAAGCTTCTTGCTTCTAATAACATAGATATCAATAAGGAAAATGTTGAGAGGGCAAGAAGAATATATACAACCCTTAATAATCTTGTTGATAATATGAAGCCGGAAACTGTTGTTAAGATGATAGATGACGGAATCAACCCAATGAATACTGATATATGGACAGTTAATGATTATCTTAGCAGTATGAATCAGGGTGCTACTAAGGATAATGAGGAGAAATATTCAAAGTTCCTCTACAAGCTTGACAAGACAGGTGGAATTAACGAAACTAAGAAAAAGCAGTTCATCGGTATATACCAGATGATGAATATATTTACAAGAGATGCTGGTGTGTGTGCGGGTGCTCTTATGAAGCAGGGCAAAGAGATTACTATGGGTAATCTTATCAGTGCCTACACAAGCCGCAAGCACTCTGGAATAGATGTAACTATTGATGATTCAGTAGGTCTTGGAGATAAGGAAACTATCAGTTACTTTGAGTCATTATTTGCAAAGTCACAGAAGTTTATCACTCCTAATACATTGAAGAATTCGGACAATGAGTCACCAATTGAACATCAGAATGTTGAAGCATTTGCTAACGGACTTGCTGAACATTATGATGAAGCAGTGGAAAATGAACTTGACAGCAGTTACATAGAAGAAGTAACTAAGAAAGCAGAACAGGCTGATGCTGAGGTTGTAAGGGAGTTAAGAAGAGCTGGAATTAATGAGAACATTGGTAACATTAATGCGGTTAATGAACTTATGGCTACAGGACAGCTTATGGCTTACACAAGAAAGCACGGAAACCAGGGCAGTAAGTCAATATATGGAGAGAACATAATTGATAGCAATGACAAGCTTAAGGAAGTGTTAGACAGCAGGGATAAGCTTGAGGCTATGTATACTAACCTTGAAGAAGCTGCTGGTGATGAACTTGAAGAAGCTATAGAGAGCTCACTTACAGGAACTGCTGAAGACCCTGTTGATTATGATACATTTGAAGAATTAAGAATAAGCAACAGACAGATTAGATATATAAGCAATCTTGCAAGAAGAAATGATTACCGTGTCCCTTATGTTAAAAATGGACAGGCAGGTCTTATCAATCTTACATTTGTTGCAGATGATAATGACAAGGGAAAGATATCTATTAAGATGAATACAGCTTCGTGGGGTGAATTGTCAGTAGAGGCAAAGGTTACACAGTCAGACGTAAGTATGTATGTAAAGCAGGATTCAAGAATTGTGCTTTCCGAAGACAGAAGCATTTATAAGTATTTCCAGCAGATTGAGGGAGATCTTAAAGAACAGTTCGGTTATGACAATGTAAGAATTAATTGTGTAAGAGTTCCAGATGTTAAATATACTACATACGAGGACTCAGGAGCAAAGATTCCATCAGATCGTCTTTATAAGATCGCTTCAGCAATAACAGGAGTATTCTTTGGGGCATAAGAGCGGTTAAAGAATTACAGGATATGTCCGATATATAAAATGTATGATTTGACGAATTCAAAGGATAACGCCAGTAGATGTGGCGGGAATATAAAATCAGGAGAATAAAAGTATGAGAATTAATACTAACGTATCAGCCATTGTATCTAACAATGCGTTACAGAAGGCACAGGATGCACTTTCAAGCTCTATACAAAGACTTTCATCAGGATATAAGATTAACAGTTCAGCTGATGACCCGGCAGGCTGTGCTATTTCAGAGAAGATGAGAGTTCAGATAAGAGGTCTTGATCAGGCTAAGAATAATACAACAGATGGTATCTCTGTTATCAATACAGCAGAAGGTGCTATAGTAGAGATACAGTCTATGCTTACACGTCTTAAGGAACTTACAGTTCAGGCGGCTAACGATGTTAACTCTGATGATGAGCGTGAAGCTATCCAGCAGGAGATTGATAATGTTAATCAGGAAATAGACAGAATATCTGAGCAGACAGAATTCAATACACAGCCACTTATTAATGGTAATCTTTCAAGAAGAGTATATTCAGATTATCAGGGTGTGAACCAGCTTAAGATATCTGACAGTTTTACTGCTGGAATATATGGAGTTACAGTAACACAGGATGCAAGACAGGCAATAGCAGTAGGTGATACTATTACAATGTCAGGCACAGCTAAGGTAACTGCTGATCAGGCAGGAACAATATCTATTAATGGATATAACATTGATATTGTAGAAGGTGATACACTTGATACAATTATGGATAAGGTTATGGATGGTGCTAATATGGCGGGTGGAAGAGCATTTGCTGTATCAAGCCTTGCTAATGATACGAAGACTAACGGAAGTGATTATGCAGGATATAAGCCAGATACATCTTACACAGGCAACAGACTTGTTATAATGACAGAGCAGTATGGAAGAGATCAGCAGTTAGATGTAACATGCAGTAATAAAGACCTTGCTGCTATGCTTGGTATATCAGATGCTTACAATGAAGATGGTTCAGGCATACACGCAGAAGGTAGTGATGTTGTAGCTGAATTCGCTAATGAAGTTGATGATGCAGGCAACCCAACAGGTAAGAGAGTTGGATTTGAAGATTCAGCTATTATCTCAACCAAGGGTACTAAGATTACAGTTAAGGACGTTAATAATAAGGAATTCGTTATGGATGTTCCGGGTAATGTTGCAGGAACAACATTTAATGATACAACAGCAGCTAAGCAGAACGGAAAGTCACAGGCAGCAGGTGGAACAGCTACGGATATTAATCAGGAAGTGACTGATGTCGGAACTATGAGTATCCACGTTGGTGCTAATGAAAATCAGGTTATTGTTCTGGATATTCCTAAGATAACTACTTACACAATAGGTACAGATAATATCAATGTAATGACAAGCTACACAGCACAGCTTTCAATAGGGTATGTAGACGAAGCTATTAATTATGTCAACTCTGCACGTTCAAAGCTTGGTGCATATGAGAACAGATTTGACCATACTACTAAGAACCTTGAGGTTTCAAGTGAGAATGTTACTAAGGCTTTATCAGCTAAGATTGATACAGATATGGCTGAGGAGATGACAGAGTATACATCACAGACAGTTCTTACACAGGCAGCTACATCAATACTTTCACAGGCTAACCAAAGACCATCAGAAGTATTACAGCTTCTTCAGAACTAATCTGTCAGGGTGAATTGATTGGAGATGTGAAGTATGGATAGAGAAGCTATTAAGACATATTCATATAGAATATCGCAGGCGACACGTTCAGAGCTTGTAGTAATAGTGTACGACATAATAAGAGATTATCTTAAAGATGCAGTGTCAACATCAGATAATGCAGTATTTAAAGAGAAACTACACATGGCTATGAGAGGTATAGACCAGCTTATAACAGGTCTTGATATGCAGTATGAGCTTTCAGGTAATCTTTATGTACTCTATAACTATATGAAAAGAACTCTTATCGGTGCACAGGTTTCATATGATAAAAATGTTGTCAATTCAATATACGATATGCTTGGACAGCTAAGACAGTCATTTTATGAAGTAAGCAGACATGATAATTCAGCACCGCTTATGAAGAATACAGAAAAGGTGTATTCCGGACTTACATATTCTAAATATGGTGCAGGCAATGAAACAGCAAGTGATACGCTTATTAACAGAGGATATATGGTATAATGAGCACAAAAGTGCTCATCTTAAAAGTTCCTAACGGAACTTTGTATGTGCTGAAAAGAAGCACGAAAATTATGGTATAATGAGC
>FONU01000025.1 GCA_900112995.1 [Lactobacillus] rogosae | reverse complement strand
TTTTTAACTTTTTGTCCAATAGGGCGAACGCCCGACAGTCAAGGGAAGCAAAGCTTTCCTTGACGTGCACGGCGGGGTAAATTGGCAAAACAAGAGGAAAAATAAAAAAGAACCCAACAACCAGAAGAAACGAAAGGACAATTGAAAGATGAGCAAACAGACATGGAAACCCGGCAATATGTTATACCCAGTACCAGCAGTAATGGTTAGCTGTCGAAGAGAGGGTGAGAAGCCTAACATAATTACTGTTGCGTGGGCAGGAACAATATGTTCTGACCCTGCTATGGTGTCAATATCAGTGAGAAAGGAAAGATACAGCCATGATATTATAAAAGATTCAGGCGAATTTGTGGTCAATCTCACAACAAGAAAGTTATGCTATGCAACTGATTACTGCGGTGTTAAATCTGGAAGAAATACGGATAAATTCGCAGATATGCACCTTACACCACAGCAATCGGTTAAGATAGCTGCACCGGCAATAAAGGAAAGCCCTGTTAATATTGAATGTAAGGTTAAGGATATTATAGAACTTGGAAGCCACGATATGTTTATAGCGGAAGTTGTAGCTGTAAATGTAGATGAGAAGCTTCTTGACAGCAAGGGTGCATTAAGGCTTCAGGATGCTGACCTTATAGCATATTCACACGGACAGTATTACACACTGGGAGATAATATAGGCAAGTTTGGATACTCAGTTAAGAAGTAAAGGGTTTATTGCGTAGCACGGAACAATTTGTAGGTATCAAAGTCTGGGGCTTTTGACCCCGGCATCATAATAATGAACAGTTCATTATTATTTCACTATTTATAAGAAGTGTAAGACTTTACAAATAAGCATATGCGTGGTAGTATAAAATTTGTTACGAAAATGTTACAGAAATATTACGTCATTATATTATACGAATAATGACATTAAATATACTATTTGTTGGAGGAATGTATGACACGCATAACGAGATATGGTAGGGAGATGAGAACTACCTTTATCGCGACAATGTTTATTGCATGCCTTGTAATAGTGATAGGTATTCCATTTGTATCAAAGCAGATGTTTGATAATGAGGTGGGATATTACAGTATTTCTATTCAGGGTAATTATATTGGCGCTGCTAATACAGAAGACGAAGTCAATGTTGCACTGGCTGATGCAAGATTACAGCTCTGCAAAGAATTTGCAGATTATATATATATGGACTGCGATGTTAAGATAACAAAGCAGAGAAGAGCGATAGCGAAACGTATGACTACCAAGCAGTTACAGAATGCAATATACAGTTCATTATTTGACTGTATCGTTGATGTTGAAACACAGCTTGCTTATACTGTAAGGGTTGATGATAATATGGTAACTCTTGCTACTAAAGAAGAAGTTGAGGAGTTATTCAGAAAGATTATACAGCCATACAATGTAGCTGATGAGTTTGAACCTGTCATAAAGGCTGGAACATCGATTGATGAACAGTACACAATTGCTATCAATAAGAATGAGGAAGAGTCAGTTCAGGATACACAGATAGTTGCTTCATTCTTTGAAGATAATAATTCGGAAAATGGAACTAACAAGAAATCGCCTGACCAGCTTATGGGAATTGATTTTGCGGAAAATGTATCTGTTAACGCAGTAAGCGGGGATAAGGCAGATGTAGTGTCTGTACAGGAAGCTTATGACATTTTAACAAGAGAGAATAAATCCCAGGTATCTTATATAATAAAGGAAGGCGATACTCTTGAACAGATTGCCAAAGATTATCAGATGACTTTGGATGATCTGCTTAAGCTTAATGACATAGCTTCACAAAATGTGGTTGTTGTACCAGGCGATGAGATTGTGGTAACAGTACCGGATACGCAGATAACAGTGCTTACAACCAAGCAGCTCTCGTATGATGAGGACTACAAGGCGGAAGTGAGTTATATTGACGATAATAATAATTCAAGAGGGACTAATACAATTCTTGATGAGGGAACGTCAGGAAAAAGAACGGTGGTTGCTAATGTCACATATGCTAATGGCAGGGAAGTGGCAAGAGATATTGTAAAAGAGAATATAACAGAGGAGTCAAAGCCTGGGAAGATTGCAGTGGGAACCCTTACACAGACTGATTATATTAAGCCGGTGGCAGGAACTTTTGTTTCGGGTTATGGAACTGGAGAAGATACAGTTAATTACGGCGTTGACTGGACGTGTAGTGAAGGCATAACAGTTGTTGCAGCAAGAGCTGGTAAAGTTACAAGAGCAGGCTGGTATGGTGGATATGGTTACTGTGTTGATATACAGCATGAAGATGGAAGCCTGACAAGGTATGCTAATAACAGCAGACTTACTGTCAGTGTTGGAGAGCAGGTAAGTCAGGGTCAGCAGATAGCGTTAAGTGGAAGCACAGGCGATGTGACAAGTCCACGTCTGCATTTTGAAATATGGATTGATGGCACAAGGGTTAATCCTCTTAATTATGTTAATAAGAACTAGAATAAAACGTACAAAGGGTGTGGATATTTTCCATACCCTTTTTAAATCATAATAAAATGCGGATAAGACAGATTGACATAATGATATGGTGTGATATAATCATAAGGATATTGAAATATTTGAACATATGCCTTAATATATTTAAGGATAACGATAGAGTAATACCATAATTGTAACGGTATAGAATATGAGATTATGGTTAAGATATTTAGAGATTAGTAACTTTTTATGAATTAGTAAGTAGTGACAGAGGTGCGAATTATGGAACAGTATGTTGTCAAGGGAGGAGTGCCACTTCGTGGAGAGGTGTCCATAGGTGGAGCAAAGAATGCCGCACTTGGTATTCTGGCAGCAGCAATTATGACGGATGAGACCGTAACAATAGAGAATGTGCCTAATGTAAGAGACACAAGAGTGCTATTACAGGCAATAGAGGGCATAGGTGCAAAGGTTAAATATATATATAACAACACAGTTCAGATTAACGGGGGTTCAATAAGCGATCTTAATGTTGAATACGAATATATCAGAAAGATAAGAGCTTCTTATTATTTACTTGGGGCACTTCTTGGAAAGTATAAGGAGTCCAATGTGGCACTTCCGGGTGGCTGTAATATAGGAAGCAGACCAATAGACCAGCATTTAAAGGGCTTTAAGGCTCTTGGAGCAAAGGTAAATATTGACCACGGAGTTGTAAGTGCGAAGGCAGAAAATCTGGTTGGAGGTCATATTTATTTTGATGTTGTAACAGTTGGAGCAACAATTAATCTTATGATGGCATCGTGTATGGCTGAGGGAGAGACAATTCTGGAGAATGCGGCAAAAGAGCCACATATTGTAGATGTAGCGAACTTTCTTAATGCTATGGGTGCTAATATTAAAGGTGCAGGAACAGATGTTATAAGAATTAAGGGTGTGAACAGGCTTCACGGTTGCACATATTCAATAATACCTGACCAGATTGAAGCTGGTACATTTATGATGGCAGCAGCAGCCACAAGAGGAGACATTGTTATTAAAGATGTAATTCCAAAGCATCTTGAGTCAATAACAGCAAAGCTTCTTGAGATGGGCTGTAAGCTTGTTGAGGGCGATGACTGGATAAGAGTTATAGCTGAGGGTGAAGTGGGAAGCACTAATGTAAAGACGCTTCCGTATCCTGGTTTTCCTACAGATATGCAGCCTCAGATAGCGGTAGCACTTGCGCTTGCCAAGGGTTCTAGTATGGTTACGGAAAGCATATTTGAGAACAGATTCAAGTATGTTGATGAACTTAACAGAATGGGTGCTAAGATAAAGGTTGAAGGTAATACAGCATATATAGAAGGTGTGGAGAAGTTCACATCGGCTCAGTTATCTGCACCTGATTTAAGAGCCGGAGCGGCTCTTGTTATTGCTGCACTTGCGGCTGACGGAATTTCACAGATAGATGATATTGAATATATTCAGAGAGGTTATGAGGATTTTGAAGGTAAGCTCTCAGCACTTGGTGCAATTATTGCTAAAGTGGATTCAGAAAGAGAACTTCAGAAGTTCAAATTAAAGATTGGCTGATAATAATGGACTGCGGATATTTTTATGATATCTGTAGTTCATTTTATTTTTATATTTTTAATACTTTGTTATAATAATAGTGTGCTAATTTGTGGTATTATTATAAAGTGATTAATATATTTATATAATGATGTCCGATTTATAATAATAATGTTAAGATGTTATAACATTTGGATATTTAATATATAATATTTTATGTGCCGATGATGCACATTCTTTTTTATACACGATATTTAGAGAGAATACATATTTATAGCAAGAGGAATATATGAAATTAAGAGATAAGTTAAAGATTTCATTCTGTGTAATGATAGTACTTCCGGTTATTATGCTGTGTGTGTTTGTCGTAGGAATTTTCAAAATGCAGTCAGACAGCATATGCAAGACATATAATGTTGAAGGTGATACGGTGTTATTATATTTTTATTCGCCTATGACGTTGTTTGGAAGCATAACCGATGATGTGTATGAGCAGGTAAGAGAACAGGCAGAGACCGAACCAGAGAAGTTTAATAACAGAATATATCTAGAGGAGCTTAATGATACATTAAAAGAAAAGTTATCAAAGCTTGTTGTAAGAAAGAATAATAATGTTATATACAATTCGACAGGGTTAAGTTCAACAGAGCTTATTAATATACTTCCAGAGTATGAGATAGATGGAAGTAATATTGTAGATGTTGCAACATATAAAGGTGGAAGCTATCACAGCCTTATAAAGCAGGTTGATTTTACAGATGATTTCGGGAATACATATAGTGTATCAATACTAACTTCTGTTAAACAGAGTGTTCCACAGATAAGACATATGATTGTTGAGCTTATAGTAGTTATAATACTTATTCTTGCAATTACGAGCCTTATTCTTAATCTGTGGATATATAGTTCGATTATTAAGCCGGTTAATAAGCTTAAGCTTGCGACAGATAATATTAAAGAAGGTAATTTTGATTTTGAGATGCCCAAAGTACCTGATAATGAGATTGGAGATGTGTGCAAGGACTTTGAGGAAATGCGTCTTATATTAAAGAAGTCGTCAGAGGACAAGCTCCAGTCGGATAAAGAAGAGAAGGAACTTATAAGAAACATTTCCCACGACCTAAAGACACCTCTTACAGCAATCAAAGGATATGTAGAGGGCTTAAGGGATGGAATTGCAGATACACCTGAGAAGCAGGCAAAGTATGTTAAGACAATTGCTAATAAGGTTAATGATATGGATAAGCTAATAGATGAGCTTACTATATATTCAAGGCTTGATGCTAACAGGGTATTGTATACATTTGTTAAATTTGATGTGTCAGAATATTTTGATGACTGCTGTGATGAGATAGGAACAGAGCTTGATGCGGCAGGCATAGAGCTTAATTACAGAAATCATATTAAAGAGCCGGTCATAATTGCCGCTGACCCAGAGCAGTTAAAGAGAGTTATCAATAATATTATCAGCAACTCAGTTAAGTATATGGCTGAGGGGCGCAAGGGAAAGATAGATATAGATTTGTATGATGAGAGTGATTATGTACACATCATCATTGCAGATAATGGCAAGGGAATAGCTGGAAAAGATGTTTCGCATATATTTGAAAGGTTCTATAGAACTGATGAGTCGCGTAACTCGAAACAAGGAGGAAGCGGCATAGGTCTTGCGATTGTAAAGAAGATTGTCGAGGACCACAAAGGAAAGATATGGGCAGAGAGTGTTGAAGGAGAAGGCACTACAATGCATTTGAATTTACTCAAATATAATGTGCAGAACCCACAGCCTAAAGAATAACAGATTATAGAAAGATGAGGAATGAGATTATGAGCAAAGTATTAATAGTAGAAGACGAGGAAGCAATTGCAGATATTGAAAAGGATTATCTTGAATTAAGTGGATTTGAAGTAACAATATGCAAAGATGGTACAAGCGGACTTGCAGAAGCACTTGACGGAGAATATGACATCTGCATACTTGATGTTATGCTTCCGGGAATTGACGGATTTGAGATATGCAAGAAGGTAAGAGAGACTAAGAATATACCTATTATAATGGTATCAGCCAAGAAAGAAGATATTGATAAGATAAGAGGTCTTGGTGTAGGTGCTGATGATTATATGACTAAGCCATTTAGTCCAAGTGAACTTGTGGCAAGAGTTAAGGCTCACCTTTCAAGATATGAAAGACTTATTAACAGCTCGCAGCCAGAGAATGATATAATTGAAATACGTGGTATCAAGATTGATAAGACTGCAAGAAGAGTATTTGTTAATGGTGAGGAGAAGATATTTACAACAAAGGAATTCGATCTTCTTACATTCCTTGCTGAGCATCCTAATCATGTATATACTAAAGAAGAATTATTTAAGGAAATATGGGATATGGATTCTATCGGTGATATAGCTACAGTTACAGTTCATATTAAGAAGATAAGAGAAAAGATTGAACTTGATACAAGCAAGCCACAGTATATTGAAACAATATGGGGTGTTGGCTACAGATTTAAGTTATAATCAGTTAATGGGAGCCGTCAGGATGGATAACTCCCTGCGTTATGTAAGGAGTATTAACCATAAATTATCACATAAGTATATCATAATATAGAAAGAAGTGTTGAATATGATTATTGAGAAAGATTATTTTGATGCTGAGGAAGTTGATATTGCTAATGCAATGAATGATAAGTCAAGAGCACCTATAAGAAAGATACGTCTTGCAACAACTGATAGTAATAAGTATTATGCAAAGGCAATTCTTGTTGGAGATCAGGAAAATATTCTGTCAGGTGAAATAGTATTCAGACCGGATTCACAGGTTTCCAAGGAAGGTCTTGCTTTCAGTAAAGTCATTATAAAGGAAACAGCTGACGTTGAGGAATATTTTAAAAATCTTATCAGATTTGAAGGCTATAGAATTATAAGTGAGAAAGCTGACAGTGAGAATTTCAGGGCTGGATATGATGAATTATGTATGCAGGCTAATAAACTGTTATTTATGAAAAGTAAATAAACGGAAAGAGAATAGTTAAGATGTTAAATGTCATATATGAGGATAAAGATAAAATAATAGTTAATAAACCGGCAGGGCAGCTTTCGCAGAGTGCCAGAGGCTTTGATATGGATCTGGTAAGCGAAGTGCTTACATATAGAAAGAATAAGGGTGAGGAAGCCTATGCGGCAATTATTAACAGGCTTGACAGACCAGTATCAGGTCTTGTGCTTATAGCAAAGAACAAGAAAGAAGCGGCAAGGCTTTCAGCACTTATGCAAAGGGAATCTTTATGCAAGCAGTATCTGGTACTTGTATGTGGCAGACCTCATAGTGATACAGGCACATTTACAGATTATCTTTTAAAAAATGGCAAAGATAACACATCAAAGGTGGTATCAAAGGAACAGGCAGGAGCAAAAAAGGCTGTGCTTGAGTATAGCCTTATTGACTATGACGAGGAAAGAAATGTTTCACGCCTTTTGATTAATCTTATAACAGGACGACATCATCAGATACGTGTCCAGTTATCATCAAGGAATCTGCCCGTTGTTGGCGATGGCAAATATGGTGGAAACCCAGCGGTTAAGAAAGCAGAGGAGTACCATATTAAAAGGGGCTGTATAGCATTATGTGCTAAGAGCCTTACAGTTGATGGAAAGGTGTATGAAATTGAGCCTGAATTTTCAGGAGGAAAATAGAAAGACTAAAAACAGAGATTGGACAGCTCAGGAAAACAAGCAATCAATATAGAATTTTTTCAAGTATAATTTGTCGGTAATGTGGAATTATTTCATATATAGATGATGAATTATTACGGAGGAGATTGTATATTTTGCGTGATGAAAAGAGTGGTAAGACCAGAATAAAATTTCTTTTTGGAATAGCTGTTATAGTGGCGGCTGTATATATAAGCTTTAAGTATCTGATTGTGTATGTATGGCCATTTGTTATAGGTGTGTTTATAGCAGTTATACTTGAGAAGAAGGTAATATATCTGTCAGATAAGCTATACATAGGACTAGATAAGCTTTTAGGATGGAACAAAAGAATAACAATTAAGAAAAAGAAGTGTCAGGGGATTGCTGCAACGATTATTGTATCATTGATATTTGTTGTACTGCTGGCACTTTTTAGTTTTATAATTTTTAAGGGTGTAGATGAGTTCAGCAGGCTGTTAAGAAACCTTGATTATAACCTGATTGCGGTAAAGCAGCTCACAGCCAGAATGTGTTTTGATGCAGATGCATTTCTGGGACTGGAAGGAGGCTGTTGTCTTGAGTCACTTATTGCGTGTGGACATAAACTTATGAGCATAATGCCTGAGAAGATAATATTGATATCTGCTCCAGTTGTAAAAAATATTGTTATTATTGTGGGTGGAATTGTTGTATGCTTCATAGCAGTTATATATCTTGTGTCTGATTTGCAGAAGTTCAGGGATAATATAAGACAAGTAGTATTCTATGAAGAAATCCGTATGATATGGAAAGAAGTAAGAAGGCTTATAAATATTTATTTCAAAGTGCAGCTAAGAATTATGCTGATTAACTCTGGGTTATGTATGTTGGCATTTGCGATACTTAAGAATCCATACGCTATTGTGCTGGGAATTATTATAGGGATAATTGATGCACTTCCTGTATTCGGAACGGGTACTGTGCTTATTCCATGGATATTAATAAGCTTTCTTATAAGAAATTACAGATATGCGGTAATTTTGTTAATGGCATATATAATCACGTATTTTGTGCGTGAGATTATGGAGTCCAAGAGTATGGGCGACAGACTGGGAATATCACCATTTACAATGCTTGTGATAATATTCACTGGACTGCTTGTATATGGTGTGGCAGGGTTTATAACAGGACCGGTAAGTTATGTCATAATTAAGGCATTGGTTATAAGACTTAGGTGTGAAATGAGGATAGAGTAGGCATATAAAATATTTAAATAACGGATATCTGTGTTCTACTTGAAAATCCCTGCTGAAAATGTTAGACTATTACAGATTATGTGAGCTTTAATATGTGGATAACCTGTAGCATCTTTTATTGTGGGTTATCTGCTTAGATTACAGGCTTGCGGCACATTTAACAGGACGCGCAGACAGCGCAGGAAATGAGGTATATTTATGGCAGAGGATAAGAAGTTAGTAGAAGCGATTACTTCCATGGATGTAGACTTTGCACAGTGGTACACAGATGTATGTAAGAAGGCAGAGCTTATGTCATATTCAAGCGTTAAAGGATGTATGATATTTAAGCCGGCTGGATATGCAATCTGGGAGAATATAAAGAATGAAATGGATAGAAGATTCAAGGAAACAGGCGTAGAGAATGTATATCTTCCTATGTTTATTCCAGAAAGTCTTCTTGAGAAAGAAAAGGATCATGTAGAAGGATTTGCACCAGAGGTAGCCTGGGTTACTTATGGAGGACTTAATCCACTTCAGGAGAGAATGTGTGTAAGACCAACATCCGAGACACTTTTCTGTGATTTCTACAAGGATGAGATACAGTCTTACAGAGATTTACCAAAGGTATATAACCAGTGGTGTTCAGTTGTAAGATGGGAGAAAGAGACAAGACCATTCCTTCGTTCAAGAGAATTCTTATGGCAGGAAGGACATACAGCACACGCAACAGCAGAAGATGCAGAAGCACGTACACAGCAGATGCTTAATCTTTATGCTGACTTCTGTGAGGAAGTTCTTGCTATCCCGGTTATCAAGGGCCGCAAGACAGATAAAGAGAAGTTCGCTGGTGCAGAAGCTACTTATACTATCGAAGCACTTATGCACGATGGAAAGGCTTTACAGTCAGGAACAAGCCATAACTTTGGTGATGGATTTGCTAAGGCATTTGGTATACAGTATACAGATAAAGATAACAAGCTTAAGTATGTTCATCAGACATCATGGGGAACAACAACAAGACTTATCGGTGCTGTTATTATGACACACGGAGATAATTCAGGACTTGTGCTTCCACCTAAGGTTGCACCAGTTCAGGTTGATATTATTCCTATTATGCAGAAGAAGGAAGGTGTGCTTGATAAGGCATACGAAGTAAGAGATGCTATCAAGGCAGCAGGTCTTAGAGTTAAGGTTGATGATTCTGATAAGAATCCAGGCTGGAAGTTCTCAGAGCAGGAAATGCGTGGTATTCCAGTAAGAGTTGAGATGGGACCAAGAGATATTGAAGCTAATCAGGCTATCGTTGTACGCCGTGATACAAGAGAGAAGATTACAGTTGCAATTGATGAACTTGCAGTTAAGCTTCCGGAAATTCTTGACACTATCCAGAAAGATATGCTTGAGAGAGCAAGAGCACATAGGGATGCACATACATATGTAGCAGTTAACTATGATGAGTTCAAGGAAACAGCAGCTAATAAGCCAGGCTTTATCAAGGCTATGTGGTGCGGTGAGCAGGCTTGTGAAGATAAGATTAAAGAAGAGACAACTTGTACATCAAGATGTATGCCATTTGCACAGGAGCAGTTAAGCGATGTGTGCGTATGCTGTGGCAAGCCAGCTAAGAAGATGGTTTATTGGGGTAAGGCATACTAATTAAATGCAGCAATTCTGACATATCAGTGAACTGCATAGTAATGGGAGCAATCCGAGGGCATAAGTCAAGGGCAGAGTACCTTTTGCCTCTGACATTAATATATAAGATTATATAGAATACTGATAAGAATGGCAGACAATCCGTAAATACGGCTGGTTACCAGACTTGTCAGTATTTTTTACATTTATTTTATAAATATTAACACTGGATTTACGATTGCATACAAGCAGATTTTATAAACTCCCCATATATTATATATAGTCTTTAATTAAGCTGTTATCTGCAAAATACGTAGGGCAGACAGATTGATAAAGACCAGGCTGAAAATATAGAGGCAATTATTATTGTACAGGATAATGGCACATTTTCAGCAATATAAAATGTAAAGCTTGATATCGGGAGGAAACGATGAGAAGAATGAAGAAGGTTGCGGCAGCAACGTTAACAGCTATTATGGTAGCAAGTATTGCAATGGGAACAACTGAGAGCTGGGCAAGAAGTTCAACAAGAGCAGCGTGGAACAATGCTGCGGCACAGTCAAAGGACGAGGAGCAAATTGTCAATGATGCCTGTTATGCAGAAGATGGAAGCGTGACAGAGGAAAGAAATGTAAAGTCAAATGTATATGCTAACAGCGAGGAATGGGCAGCGTGGAAGACAAAGTGGGAATCAGTAAGAAATAACTTCTGTCAGATTGCACTTACACCGGGAGAAAATGCAACAAAGCTTAATGCAGCGTGGTATTCAACAACTGAGGGCGAGACACCTAAGATTAAGCTTATGGATTCAACAGGCAGAGAGATAAAGACATATGAGGGCGTGCAGTCGGTTGATACAGATGTTGAAACAGTAGTTGATAATGGAACAACTTATACATTATATCCTTGTAAAGTAACTGTTACAGATCTCACAGAAAATACTTCATATCAATATCAGTATTATGTCAACGGTGCTTGGTCAGATACATATAGTTATAAGACACAGTCTACAGAAAGCTTTTCAATAATGTATGTCGGCGACCCACAGATTGGTGCTTCAACTGGACAGATTAAGGGCGAGAATAAAGAGTATTTTGCGATGAATGACTCTTATAACTGGTATCACACACTTAATAATGCAGTCAGCAAGTTCCCTGATTTGAGCTTTATTATGTCAGCAGGTGACCAGATTAACCAGTCATCGGTTTCAAAGGATGCAGATAAGTTAGAACAGCAGATTGAATATGCAGGATTTCTTAATCCAACAGTATTAAGAAGCCTTCCGGTTGCTGTTACAATCGGTAACCACGATTCAAAGTCTGTTAATTATTCAAACCATTTTAATTATCCTAATAAGCAGACAAGCAGTGATAATACAGCTTCTAAGACAGCGGCAGGAACAGATTATTACTTTACATATGGCAACACTTTATTCATAAGCATAGATACTAACAATTACAATGTTACAACTCACGAAAATGTTATTAAAGAAGCGACTGAGAATAATCCAGATGCCAAATGGAGAGTTCTTATGTTCCATCAGGATATATATGGTTCAGGTTATGACCACTCAGATTCAGATGGTATAGTTCTTCGTACACAGCTTACTCCTGTAATTGATAAATATGATATTGATGCAGTCCTTCAGGGACACGACCATACATATTCAAGAACTTACCAGCTCACATCAGACAGCAAGGCACATAATTCATACACAGCAGCACCATCAACATCAAAGACTGATGAATTTAATGCCTATCTTACAGATAATTTATGTTATCAGCTTTCAACAGGGGAAAAAGATGGTTCAAAGGTTGTAGACCCTGAGGGAACAGTATATTTTGAGGCTAACTCAGCAACTGGTAGTAAGTATTATCAGCTTATAGGTACTAAGCAGAATTATATTGCCGCAAGATGTCAGAGCTGGAGACCTACATATTCAGTAATTGATATAACAGATACAACATTAACAGTAAGAACTTACGATGCGGCTACTAATGAAGAACTTGTGGCAGATGGTGGAGTAGCAACTGCTTATACAATTGTTAAGCAGGCTGATAAGAGTGCACTTACCAGTGAGGTTGCCAAGGCAGAGGCTTCTTTGGAAACAGCTAAGGCGGCAGGCAATTTTACAGAAGAGTCAGTAAATGCTCTTTCAGATACAATTGAGGCAGCTAAGGCAATTCTTGATAATGAGGAAAGCACAACAATGGATATTGCAAGTGCAGTTACATCACTTCAGGATGCAGTTAAAGCATTAAAGACAGCAGATAACAGCAGTGATAATGTTAATAACGGCACAGAAAATGGTGATAATGCGGCTGATAACAATGGCAATAATTCATCAGATAATAACGGTAACAACACATCAGACACAACAGGTTCTGGTAATGATAATGCGGATAATACGGCCGATTCTTCAATGGATAATGAAGGCACTCAGACAACAGATAACTCATCAGATGTAACAGCAGTTAATGAGAGCTCTGATAATTCCAATACAACCGTCAAGACAGGTGATATAAGCAGACCGGCAGTATATTACACAGCTGCAGGAATATCATTAATAGGAATTGCAGGAATTGTATTAGCAGACAGAAAAAAGAAACATATTAAATAATGGAGATATATAATGTCGGATAAAAAGAAATTCTTAATCCGTATTATAGTAATTATAGCCGGTCTTGCAGCATTTATAATAGCTGCTGACCGGCTTAAAGTTACAGATAAGGCGGAGATAGTAACAACTCTTGGTTATTCCTATGAAAGTGCCCGGGTTGTTGAGGTGGTGGAAGATAATCTTTCACCAGATGGAATAAGAGTCGGATACCAGATGTTAAAGGTTCAGCTTACATCAGGTGAGTATAAGGGGGAGATAGTCAATGCAACGAGTGCAGAGGGTAATCTTTTTGGAGCAGTGTGCCATAAGGGGGATTCTGTAGTTGTGCATATGAGCGTGTCAGGAGAGTCTAAAAATGTATCTGTCTATTCAAAGGACAGGATTATACAGATAGCTGTATTTGTTGGAATATTTCTGCTTCTAATATGTGTTATTGGTGGAAAGAATGGGGTTAAATCGGTTGTCGGGCTGGTGTTTACATTTGTTGCAATATTCAAGATATACATACCTCTTATATATAGAGGTTTTTCGCCATTTGCTGCGGCGGTAATTATTACAATAATAACGACAATTGTGACGATGTATCTTATAAGCGGTGCAACTATAAAGACATTTTGTGCAATTGCAGGTACGGTTCTTGGGGTATTGTTAGCGGGAGTCAGTGCGTGGCTGTTTGGCGTATGTGCGGATATTGACGGATATAATGTGTCTAATATAGAAACGCTTTCGTATGTGGGACAGCTTACAGATATTAAGATTGGTGGCCTGTTGTTCTCAGGAATATTAATAGCATCGTTAGGTGCGGTAATGGATGTTGCTATGTCGGTATCATCGGCGATAAGTGAGATACACGATAAAGCACCAGAGCTTAGTTCGGTGGAATTGTTTAAGAGTGGAATGAACGTGGGACGTGATATGATGGGAACTATGTCTAATACACTTATACTTGCATTTGTCGGAAGTGCAGTTAGCGAGCTTGTAATTAATTATGCGTATAACCTTCCATTCAGGCAGATTATTAATTCTTATAATATAGGAATAGAGATTATGCAGGGCGTGTCGGGAAGCATAGGTGTAATACTGACAGTTCCGGCAGTGGCAGCTATCACTGCATTTTTATGTAATAGGAAATTTCAATAGAATTCCCTGTTACATAAAAGGCACTATGTGCCAATCTGCACACTTGTGTGAAGCTGTAGTGTGTCGTAAGTGACCATATTTGGTGCGAGAATGTGCTTTGCACATTCTTTTTTTAAATATAAAGCAAGATAATATTAGTAATAAGAATAGGAAGTAATAAGGGCAGGAATATAATTCCATAAATTGAATACAATATAAATACAGCATAAAATTAAAACAATATATGAATTGCTTAGAACTCGTTGATGTATTAATAAAAGTATGTTATACTTTTAACAATAAATTAACGGACGTAATAACTAAATACGTTATAGGAATAATGGAGGGAAGCTTATGGCGAAATGGGTTTACAGATTTTCAGAAGGCAACGCTTCAATGCGGCCATTACTTGGTGGAAAAGGAGCTAATCTTGCAGAGATGACATGGCTTGGTATGCCAATTCCACAAGGTTTCACAGTTACAACAGAGGCCTGCACTGAATATTACAGACACGGAAAGCAGATTACAGATGAGATACAAGCTCAGATATTTGAAGCTATTGGCTGGCTTGAGGAGTATAACGGAAAGAAGTTCGGGGATACACAGGATCCTCTCTTAGTTTCTGTAAGATCAGGTGCAAGGGCATCTATGCCGGGTATGATGGATACAATACTTAATCTTGGACTTAATGATGTGGCAGTTGAGGGCTTTGCGGTTAAGACAGGTAACCCAAGATTTGCGTATGATTCATATAGAAGATTCATACAGATGTTCTCAGATGTTGTTATGGAAGTTCCTAAGTCATATTTTGAGAAGATTATAGATGAAGTTAAGGCTGATAAGGGTGTTGTATATGATACAGAGCTTACAGCAGATGATTTAAAAGAACTTATTGTAAGATTTAAGGCTGTATACAAGGAAGCTATGAAGGGTGAAGAGTTCCCACAGGATCCTAAGGTTCAGCTTATGGAAGCAGTTAAGGCAGTATTCCGTTCATGGGACAACCCTAGGGCAATTGTATACAGAAGAATGAATGATATTCCGGGCGACTGGGGAACAGCGGTTAATGTACAGACTATGGTATTTGGTAATAAGGGTGATACATCAGGAACTGGTGTAGCATTTACAAGAAATCCATCTACAGGTGCTAAGGGAATATACGGAGAATATCTTATCAATGCACAGGGCGAGGACGTAGTTGCTGGTGTCAGAACACCTCAGCCAATAACACAGCTTGAGAAAGACCTTCCAGAGTGTTATTCACAGTTTATGGAACTTGCAATGAAGCTTGAGAACCACTACAAAGATATGCAGGATATGGAATTTACTATAGAAGAAGGCAAATTGTATTTCTTGCAGACACGTAACGGCAAGAGAACTGCACAGGCGGCTATCCAGATTGCGTGTGATCTTGTAGATGAGGGAATGATAACACCTAAAGAAGCAGTAATGAGAATAGAAGCTAAGTCTTTAGACCAGTTATTACACCCAATGTTTGATACTGATGCACTTAAGGCAGGGGAAGTTATTGGAGAAGCACTTCCAGCATCTCCTGGAGCTGCCGCAGGTAAAGTAGTATTTACAGCCGAAGAAGCCAAGGAACTTGGAAAAGGCGGCAAGGGAGAAAGAGTTATCCTTGTAAGACTTGAGACATCTCCAGAGGATATAGAAGGTATGCACGCTTCACAGGGCATACTTACAGTAAGGGGAGGTATGACATCACACGCTGCTGTAGTTGCAAGAGGTATGGGTACTTGTTGTGTTTCAGGCTGTGGAGCAATATCTATAGACGAGGAAGCTAAGCAGTTTACACTTGGTGGATATACATTTACAGATGGGGATTATATATCACTTGATGGTTCAACAGGTAAGATATACAAAGGCGATATTAAGACAGTGGAAGCTACTGTAAGTGGTAATTTTGGAAGAATTATGGCTTGGGCTGATGAATATAGAAAGCTTGGTGTAAGAACTAACGCAGATACACCAGCAGATACTAAGAATGCTGTAAGGCTTGGTGCTGAGGGAATAGGACTTTGCCGTACAGAGCATATGTTCTTTGGTGAAGACAGAATTCCTAAGTTCAGAAGAATGATTCTTTCTGATACAGTGGAGAAGAGAGTAGAAGCATTAAAGCCAATTGGTGAGTTCCAGAAGGCAGATTTCAAGGCTATGTATGAAGCACTTGAAGGCAGGCCAATGACTGTAAGATACCTTGATCCACCTCTTCACGAATTCGTGCCAACAGAGGAAGAAGATATTAAGGCACTTGCAGATGATATGGGACTTACAGTAGAAGAAGTTAAAGCAAAATGTGAGGCACTTCACGAGTTCAATCCAATGATGGGACATAGAGGCTGCCGTCTTGCAGTAACATATCCAGAGATTGCAAGAATGCAGACAAGAGCAGTAATGGAAGCTGCGATTGAAGTTTCAGAAGAAAAAGGCTATGAGATTACACCAGAGATAATGATACCTCTTGTGGGCGAGAAGAAAGAATTAAAGTTCGTTAAAGATGTTGTAATAGAAGAAGCGGAAGCTGTTAAGAAAGAAAAGAATTCAGATATCAAGTATAAGATTGGTACAATGATAGAAATTCCAAGAGCGGCACTTCTTGCTGATGAGATTGCAGAAGAAGCAGAGTTCTTCTCATTTGGTACTAATGATCTTACACAGATGACTTTTGGATTTTCAAGAGATGATGCAGGAAAGTTCCTTGACTCATATTATAAGAGCAAGATATATGAGTCAGATCCATTTGCAAGATTAGACCAGAATGGTGTAGGACAGCTTGTTAAAATGGCAGTTGCCAACGGAAGAAAGACAAGACCAGCACTTAAGTGCGGAATATGCGGAGAGCACGGTGGAGATCCATCAAGCATAGAATTCTGTCATAAGGCAGGACTTGATTATGTAAGCTGTTCACCATTCAGAGTGCCTATTGCAAGACTTGCAGCAGCACAGGCAGCAATTGCCAGCGAATTGCAGAATGACAGCGAAGGTGACACTAATGCCGCGGCTAAGGAAGGCATAGATACAGATGAGCTTAAGGAGAAAGCTAAGAAAGCTGCTAACGAAGCCGCCAAGGTAGGCAGGGAAGTAGCTAAAGAGGCTGTCAAGGTGGGTAAGGAAGCCGCCAAGGCCGGTAAAGAGGTAGCATTTGCAGGGGTGGCTGGACTTAAAGCAGGAATAGCAGAAGCGAAGAAGGCTTATAAAGAGAATAAGAATAAAGATAACTAGGTCGGATTATTTACACAGGTATTGGTGTGATTGTGTTATCATAATAGTAAAAGAGCTAATCATTAATATGCAGGCATAGCTTTGTGGCATATAATGGTTAGCTCTTTACATTTTAAAAGATATGGCTGAATTTATATTTGAAATAATAATATGGTATAAAAATTAAATTAAAGTTGGATTTTTAAGGTAGGCGAAAAGCCAAACCTGTGTTATATTATAGAACATATAAGCTGAATATATATTTAGAATGTGAGGATAGATATTACTATGGCTAAATTTACAAAAAGAGCTATAATGTTAAGCCTTTTAAAATTACTAAAGCAGAAATCAGTTGATAAAGTTACGGTTAAAGATATATGTGATGAGTGTGAAATTAACAGAAACACATTTTATTATTATTTTAAGGATATATACGATGTTCTCAATAACATATTTATGGAAGAGATTGAGAAGAATTTAAGAGAAGCTGGAAGTAATGGTTCATTTTATGAGGAGTACAGCAGGGCTGCGGCGATACTTGTGGAGTATAAGGACGTTGTGATACACGTCTATAATTCCAGGAACCGCGATATTATTACCAATTATCTTGAAAAGATGACCGCTGAGGTAGTAAGAAGTTATATTGCGGCTAAGAGTGAGGGCGAGAATATCTCAGAAAAGGATCTGGAATTCATGTCGTATTTTTATGGCTATGCGATAATCGGAAGTACATATAAATGGATAGAAAGTGGTATGCAGGCTGATTTTGAGCATTTTATAGCAAGAATTTCTGAGTCAATAGATGCAACACTTCCAGTTATGATTTCAAAAGCTAAAGCAAATAGTAACTAACATTTATAAAAATTTCATTTTCAGACAGATTGAGGGAAGTGTACGAATTTAGGTACACTTCCCTCAATCTGTCTGTATTAATTGATATGAAAATGAGTTATCCTAACTTTAAGTTAAAGAATTCACAAAGATATTTAAGAAAGGAGGCAGCATTATGAATGGCATAAAGAACTTTAAGAATATGTACAGTATTCTTACAATATGTCTTATTCTTGTTGGGGCTGTACTTCTTATAGCACCGGGAATTGCGTTAGATGTTGTGTGTATAATATTCGGGATATATATGATAATATACGGCGCAGTCAAGATTATGGGATATTTTGCAAAAGATGCTTACCAGCTTGCATTCCAGTTCGATCTGGCACTTGGTATAGTTATTGCAATTGTGGGAATTGTATTTGTGTGCAGGACAGCAAGAGTGGTGCAGTTGTTATCAACCTGTATAGGAATTGTAATGCTTGTAGATGCGACATTTAAAATACAGACATCTATAGATTCCAAAAGATTTGGAATAAGCCGCTGGTGGCTGATGCTTATACTGGCAGTTATTGTAGCTGCGATTGGCATATTGCTTATATTAATGCCGGGTGAGACAACAAGGCTTATGGTAAGGCTTATAGGGCTTAATCTGTGTATGGATGGAATTCTTAATCTTGTTATCGTGATAGATACGGTTAAGACAGACAAAGCATTAAGGCAGTGATTATATAGATAATTAACGCAGTAGTTAACAATTGGAATATTAATAAATAATTAATACAGATCATAAGAGTTTATACAATAAAGAAGAAATTAAAAGCGACAGGAGTTGAAAAAAATGGGAACAATTACACATAAAGCAGGAAGAGTAGCCGTAGGAAAAGCAGCAGATGTTGTTATTAAAAATCTTGATAAAGATAGAGAAAAAGAGATATTAAAGCTTGTCGATTTTATGGAAAAATATATGGATGGTGAGAAGCTTGATGTTGATTTTGACAGCGTGAGAAAGAAAATCAAAGATAAGGACAGTGCACTTAATAAGTATATTAATAAGGCATTAGATGAGATAGACCCTGGCGTATTAAAGACTATGGTGCTTAATCTTGGATTTGAGGCATTCTTAAATGGAACTAAGACAATAAGAAAGATGAGAGAAAAGTATAACTGTAATGTTCCTTGGCTCATTCTTATGGATCCTACAAGTGCCTGCAACCTTCATTGTACAGGCTGCTGGGCGGCAGAATATGGCAACAGGCTTAATCTTACATTTGACGAAATGGACAGTGTTGTAACACAGGGCAAGGAGTTAGGAATATATCTTTATATGTTTACAGGCGGTGAACCACTTGTAAGAAAGAGCGACATAATAAAGTTATGTGAGAAGCATAATGACTGTGCATTTCTTTCATTTACTAATGGAACACTTGTTGATGAAGCATTTTGTCAGGAGATGAAAAGAGTAGGCAATCTTTATCTTGCAATAAGTCTTGAGGGATTTGAAGCAGTCAATGACTTAAGACGTGGCGATGGCGTATATGGCAAGGTTATGAATGCAATGGATCTTTTAAAGAAAAATGGTCTTGTATTCGGTACTTCAATATGCTACACATCTAAGAATACAGAAACAGTAACAAGTGATGAATTCATACAGCTTATGGTAGATAAGGGCTGCCGTTATGCAATGTATTTCCATTATATGCCAGTTGGAAATGATGCTTCAGTTGAATTGCTTCCAACACCAGAGCAGAGAATATATATGAAAGACCGCATAAGACAGATAAGAAGTCTTACAACAGGACAGGGCTTATTTACATTTGATTTCCAGAATGATGGTGAGTTCGTTGGTGGCTGTATAGCAGGCGGAAGAAACTATTTCCACATTAATGCAAATGGTGATGCAGAGCCTTGTGTATTTATTCATTATTCAGGTGCGAATATAAGAACTAATACATTACTTGAGATACTTAACCAGCCATTATTTATGGCGTATAGAAAGAACCAGCCATTTAATAAGAATCATTTAAGACCTTGTCCTATGCTTGAAAATCCTGAGATTTTACAGAAAATGGTCAAGGAAACAGGTGCTAAATCAACAGATTTACAGTCGCCAGAGACAGCAGAGCATCTTTGCAGCAAATGTGTTCCATATGCCAATGCGTGGAAGCCATATGCTGATAAGATATGGAGTGAAACTCCTGTAAAGAAGAGTAGCTATGAGAATTATGGACATTGTTGATTGCAGGTCAGCAGATATGTGAAAGGAGAAGCTTATGAGTAAGAAGTCAATCGGAAGCAGGACATTAAAGGCGGGAGCAGCACTCCTTGCAGTAGGAGCAGGAGTTGCGGCTATTAATGCAAAGAATAAGAACGGTACAGAGAAGAAAGAGATAAAAGAAATACAGAAGAAAGAATACGAGCAGTACAGAAATACTGAGCGTGGTAAATATGATAAGAACAGCAAGGGTATATATTACTCAAATGGTAATTATGAAGCATTTGCAAGACCAGAAAAGCCAGAGGGCGTTGATGCTAAGTCAGCATATATTGTAGGTAGCGGACTTGCCTCACTTGCAGCAGCTTGTTTCCTTGTAAGAGATGGACAGATGAAGGGAAGCCATATTCACATTCTTGAAGCTATGGATATAGCTGGTGGTGCGTGCGATGGCATTAATGATCCAACAAGAGGGTATGTAATGCGTGGCGGTAGAGAGATGGAGAATCATTTTGAGTGCCTTTGGGATTTGTTCAGAAGTATTCCATCATTAGAGAAGCCGGGTGCATCAGTGCTTGATGAGTATTATTGGCTTAATAAGCACGACCCTAACTATTCACTTTGCAGGGCAACAGTTAATCAGGGTGAAGATGCACATACAGATGGCAAATTCAATTTAAGCCAGAAGGGCTGTATGGAGATAATGAAATTGTTCTTCACTAAAGATGAAGATTTGTATGACAAGAAGATTGAGGATTTCTTTGATGAAGAAGTGTTTGACTCGGATTTCTGGCTCTACTGGAGAACAATGTTTGCATTTGAGAACTGGCACAGTGCGTTAGAGATGAAGCTTTATATCCAGAGATTTATTCATCATATAGGCGGACTTCCAGATTTCTCAGCACTCAAATTCACTAAGTATAACCAGTATGAATCACTTATCCTGCCTATGCAGAAGTATCTTGAGGCAGCAGGTGTTAAGTTCCAGTTCAATACAAGGGTGGAAAATGTTATATTTGAGTTCAAGGATGGCAAGAAGATTGCCAGGACAATAGAGTGCAATGTCAAGGGTAAGGAAGAAACAATTGAGCTTACAGAGAATGACCTTGTGTTTGTAACTAACGGAAGCTGTACAGAGAGTACAATCTATGGTGACCATACTCACGCACCTGTAGGAGATGCAGAGGTAAGAACAAGCGGCTGCTGGAGTCTTTGGAAGAATATTGCAAAGCAGGATCCATCATTTGGACACCCAGAAAAGTTCTGTGGCAATGTATCTAAGTCTAACTGGGAGTCAGCTACAGTTACAACAAGTGATGAAAAGATTATCGATCATATTAAGAAGATATGTAAAAGAGACCCTAGAACAGGAAATGTTGTTACAGGCGGTATCGTAAGCTGTAAGGATTCAAGCTGGCTTCTTAGCTGGACAATTAACAGACAGGGACAGTTCAAGGAACAGAAGAAAGATGAAGTATGCGTATGGGTATACAGCTTATTTACAGATGTAGCTGGTGATTATGTCAAGAAGCCTATGAAAGAGTGTACTGGTCAAGAGATTACAGCAGAGTGGTTATACCATATTGGAATACCAGTAGATGAAATAGATGAACTTGCTAAGAACCACTGCAATACAACACCTACGATGATGCCTTATATCACAGCATTCTTTATGCCAAGAAGAAAAGGTGACAGACCAGACGTTATACCAGATGGCTGTGTGAACTTTGCATTCCTTGGACAGTTTGCTGAGACACCAAGAGATACTATATTCACAACAGAATATTCAGTAAGAACAGCTATGGAGGCTGTATACGGACTTCTTGGCGTAGACAGGGGCGTTCCAGAAGTATGGGGAAGCGTATATGATGTAAGAGATCTCTTAGATGCTTCAGTTAAGCTTATGGACGGCAAGTCACCTCTTGAAATAGAACTTCCTGGCGTGCTTGATAACATTAAGAAACCACTACTTAGAAGGATAAAGGGAACTGTAATTGAAAAGGTTCTTAAAGACCATAATGTTATTAAGGATTATATGAAGTATTAATATAAGCGATAGTTGTCTGATAAATACGATGTTTTAAGATAACATAGTGTTTAAAAATGCAGCATTTTAAAATAGTGCAGGAAACTGTTGTGCTATATACAGAATATCAAAAATATTTGTCATATAAAAAGCTCAGCCTCAAGCTGATGGATAATTCCAGCAGCTAGGGCTGAGCCTTTTTATGTATTAGGAAAGCACCTGTGATTGGTGCACATATGACTACTTTAAATTATCAAGAAGTGCAATTAAAGTAGCCTTATCATTAAGCTTAGGGTTCTCAATTACAATATCAAGCAGTGTATTAAGTGTATTGCCGATTTCTGCACCCTTAAGACCATATTCGATAAGGTCAACTCCTGTTATATCAAGGTCTTTTATTGTAAAGCAGTCACCTCTTTCAAGTATATCATCTGCCATACGCTGTAATTTATTCAGATGGTTATACTTGGCAGGGTTACTTATAAATGTAATCTCTTCACTTGCTTTAATAGAAGCACGCTGTAATCTTATTACTAACATAAAAATGTCACGTCCACACTGATGAAGTGCTTCCCTTACAGCAGGTTCAGTTTCATCAATGTGAAGCGGGGTGTATGTTAATATCTTTACAACAGTATCAATAGTCTTGTTATCCATTCTAAGATTTCTTAAAGCTGTTCTTGCCTCATCAGGTGAGCATACAAAAAGAATTGCGGCTAATCTAAGTGGAAGCTCATTATCAGTATATTTGCAGGTAAGAAGCAGCTTCTTGGCATATCTGCCGGTAAGATTATCTGCTATTACAGGCAGAATATTATTAAAAAGACCTGTTGTTGCATAAAGACTGCAATAATCAGGGTTATCTGATAAAAGAGTCTTCTTAAGTTCTACGCATACACGTTCCATACTGACTTTATCTATATTGCGGTTAAGCTTTTCAATAGCCTTAAATGTATCCGGTTCAATGGTAAAGCCAAGCTGTGCAGAAAATCTTATGGCTCTCATCATTCTTAAAGCATCTTCTGTAAAACGCTCAATTGGGTTGCCAACGCATTTTATTATGCGGTTATTAATATCGTCTATTCCGCCATATTCATCGACAAGCCCAGTTATATTATTGTAAGCCATAGCATTTATTGTAAAATCACGTCTGCATAAATCGTCTGTCAGCCTGTCGGAGAATTCAACAGAAGATGGGTGTCTGCCGTCTTTGTACTCGCCGTCAATTCTGTAGGTTGTAACCTCATATCCAACATTGTGCAACATAACTGTTACTGTGCCGTGTTCAATTCCGGTATCAATTGTCTTGTTGAAATATTCTTTGATATCGGAAGGGAGTGCAGAGGTTGTTATATCCCAGTCATTAGGAGTGAGTCCCATAATAGAATCGCGGACACAGCCACCTACAGCATAAGCCTGATGGCCGTGGCTTTTAATTGTGTTGATTATAAATTCAACGTCATTAGGCATATCAATTTTAAAATTACTATAATCCATACTTAATTACCAATCTTTAAATTATTATTTTGATTTCATTTTTAAATCTTTAAATCTGTTATTTGGCTATATAAAATTTGCAATAGTTCGCATTATTACTGCCCATAATTTTAACAAAAAAAACTATGTTTGTCACTGAATGGCAAAGCATTTTTTATTGAACACATGCATATGATAAGTAGGCCTAGTTGGATTGGAGGGTATATTCGTGAATGAGAAATCAGAAAAGGTGTTAGAACAATATAATATCAGCATTAACCGTATGATAAGAGGCAGGGGCGGTATTATTATTGCAACTGGACAGGGGTATAAGCTTTTTACCCAGTGTGAGAAGCCTGACAAGTATTATGAGAGGGAGAATAATATTACACAGATATTAAAATCAGCGGGATTTGGCAATACAGATACATATGTAAGAAATAATGAGGGACAGCTTGTGTCGCAGGATGAGGACGGCAGAAGATATATTTTAAAAGACTGGTTTGATGCGAAGGAAAGTGATGTAAAGGATATGGGGGATATGTGCAGAGCGGTGAGTATGATGGCGTATCTTCATATGGCGTTAAGGGAGGCTGGAAGCGAGCTTAAGATTAATCCATGTGGTGAGACAGAGTACAAGGAGTATGCACAGGCAGAGCTTAAGGCATGCCAGAACAGGAAGGAAACAGCACTAAGAAAGACATATGTGAAGCACACAAGGGAATTAAAGAAAGCATACAATTATCTTAAGCAGAAAAAAGGCAGACAGACATTTGAGCAGCTGGCATTTAAGCATATCGGTGACTATTATGAGGAGGCGTGCAATGCAAGCGAGAGGCTTATGGACGAAAGATTTGATGAGAGGCTTCTAGATGCGGCGGTTAATGGAGAGATTTCGCATGGAAGCTATACTTACCATAATGTGCTTATCGGTGGAAAGGATACTTATGTTGTTAATTTTGACAGATATAAGAATGAGTGCCAGATTAGTGATTTGTACCAGTTCATAAGAAAAGTTATGGAGAAGTATAACTGGGAAAATAGTGTGTTCTACAGGCTTCTTGATGAATATGACAGAATATGTCCTCTTGATGATAATGAGCTTGAACTTCTTATGACACTTTTGTCATATCCGGAGAAATTCTGGAAGATAATTAACCAGTATATTAATAGTAATAAATCGTGGATTCCAGATAAAAATGTAGATAAACTAAGGAAGGTTATTGAGCAGAATGAAAGAAGAAGAGAATTAATTGATAAAATATGCTGTGTGTGGTAAAATTCCCATAGGTATAGCCAATAAACGATTATAATCAGGATACAGGGAATGAAACATACATTTATATATAATAAAGCTAATAGAACAAAGAACGAAAGTGGTATTACAAGAAGCAGGACACATCTGTTTAACATAGTTAAGCCATATTCGGTTGTAAAGAGAATGGCAGTTATTATAATGACTGCCATTATGATAATATGCCAGACAGGTTGTGGAACATCGGGAAGTAACGGAGCGATTGTACCGGGCAGTTCAATTACACCAGCGAAGAAAAAGGGCAATGTAACAGACATAGCCAGGAACAGTGACAATGCAACACTAGTGGGGATAGTATCGTCAATAGATACCACGCTTAAGAATATACATTTTATTGATGTTGAAACTGGAACGGAATATTCAGTAATGTATACAGGTGGTACTGATATACAGGATGCTTATGGAAAGCTTAAGGCGGCGACATTGATACAGCCCGGAGAGATATATGATGTATACTGCAACAAATATGGCAAGGCAACCAAGATATATGGTTCAAAGAATGCGTGGAGCAGGACATCAGTTACGGATATAGAGCTTGATGAAAGCTCTAAGAGTGTGGTGATTGGACAGACTACGCTTAATTACAGGGATTATACGGTAGTAACCTCTGGAGGTAATCTTATAAGCATTGCACAGATTGTAAAGGAAGATGAACTTACGTTAAGAGGAATTGATGATAAGCTGTACTCAATATCGGTTGATAATGGGCACGGATATCTGGAACTGACAGGAATAGATGCATTTGTAGGTGGTTATGTGACATTAGGAAGCAGTCTTTTGTATGGTGTTACACAGGATATGATGCTTACTGTCGGAGTTGGTACTTATGATGTTGAGCTTCAGAGTGCAGATATGACAGCAACCAAGAAAGTAACTATTAAGAAAGATGCGACTTCAACGCTTGATTTCTCAGAATATAAGCAGCTTTCAGCTAAAAAGGGTGCAATCAACTTCTCAGTTACACCAGAGAATGCAATTATGGCAATAGATGGAAGTGAAGTTGATTACTCAAAGCCTGTGTCATTAACATATGGTTCTCATACACTTACATTACAGGCTAACCATTATGAAACTTATACAGAGACATTTACGGTTAATTCAGATTACAAGACTAAGGTTATTGATATGACAAGTACAAGCTCGTCAACAACAGCAAAGACGACATCAGCGAGCCTTACTAATGGTTATAGTGTTAATATAACAGCACCATCAGGAGCGGCTTTGTATGTAGATAGTGTATACATAGGTGTTGTTCCCTGCTCATTTAGCAAATCAAGTGGCAACAAGACTATAACATTGTCACAATCTGGGTATAATACAGTAAGCTATACTATATCAATACCTAATACAGCAGGTGATATGACATATGCGTTTCCGGATATGACAAAGACAAGTGAGACTGCGACTGTACAGACGCCAACGGTAACAACGCCTACAGCCACATCTTCTAATTAGATTATGCAGAATGTATAGAAAAGAGGCAGAAGGATAATAATGACAAAAAAGATGAATATACCATTTTCACCACCAGATATATCAGAAAAGGAAATTGAAGCAGTAAGCGAAGCATTAAGGTCGGGCTGGATTACAACAGGTCCAAGAACCAAGGAATTAGAAAGACAGATGGCAGAGTTCACTGGCACTAAGAGAGGTGCGTGTCTTAATTCAGCTACAGCGTGTATGGAGACGGCTCTTAGATTATTCGGAATTGGAGCGGGAGATGAGGTAATAGTTCCGGCATACACATATACAGCATCAGCAAGTGTTGTATGCCACGTTGGTGCAACTTTAAAGCTTATTGATGTGCAGGAGGGAACTTATCATCTTGATTATGATGAGCTTGAAGCAGCCATAACAGAGAAGACCAAGGCGGTTATTCCAGTGGATATAGCTGGTGTAATGGTCGATTATGATAAGATAAGGGCAATACTTGAGAGCAAGAAGGCTTTATTTAAGCCGGCTAATGCTTATCAGGAGGCACTTGGAAGAGTTCTTATACTTGCTGATTCGGCACACGGATATGGTGCGTCAAGAAATGGACATAAGAGCGGACAATGTGCGGACTTTACATCATTTTCTTTCCATGCTGTTAAGAACTTTACAACAGGTGAAGGTGGAGGCCTTGTATGGAGAGAACTTGACGGAATAGACGATGAAGAAATATACAAAAAGATTATGCTTATGAGCCTTCACGGACAGTCAAAGGATGCACTTGCAAAGACTAAGCTTGGTGCGTGGGAATATGACATTATTGCACCACTTTATAAGTGTAATATGACAGATATAACAGCCGCCATAGGTCTTGCTCAGATGACAAGATATGAGGGGATGCTTGCAAGAAGAAAGCAGATGATTAATATGTATACAGAGGGTATTAAGGCAGATGATGTTGAGTGCCTGTGCCATTATACAGATGAATATTCATCAAGTGGACATCTGTTTCTTACAAGACTCCTTGGAAGAGATGTAGAAGACAGAAACCAGTTTATAATAAGAATGGCAGAAGCAGGAATTGCAACGAATGTACATTTCAAGCCGCTTCCTATGCACACAGCATATAAGCAGCTTGGCTTTGATATAAAAGATTTCCCAAAATCTTTTGAAATGTATCACAATGAAGTCACACTTCCACTTCATACTAATCTTACAGATGAACAGATAGAATATGTTATAGAGAATTTTAACAGCCTTAAATAACAGGTTTAACAGACTGGCAGAAAAGAGGTTGGTATGCAGCTTAGAAAATGGAATGAGCTTCCAAAGTTTATGAGAACAAGGGAAGTAAGAAAATATTACAATATAGTTAATAAACGTAGAGCTTCTTTAATGGTGAAGAGATTATTTGATATCGTAGTTGCATCAATAATGCTTGCTGTGCTTGCATTGCCGATGTTAATAATTGCAATACTTATAAAATGTGATTCAAGAGGACCTGTATTTTTCAGACAGGAAAGAGTTACACAGTATGGAAGAATATTTAAGATATACAAGTTCAGGACAATGGTTGTTAATGCTAATGAGCTTGGTGCTTCTGTGACTGTGGATAATGACAGAAGAATAACAAGAATGGGAAAGCTTTTAAGAAAGATAAGAGCTGATGAATTCCCACAGTTATTTAACATTCTTGCAGGAGATATGACACTTGTCGGCACAAGACCGGAAGTGCCTGAGTATGTAAAGCAGTATTCTAAAGAAATGTATGCAACACTGCTTTTGCCGGCTGGGCTTACATCAAGAACAAGCATAGCTTATAAAGATGAAGATAAAATATTAGGCAATGCCGCCAATCCGGATAAAGCGTATGTTGAGGAAGTACTTCCTGCGAAGATGAAGTATAATCTTGAGGCATTAAGAAAGTTTGGTTTTGCAGAGGATTGCAGGGTGCTTTGGGATACATTTGAATCTGTTGTTGGAAGCGAGAGGCTTTCAGTGACAAAGAGTAGAAGGAGATAATAAATGTCTGATATGCTTATTACTATGTGTGTTATTGCATATAACGAGGAACAGAATATTAATGGAATATTAGAATGTATTAAAAATCAGGATTATGACCATAACAATATGGAGGTTGTGCTTGTAGACGGAGCATCAACTGATAATACAAGAGCACTTATGTGTGAATTTGCACTTGATAATAAAGATGAATTCAGAAGGGTTGTAGTGCTTGACAATCCTAAAAAGACACTTCCATCAGGCTGGAACGTTGCATTGAGGGAATATAAGGGTGATGCGATAATAAAGGTAGATGCACACGCTGTAATTCCAGAGGATTTTGTCAGTAAGAATGTGAGGGTGCTTGAAACAGGCGAATATATATGTGGTGGACAAAGACCTAACATAATAGACAAGCCAACTCCATTTAAGGAGACACTTCTTCTTGCAGAGAGCAGTATGTTTGGTTCAAGCATTGCTTCATACAGGAATAATCCTGGAAAGACTTATGTTAAATCGTTATTTCACGCAGCATATAGAAGAGAAGTATTTGAAAAGGTTGGTTTCTTTAATGAGGAACTTGTGCGTACAGAAGATAATGAAATTCATTATAGAATGAGAAAAGCTGGATATAAGCTGTGCTTTGACCCTGATATAATATCATACCAGTATACAAGAAGCAGTCTTAAGGCAATGCTTAAGCAGAAGTATGCTAACGGCTACTGGATAGGAAAGACAAGCAAGGTATGTCCTAAGTGCCTTAGCATATATCATTTTGTGCCATTTGCATTTGTCAGTGCAATAATAGCTTCAGGTTCGGTTATTGGAGCGACAGGACTTGCAGAGTGCATTAAGAAAAGGCACAACCATACACTTGGAAAAGGTATTTCGGCATTAAGAAAAGTAACAGTAGTGCTTACAACTGTTATGTGGGTGCTCTATGCTTTAATGGCATCTGGTATGGCGGCAGTATCTGCATTTAAAGCTGAAGATAAAAGAAATATAACTAATGCCTGTCTTCCTGTATTATTCCTGCTTCTTCATTTAAGTTATGGAATAGGCACAATAGCAGGACTTATGGATAAATCAAAAAGAGGTTAATTATGGAAGAGACAAGGAAAGATAAGCTACAGTTAATAGTCAGACGCTTTTTTCTTATAATAACAGATATAATTCTTGTTAACGGCTGTGTATTTATATCGCTGGTAATGAGGTTTAACGTTGATCTGGCGGCGATAGAGTCACAATATATACAGAATTTTAAGAGTACCTGCGTACCATTTACACTTATAACACTGCTTATATTCTGGTGTTTCAGAATGTATCACAGTTTGTGGCAGTATGCGAGTATAGCCGAGCTTTATAAGATAGTTGAGGCTTGTATTGTATCGGAGGTGGCACACGTCTGTCTTACAACAGTTATGGGAACACCGCTTCCTAGAGCCTGTTATTTTATGTCAGTAGTATTTCTTATAGTTGCAATGTGTGCGAGCCGTTTTATGTACAGGCTTATAAGAACACTTTTACAGGAATACAGACATACATCAGAGCAGATTAAGATTATGATAATTGGTGCCGGTGAGGCTACCAATGTTCTTATGAGAGAGATTGCTAATTCAAGATACCTTGATAATTCCAAGGTTGTATGTATTATTGATGATGACCCTAAAAAGGTTGGAAAGTATATACGAGGCGTTAAGATTGTTGGAACAAGGGAGCGTATTAAGGAATATGCAAGATACTATGAGATAGATGAGATAATATTTGCTATTCCATCAGCATCGCAGGAAACTAAAAGACAGATACTTAATATCTGTAAAGAAACTAACTGTAATTTAAAGATTATACCTGGCGTGTATCAGATGATGGACGGCGAGATTAATGTTCAGGATATCAGAAATGTTGATGTGGACGATTTACTTGGAAGGGATCCTATCAATGTTGATGTGGAGTCAATTCTTGGATATGTATCGGGCAAGACTGTTCTTGTAACAGGCGGCGGTGGTTCAATTGGTTCTGAGCTTTGCAGGCAGTTAGTCAAGCATAACCCTAAGTGCCTTATTATATTTGATATATATGAGAACAGTGCCTATGATATACAGCAGGAATTAAAGATGAATTGTCCTTATGCCAATGTGGTGACGCTTATTGGTTCAATAAGAAATAACACAAGACTTGAGTGGATATTCTCACATTACAGACCGGATATTGTATATCACGCAGCGGCACATAAGCACGTTCCGCTTATGGAGGGAAGCCCTAATGAGGCAGTTAAGAATAATGTAGCCGGTACCTGGAATCTTGCAAGAATGGCAGACAAATATAATACCAAGAGATTTGTAATGATAAGTACAGATAAAGCCGTTAATCCGACTAATATAATGGGTGCGACAAAACGTATATGTGAGATGATAATTCAGTATTATAATGGAGTATCTAATACAGAATTCGTAGCCGTAAGATTTGGTAATGTACTTGGAAGCAATGGCTCTGTAATTCCTCTTTTTAAGAAGCAGATTGCAGCAGGGGGTCCGGTTACAGTTACACACCCTGATATAATAAGATATTTTATGACAATACCGGAGGCCGTGTCGCTTGTTATTCAGGCGGGTGCATACGCCAAGGGTGGTGAGATATTTATTCTTGATATGGGTGAGCCGGTAAAGATAGATGACCTTGCAAAGAATCTTATAAGACTATCAGGTTACACACTTGGTGTGGATATGGAGATTAAATATACTGGTTTAAGACCTGGTGAGAAGTTATATGAAGAACTTCTTATGGCAGAGGAAGGGCTTCAGGATACACAGAATAAGCTTATTCATATAGGCAAGCCTATTGAATTTGATAAAGACAATTTTGAGGACAAGCTAGAAGTCCTTAAGGAAACAGCTTACAAAGAAGATGCGATGGCAGTAAGACGGCTTGTAAAGGAATTCGTTCCAACTTATAAGCCTGACCATGTATCGGATAATGATATACAATAAGAAACTGCAAAAAGAGGTTACTATGAAATATATTATTGATGGAAGCTTTTTGTATGGACATATTAAAGGTGTCCAGAGGTACGCAAGACAAATAACAAAAGAACTTGATAAATATATGGCGGATAAGCCTTACGAGGTTGAGATAGCTGTGCCCGAGATTGATTCAGAAGGTACATCTGCGGAGATTAACAGCTATAAGACACACTATAATAACATTAAGATTGTTATATTGGCTGGAAAATCTGGAAGAATGTGGGAACAGTTCACGTTTCAGAGATATGTGGACAAGCAGAAGGCTAAGCCTGTATATTTATGTAATGAAGTATCACTGTTTATGAAAAATGGAATAGTTACGGTACACGACATAGCATTTAAGACACATAAGGAGTTCTTTAGAGAGCCGGGTGACTGGCATGAGATATTGTTCAGAAAGCTTATGTATCTTAAAGCCTTTAAGAGTGCTGATGCGATAATAACGGTCAGTGGGTTTTCCAGAAAAGAAATCATTGATAATTATAATACCCATGGTAAGGAAATAGTAGTTGCAGGCAATGGCTGGCAGCACTTTGATGTGAACAGCATAGACGAGAGTATATTTGACAAGTATGCTTCAAGAATAAAAAGACATAAATATTATCTGTATATGGCTTCATTGGCACCTAATAAGAATCTTAACTGGATTCTTAATAATGCGAAGCTTCACCCAGAAAGTACATATGTAATAGCAGGTGAAAGTCTTGGGGACAGGTCTGGAATAGAAAAGCTTGGCAATGTAGTGGCGATTGGTTATGCCAGGGATTCAGAGGCAAGAGCACTTATGAAATACTGCAAAGCATTTTTATTCCCATCAACCTATGAGGGCTTTGGAATACCACCTATGGAGGCACTCTGTATGGGAGCTGAGATTGTTCTTGGTGATATTCCGGTGCTGCACGAGATTTACAAAAATGCGGCTACATATGTCAACTGTCATAAGCCTGATGTGAATATAGATGAGCTGTTAGAAAAGAATAAGGTGAGTGACGAGGCAGTGCAGAATGTACTTTCAAGTCATTCGTGGGACAGGTCAGCCCATATAATTGCAGGAATTATGGACAAATATGCAGAATAAGGATTAAAAAGATGAAGATAGCGGTTGATGCAAGAACGCTTGGCAGCAGACCAAGCGGAGTGGGAATGTATCTTAATGACTTTCTTAAGCAGCTTATGAAATATGAGGATCTGGAATTCGTTCTTATATCAGATGTTGCAGAGAGTGAATATATTAAGTCATTTATTAAAAATGGAATAAAAGTATATACAAAGGGAAAACAGGTGTATAAGAGTGCCGGAGTTTATGCTTATTTTGCATATGTGAAAAAGCAGCTTGATATTATTAAGCCTGATATATTCTGGGAAGTTAATACGATAATTCCGATTAACCTCGGCGGTAGTTTTAAGACTATGATTACAATACACGATATGTTTCCAATAGAATATGTTGAATATTTCGGGCAAGTATATAGTATGTATTTTAAGTACAATCTTAAAAAGACACTTAAGAATACAGATATGATTCTATATAATTCAGAACAGACCAAAAGGACAACGGAAGAAATTTTCCCGGAAGCTAAGAGCATAGCGAATGTTAATGCTTATATAATATCCAATCCTGTTAAAAAGCAATGGGATAATAAAGATGATGATTATTTTCTTTATGTTGGCAATATGGAGAAAAGAAAGGGTGTTGACCTTCTTATAAAAGGCTATTTGCAATATAAGAACCGGGGTGGCAAGAAGAAACTTATTCTTGGTGGAAAGATGCAGGAAGAAGAGATTAACCAGATTGTAAGGTCGGCAATGATGTTAGATGAAGATATAACTTATCTTGATTATGTGACCCACGATAAAAAGCACGAGCTGTATGCCTCAATGTCAGCTTTTGTGTTTCCGTCGAAGGCCGAGGGGTTTGGTATGCCGATTATTGAGGTTATGCGTTTTAAAAAGCCAATTATAGCAAGTAATCTTCCTATATTTGATGAGATTACAGACGGCAATATTAATACATTTAATATAAGATGTAATGAATATGAGCAGATAAACAATCTTGCAGATGAATTATTGTCATATAATACAGAGGTTGATACAGAAGCATATGCAAATGTAGTTAAAAGATATGCACCTGATAGACTTGGGAAAGTTGTGTATGATTTCATTACAAGTGATTAAATTATTTATATTGTATATAAATAATATTTGTAATAGTATTAATGTGCTGGATTATAATTAAATTGAAAGATAATAGAAGACATTAAGGAGAAAGTATGAAAGTATTAGTAACAGGAGTGTCAGGTCAGTTAGGTCATGACGTTATGAATGAACTCGATAAAAGAGGGTACACAGGAATAGGAAGTGATATAGCTGATAATTACAGTGGTATTCAGGATAATAGTGCTGTTACAACAATGGAATATGTCAAGATGGACATAACAGATGAGGCTGTTGTAGATGAGGTTATAAGCAGTGTATCACCAGATGTTATTATACACTGTGCGGCGTGGACGGCAGTAGATATGGCAGAAGATGATGACAAGGTTGAGAAGGTAAGAGCTGTCAATGCCAAAGGGACAGCTAATATTGCAAAGGCGGCTAAGAAGCTTGATTGTAAAATGGTATATATAAGCACAGATTATGTGTTTAATGGGCAGGGTGAGAAGCCTTGGGAGCCGGACTGCAAGGAATACAAGCCGCTTAATGTATATGGACAGACTAAGCTTGAGGGTGAGCTTGCGGTTGCTGATACACTTTCAAAATATTTTATAGTAAGAATAGCATGGGTATTCGGTGCTAATGGCAATAATTTTATAAAGACAATGATTAAGGTTGGAAAGAACCACGAGACTGTAAGAGTTGTTAATGACCAGATAGGAACACCAACATATACACTTGATTTGGCAGTATTATTAGTTGATATGATAGCTACAGAGAAATATGGATATTATCATGCAACTAATGAGGGTGGCTATATTTCGTGGTATGATTTTGCGTGTGAAATATACAGACAGGCTGGAATGGATATTAAGGTTATTCCGGTATCCACAGAAGAATATGGCCTTTCAAAGGCGGCAAGGCCATTTAATTCAAGATTAGATAAATCAAAGCTTAAAGAGGCAGGATTTACACCGCTTCCAACCTGGCAGAATGCTGTGGAAAGGTATATTAAATATTTAAAAGAACAGGAACAGGCTACAGGTAACGAATAGAAATGATTATAATGTCAGGGTCAGAACCCAACAACTTTAATATTTCGTTATTGTGTATCCGTATTTACTAATTAAGAAGAAAGGTAAACGTATGAAGGAGAAGGCGGTTGGATTATGGAACAGGATTGCTACTAAAGAGAATAAGCAGATTGCGAAAAATGTTCTTTTGATTTTGCTTGTATCAAGACTATTTTATATATTTATTGGCTGTGTTACCAATTCAGCATTTGGCAATAATATTACATTTGCTAAGATGTTTCTTGGTGGCGATGCAGACTGGTATATTAAGATTGCTGAAAAAGGATATAGTCTTTCTGGAAGCATAAAGCCGGGAGATGGACAGGCTAACTGGGCATTTTTTCCGTTATTTCCAGTATCAATAAGATTGTTTAAATACATATTTTTCTTCCTTAATTATGCACAGGCAGGAATATTTCTCAGCTTAATATATGTGTATATAATGGGGATATTTCTTGTTAAGACAGTAAGGCTTTATAAGCCTGACAGATTAGGATATTTTGCAGTGGTTCTTGTATATATGGGACCATACTCATTCTATCTTCATTGTGTATATTCAGAAACATTATTTATGATGCTTATTGCAGTGTTCTTTTACTATCTAAAAAAAGAAAAGGGCAATATTAATAATTACTGGATTTCAGCAGCTGCGGCTATGCTTGCAAGCTGTACAAGAATAGTTGGTGTTATACTTGTATTCCCGCTCGTATTGCAGATGTACCTTGATTTATATGAGGGCAGGATAACATTTGGAAAGCTTGGCAGTTTTATAGTACATATGTTTAAAAATCCAGTTAAGATATTGCAGGTATTCTTATGTCCGGCAGGCATATTTGTTAATATGATGCATCTGTATTATGTGACAGGAGATGCGTGGGCGTTCAGAAATGTGCAGGCAGCATGGAGAGAAGATGGTGCTGGCTGGATAGGTAATATGATATGGGATTTCTTTAATAATATATATGCAGAAAGATACTGGATTCCGCTGGTTATGATACTGGCAATAATCGTGTATGTATATATGCTTAAATGTAGATATTATTCAGAAGTTCTATTTGCTGTCATAACACTTATAATTCCTTTTACGGGCGGAGTTATGTCAATGTGCAGATTTATAGCTGGAAGTTATGTTGTATACATTGGTTTATATGATTATTTTGCAGATAAGAAAGACTTAAAGTGGCTGGCGGTATTTCTTGCAGTAGTTATGGAAGCATTTCTTATATGGTTATGGTTTACAGCAGGTGTCAACGCATTTACGGCGTAGAAAAGGAGAGTTGGGATGAATAATAAGAAAAAATGTATTAATATAATTGCATATATTATTGTTGTGATTCTTGCAGTGTTCTATCTTGCAACGCTTGTGCTTGGCAGTAAGCTTGATGTATCAGATGAATATAAGCTTTACTATGTAGATGGTGAATTGTCAAAGTGGCCGGGTGAAAATGGTCTTGACTATTACTTTGGTAATACAGAGATATATGATATATCAAAGCTTGAAGAATATAAAAAGTTATTAGAAGAACAGAAGCTTTATGGCGATATTATAACAGATGATGAAGAAGAGGCTGATGAGGTTAATGAGGATAGTGTGGAGTCTAACAGAGATTCTGCCATTGATAAATATTTCCAAAAAATGTTAGCAGCAGAGAATAATTATGTATCAGAAGATGCTGATGATAATTCTACAGCTGATAAAGATGAGGATAAGACAATAGCTTCTGCATTGAACATTCCTTACAGATACACAAAGGGTTTCTATTCACTTCATACAGGGATATATACTAATAAAGGTAATGAGGCAGCACTTTATTACAGATTTGTAACAAGAGTTGAGAAAGACATTGTGCTTGAAGTGTATGGTGCAAGCTATAATACAGATACTAAAGTATATGCCAATGATGAATATATTGGAACTATAACTGCATATAATGAAACAGAGGGAGCGGTTAAGTACCATAAGAATGAATATGGTGACAGGGAAAGAGAAGATAAGGTGAATGATAACCTTAATACTTTAAAGATACCAGCAGATATTGTAGGAAATGATGGTATTGTAAAGATATCTTTCGTGCCAGAAGAAACTGTTAATATATATGATTACACATCAGCTATTAGCAATGATAATTTTAAGAAGTATAAGGGATTTCGTATTACTTCGGTTAATATGTTTTATTAATTAATAAATATTGTAAAAAACACTTGCCAAGATAAGATATATATGATAAAATGCAAAAAGTTTCCTGAGTTAGCAGACTGACTTAGGAATTATGGGTGGATTCCCGAGTGGCCAAAGGGGACAGACTGTAAATCTGCTGGCACTGCCTTCGAAGGTTCGAATCCTTCTCCGCCCATTCTACATAATACTGGCTTGCAGGCAGTAAAGTGCAACTTAGGCTGCACCAAGTTTGGATTATGTATTAAGATATACCAAAGAGCCGGTGTGGCGGAACTGGCAGACGCACAGGACTTAAAATCCTGCGGGACTTATACTCCCATACGGGTTCGATTCCCGTTGCCGGCATAGGACTTCCTACAAATGAGTAGGAAGTCTTTTTTGTGTAATAGGAATTCTTTATTACACAAAAGGCACTATGTGCCGATGATGCACACCCACACGAATCTGTAGTTAGACGCAGATTACCATGCCTGGTGTTGGAATGTGCTTTGCACATTTTTTGTATTAATAATCAATTTGTTGTTAGAAATGAGGGTGCAATGGTAGAATTAGATGGAATGTTATCCATAGTAATGCCAGCATACAATGAGGAAAAATTAATATATCAAAGCATAATCAAGACACTTGATATAGTATCAGGCTTTGTCAGAGAAATTGAACTTATAGCTGTTAATGACGGAAGTAAGGATAATACCAAGGCGGAGATATTAAGAGCGGTAAGAAAAGACAAAAGAGTAAGGCTTGTCACTTCTGATAAGAACAGAGGTAAAGGTAATGCCATAATATCGGGCGTGTCGCAGGCTGAAGGAAAGTATATTGCATTTGTTGATGCAGATCTGGAACTTAATCCGGCACAGCTTGAGGGTTATCTTAAGAAAATGCTTGATGATAACGCAGATGTTGTTATCGGGTGTAAATTTCATAAGGGGTCAAAGCTTAAATATCCATTTAAAAGAAAAGTAATAAGTATGTGTTACTATATAATGCTTATAATATTATTTCATCTTAATGTAAAGGATACGCAGACAGGACTTAAGGTGTTTAAGGCAGAAGCTATTAAACCGGTAGGACATCTTATAAGAACATCAGGTTTTGCATATGATATAGAACTGCTTGTAGCGGTGCATAGAAGGGGTTTCAAAATAGCAGAAATGCCAGTTGAGGTTGTATTTGTAAGGGATAAAGGCGTTAACAGAATTGGAATAAAAGACTGTGTAAGAGCATTCGCTGATACCTGGGCAATATTTGCAAGAGTGTATTTTAAGCATTATTATGATTAATAGTCAGTATAATATTACAATAAATAAATTCAGGCATTTATGTGTGAATTGGTGGACTTAAGAAAAGAGGAATACAGTTGAATAAGTTTAAAGAATTATTAGAAAAAGCAGGAGATTTGCAATTTATAAAAAAAGCAAAAGATTACATTGCAATTCATAAGATAGCGGCAGTAACAACGGCAACAACTGCTGCGGCAGGAGAGAATATAAAGAGTGGTCTGTAATGGTCAGACAGTGAAATTACAATTAAATAAACTATAAGTATGCTTTAGTGATTTCTGCATAAAATAATTCTGACAGATAAAATGTTACATTTTTTGGTGAATGGAGGAATTATGACAGGAAATATTAAAGTGAATTGGAAAAGGCTGATTTTAGCGATGGTGATAAGTATAGGAGCAGGAGTAATATCGTGGCTTCTTACAGGTAATTCAATGGAAATCTACAGAGATTTGAATAAACCTGCACTATCACCTCCTGGTCAGCTTTTTCCTATTGTATGGACAATTCTTTTTATACTTATGGGACTGGCATCTTATATTGTATGTGAGACAAGGGATGATGACAGAACAGAAGCACTGATATTATATGGAGTACAGCTTGTAATCAATATAGGCTGGTCAGTTATATTCTTCAACTTTGGTGCTTTCTGGCTGGCGTTTGTATGGCTTATGATATTGTGGATTTTAATAATATTTACAATATGGAGATTTTTTAATGTTAATACAGTGGCAGCGTGGCTTATGGTTCCATATCTTTTATGGGTAACCTTTGCAGCATATCTTAATATTGCGGTTGCGATTATGAACTAATCAGATGCTTTTGGTATTAGGTGTTAATTAATGTAGTCATTGCGTAATTTTAATGTAATAATTTCGCAATAAATTCAAAAATAGTTAACATATTGTTAACAATTTAAAGCTGTATAAGTGGTATAATTACAAAAATCTGCACAGTAGTAAGCATTAATGGAAAGAATTACCGGATTGTAAGAGTAGTGCAGATAATAGATGAAATATACAAAAAGTACAGTTTTACTGTATTTATTCGTTGGAAATGAGGAACGGAATGAAAAAGGCATGGCCACACATAAAATGTGTATTATTTATCGTTGTTCTGGCAGTGGTTATACTTGTGTGCGATTATCTGTTTGCTGAGAGTGGATATATACGTTTTGTGTTAAATGATGTGAACAGTTCAAATGAGAGCTACGACACAATAGTGCTTGGAGCTTCACATACAAGATGTAGTATAGATACAGAATATCTTGATAAATATATGAATGTTAATTCGTTTAATATGGGAATACCAGGAGAGACGGTTGATGATTTCTATTATGTATTGAAATCAGTTGTCGATTCGGGTAATAATGTTAAACAGGTAATTGTGGATGTAGACTATTACTATTGGATGAATGGGCAGTCCCAGAATCATTTTTCCAAGTCATTTATATACCAGCAGATGAAAGATACTTGGGTTAAGGCAGAATATCTGTGGAATAACAGGGCTGAACTTGATATAAGAAATGTATTTTCAAGAAGGCTGACCTGGAAATGCACGATAAAGAAGGCAAAGACTAATATTGCACTTAAAAAGACAAAAGAATATAAGAATTATGATATGTCAGCAGGACTTGATACAGATGGATATTTTGCAACCGCAGGTGGTCCATATCTTGGAAAAGGATTCTGCTACAGATATAGAATCAATGAAGTGCCAGGTAATCCATCATATGTTAATACAATGAAAGGAAATGCTGCTAAAAGCCTTGATAAAACAGTTATATCACAGTTTGAGCGTTTTCTTGATTATTGTAATGATAATGATATAAATGTTGTATGTGTGTCAACACCTATAACACCAGATGCATTTAAGGAAGCACAGGTGGACAGGGCGTCCGAAAAGCTTAAAGAATTATTTGATAGCTACAATATTAAATATTATGATTTTAATAAGACGCTTATGTCTGTGCTTCCAAGAGATGATTCGGGTTATGTGGATACAGAAGGACATATGTATGGAGAACTTGCTGTTAAATATTCAGATGTATTAGCAAAAGTACTTGCAGATGATGCAGAGGGAAATGTTAATGAGGAAGAATATTTCTACAAGTCATATGAAGATATGTATGAGACAATGAAAGACGATTATGAGGCGGCTACAGGACTTGAGTGGAAGTCTTATTAACTGCCATATATATTATATGAAAATACATAGGAATGGAGAAAGATATGTCATTTACGACTTTTGAGTTCTTTCTGTTTATAGCAGCGGCAGTTATTATATATTATGTGATACCTAAAAAGCTGCAATGGATATGGCTTCTTATAATAAGTTATGTATATTATGCTTCTTATGATATCTCGACAGTGTGGATGTTATTACTGACAACATATGTTACATACAGGGGCGGAATTCTTCTGGACAGATTGAATGAGCAGAAACCGCAGGACGGAATAAGCAGGGAAGAAAAGAAAGATTTCAAGAAAAATATTGTCCGTAAAAAGAAAAAAATAGTACTGGCTATGGTACTTATAGCGTTTGGAATGCTTGGGATTATGAAGTATACCAATTTTATGCTTGGAAATATAGATGCAGTTTTAAGACTTTTTGGGAGTGGAAAGCAGATAGGAGTTCTTAATCTGACACTGCCGCTTGGCATATCGTTTTATACATTCCAGTCAATAAGTTATGTTGTTGATGTATACAGAGGCAAGCATAAGGCTCAGGGCAATTTCTTTAAGCACGCATTATTTGTTTCATTTTTTCCGCAGCTTTTACAAGGACCGATTGGAAGATATGAAAGACTTGGAAGCCAGTTGTATGAAGGACACAGCTACAATTTAAAAGAATTGCAGTTTGGTGTCCAGAGAATACTATGGGGCTTTTTTAAGAAAATGGTACTTGCTGACAGGGTAAATGCGGCAGTCCTTCTCATATTCCATAATTACTGGAATTATGGCGGATGGTACAATGTGTTAGGAGTGCTTCTTTATAGCATACAGCTTTATGCAGATTTCTCCGGTGGAATTGATATTGTCATAGGAATTGCACAGATGTTTGGAATTACGATGGATGAGAATTTCAGACAGCCATATTTCTCACGCTCAATAAGTGAGTTCTGGAGAAGATGGCACATAACGCTTGGTACATGGATGAAGGACTACATATTCTATCCATTTTCTTTATCTAAGAGTATGGCTAAATTCGGTAAGTGGAGCAAGAAGAAATTTGGTAACAATGTTGGAAAGCTTCTTCCTGTAGGACTTGCTGACATTTTGGTGTTCTTTGTTGTAGGTGTATGGCATGGAGCAGCGTGGAAGTACATAATGTATGGTATATATAATGGCGTAATTGTTGCAGGAAGTGGAATGTTAGCACCTGTATATGCAAAGATACAGGAAAAGCTTCATATCAATCCTAAGAAATGGTGGTATCAGGGCTTCTGCATTATAAGGACATTTATTCTTGTCAATATAGGCTTTTATTTTGATATGGCAAATGATTTAAGAGCTGCTAATGCTATGTTGGTACAGACAGTTACAAAGGCACATATATCACAGCTTTCAATGGCGGCTGTTAAAGCTGTAGGGCTTACAAGTCAGGATTTGCTAATTGTTATAGCAGGCTGTATTATTATATTTGTTGTCAGTCTGTTAAAAGAAAAGGGGATTAACATAAGAGAAACAATAGCATCATATAATATTGTAATAAGATGGATTATATATATAGGATTTATAATGTTTATACTTATATATGGAAGTACAAGCACAACATCAGATTTTATATATGCTAATTTTTAATAATTACAGTAAATGAGTGGCGAAAATCAGGTTATAGCCGCTTATTTGCTGTTTTTTTGTTGTAGTGACAATTATTGTGGGAGGTGGTATAATAATATGTGAATGCCTAAGTGGAGCATTTTCACATTTATTCTGTTCATAACGGAGTAGATAGTGAAGGCACACATAAAGTGTTCTTATTTTAAGGTTTGGTACGTTAGTAAGAATATTATATCAGGAGATGAATATGAGTAATAAAGATGACGGGCTTTCACAGTTAGTACAGGATGTGATTGACGGAAAAGCTGAGAAAAAGGAACTATGCAATAAGATTTACAAAGAGGTATACGCTTTAGCATACCCTGTATATCAGAACGAAGAAAAGAGTATGACCCAGGCAAAGAAGGCACTTATTGAGATATGTAAGAGAATAGGTGATTTTAACCTTGAAAGAAATATTCATAAGCAGGTTGCAACAATTGCATCTGCGTTCTTCTTTACAAGTGTGGTAAGTGAGAATGCAGAAGAATTAAGGAATAATGCACCAACAGGAGAATATGAATATACTCATATTAAGGATGATGAAGAATTCGTTACATATATGAAGCAGAAGGCAATAGCCTTCAGAAGCCCTAAGTCATTTGACCAGCAGGAGGAGAGCTTTAGAAATTTATCAGAGATAGAAATGTCGCTTACAGAATTATACGCTTATGAGATGCTTTCTGTTGATGCGATTGAGAGCGTAACCGATGTTGACAGTTCTTATATAAGCGGCTGGTTAGCAGGCATAAGAAGTTATGTATTAGGTTATGAAACAGCTGGTAATGCCGATAATAATGATATGGCAGCAGTCGCTGATAATGATTACAATTCATTAGATGAAAGTGATTATTCTGATGAAGAGTATGATGACAGTGATTATGGTTATGATGAGAATAATAATAATGATGATTATAGAGAAAGAGAAGCTGTAAGTTCTGTATACAGAAAAACAGGAAAAAGATTAAAGGAAAATGCTGTTACAATATTCATTAAAAGACTTTTTCCAGCACTCACACTTCCGGCAAGAATGATGGTTTCATGGATTGCAGGTGGTGTAATAGTTATTATTCTTATTATTATTCTTGTTGTATCAGTTAAGGCTGGCAAGAGCAATAAGAAGAGTGCTTCTTATGAATACCAGAATATGCAGTATACAACAGAACAGGCTGCAACGAAGAATAATAAGAAGAATGAGGCGGCAACAGCTTCAACTGAGGCAGGCACAGAAGAACAGACTACACAGAAGCAGACTGAGAATGTAACACAAAGTACTACTGGCAGCAGTTCTAATAATACAACCAATAGGACAACAGCTAATACATCTGATGATGATAGCATCACAGGAAATACTAGTTCAGATAATAGTGGAAGCACAGACAATGATACCAATGGAAGTGGTGACACAGGAAGTACAGATAACGGAGCAAGCGGAAGCGGCACTACAGGCGGAAGCACAGATAACGGAACAAGTGGAAG